>JAUIFP010000033.1 GCA_030430365.1 Alphaproteobacteria bacterium | reverse complement strand
GCGAATTGTTCCCCGGACCGGTTCATCTTCAAGAATTTATCTTCAAGAATCATGCCAAGGTGCAGTTACGCGGGGTATAAGATCATAGGCCCGCAGGAAAGGGCGGATTCGTAAGAATTGAATCAGGCGCGAGCTGCCGCGACAACAATCATGCGTGCGGATTGCCGTTAACGATGGGTAAAATTTGGTCAGCAAGCTGCCTGTTTTTTAGGCAGCCTAGCTCGGTCAGAGGCGCAAACCAGCGGTTTCCGGAAGGCCGGCCATCAGGTTGAGAGACTGCACCGCCGCACCGCTGGCCCCCTTGCCGAGATTGTCCAGCATGGCGACGAGCTTCGCCTGGCTGCCATCCGCATTGGCAAAGACGAACAGCTCCAGCCGGTCGCCCGGTTCGCGCGAGCGCAGCAGCAGCATTTCGCCGTCCGCCGGTTCTTCGCCCATGCGCACGATCGGGCTGTCGCCATAGAAATTGGCGAGCCATTCGCGCATGTCGGCGGCGTTCCCGGCGCCGGGCATCGCCGCCAGCGGCAGCGGCACTTCCACCACCATGCCGCGATGGGCAGGGATCACGGCCGGCGTAAACAGCGGCTCGATGGACAGGCCGCATTGCTGCTGCATCTCGGGCACGTGCTTGTGTCCCAGATGGAGCGCATAGGCGCGCCAGGCGATATCGCTGTCTTCCTCGAACCGGCGGATCAGCGACTTGCCGCCGCCCGAATATCCGGAAACGGCATTGACGGTGTAGGGCCAGTCCGCCGGCAGCAATCCGGCGCGCACCAGCGGCGCGACCAGCGCGATGAAGCCGGTGGAATAGCAGCCGGGATTGGACACCCGCCAGGCATCGGCCACCACTTCGTGCCCGGTAATCTCGGGAAAGCCGTAAACCCAGCCGGGGGCGACGCGGTGCGCGGTCGACGCATCGATCACGCGGGTGTGATTGTTCTCGATCATCGCCACGGCCTCGCGCGCGGCATCGTCGGGCAGGCACAGGATCACGAAATCGGAATCGTTGAGCGCTTCGCGGCGGGCCTCGGGATCCTTGCGGCGCGCGTCGTCGAGCGCGATCAGCGAAAATTCGCCGCGCCCTGCAAGCCGGTCCCTGATTTCGAGCCCGGTCGTGCCGGAGCCCCCGTCGATGAAAACACTCTTGGTCATGTCCGTCCCTTACGCGAAAGGGTCTAGTAATTCTTCAAGCTTCACATATCCCACCGGACCGTCGAGGCTGCAGCAGCCCCAGGCCCAATCGCGGGTGGTATCGAGCACGTCGAAGCGCTGGCCCGGTGAAAGATCGAAGACGATCTCTGCATCCTCGCTGGCTTCGGCGCGCAGACTTGCCCCCATATCGCCCACCATACGCTCCAGCGGGACGACATAATGGGGCACGAAATAGCGGCCGGCCAGGGCGATATGCGCGATATCTCCGCGGAGCGGAGTGCGGCGCGGATCGGGCCCTTCCACCGGGCCGCCCAGAATAAACGGCCCCTGCGGCACTTCTGCCGATTTCGTGTCCTTCCCTGCCTGCATAACCCCTGTTCTTGTCTTTATACCCTTCAGGAAAGCGGGGCGCTTAGACCGAGCGCGCCTGCAGGGCAAGATTGCCGCTGCCCCACCGTCTTCGGGCCGGTTAGCCGTAGCGGGACTGGAGCATCCGCCAGCTCGCCCTCAGGCCCAATGCCTCGCCGCCCTTCGGGCGGCCCGGCTTGGCCGCCGGTCGCCAGGCGAATGTATCGAAATGGACCCAGTCGATCGGCGCGCCGTCCTTGGTGGTGCCGACGAACTTGCCCAGGAACAATCCGGCCACGCTGGCCCCGGCATAGCCGTTGCTATGCGCGTTGTTGGTGTCCGCAATGTCCGATTTGAGGTATTCGGCGTAGGGTTCGTGCAGCGGCAGCGGCCACACTGCGTCGTCGCAGGCCTTGCCCGCATCGGCCAGCATGCGCGCGGTCTCCTCCCGGTTGGCCATGATCGCCGGCAAGTCCGGCCCCAGGGCAACGCGGGCCGCGCCGGTAAGCGTGGCGAAATCCAGGATCAGGTCGGGCTGCTCTTCCGATGCCAGTGCCAGGGCGTCCGCCAGAACCAGGCGCCCTTCGGCATCGGTATTGCCGATCTCCACCGTCAGCCCCTTGCGCGATTTCAGCACGTCGCCGGGGCGGAAGGCATTGCCGGCCACGGCATTCTCCACCGCGGGGATCAGCAGCTGCAGCCTGACATTCAGGCCGCCGCCCATGACGAGGCCGGCCAGCGCCAGCGCATGGGCCGCGCCGCCCATATCCTTCTTCATCAATTCCATTCCGCGGGCCGGCTTGATGTCGAGCCCGCCCGTGTCGAAGCATACGCCCTTGCCGACAATGGCGACGCGCGGCGCCTTGGGATCGCCCCAGTTCAGCTCGATCATGCGCGGCGCATGGTGGCGGCTGGCGGCCCGGCCGACGGCGTGGACCATCGGGAATTCGCTTTCCAGCCGGTCGCCCTTGATGATGGTGACCTTGGCCGAATGCGTCTTCGCCAGCGCTTCCACTTCCGCCTCCAGCGCGGAGGGCCCCATGTCCTCCGCTGGCGTGTTGACCAGATCGCGCACCAGGCACACGGCGCGCGCTTCGGCCAAGGCCGGTTCGATCGCCTTGACCTCACCGGTCAGCAGGATGCGGTCTCCCGTTTCCTCGGTATCCTTGCGATAGCGGGTGAAACGGTATTGCGCGGTTTGCCAGCCATGCATTGCCGGCCCGGCCTCGCCCTTGGCCAGGCGGTATGTCCCGCCGGGCAGCTTTTCGGCCAGCTTGGCCAGGCACCAGCTGGAAAGGTCGGCCGTATTGGCTACGCCGCCAACCGCAAACCAGCCGTCGCCATCGGGCACGATCGCCGTCTCGTATCCACCGCCCGTGAACTGCTGGGCATCGACAGAGGCGCGCTGCGCCGCGTTCAGCCCCTTGTACCAGGCAGGGAAGCCCGCCTTGTCGACAATCTGGATGTCGGTCGCTTTTTGCCCGCGATCGGGCTGGATTAGTGCATCTTTGTCCGCCATAGCTCTCCTCTGCCTGAGTTGGGGCGACTTCGCGAGAGATAAAAGTGCAGGGCTTCCATCTGCTTTCCCTGGCCATGCTGGCCGCCATACCGTCGGCCTGCTCGGAAGAGGGGTCGGAGTTCGCCGCGGGCGGGGTCGTGCCGTCACAGGAGGCTGCGGCCGGTGCTGCCGGGGCAGGAGGCGAGAGCGCGGGCGGCGCTGCTACCGCGGTCGAGATTTCCGAGAGCAACGACGTCTACAGCTTCGAATATGCCTATCCCGAGGAGGCCGCGCGGATCCCCGAGCTGAAGGCCGTGCTCGATGCGCGGATGGAAGAAACGCGTGAAGACCACATCGCTCTGGCGATCGACGCGCGCGCCGATGCCGACGAGGCCGGCTATCCCTTCAACCCCTATGGATCCAGTACGAGCTGGGAAGTCGTGGCCGATCTGCCTGGCTGGCTGAGCCTGTCGGCGACGTTCTGGGAATTTACGGGCGGCGCCCATGGCAATTACGCCTTTGGCAGCCTGCTGTGGGACAAGCAGGCCGAAACGGTCCGTTTGCCGATCTCGCTATTCACGGCACCCGAAGATCTCGAACTGGCTGCCCAGGAAGAATTCTGCGACCTGCTGGACAGGCAGCGGCAGGAAAAGCGCGGCGAACCGGTGGTGCGCGATCAGGACGACTGGATGGCCGCCTGTATCGGCCTGGATTCGGTCACCGTGATCCTGGGATCGTCCAATCGGCGGACATTCGACCGGATCGGCTTTCTGGTGCCGCCATACAATGCCGGGCCCTATGCGGAAGGCTCCTATGAAGTCACCCTTGGCGTGAGCGAGGCGATCAGGGCGGCGGTCAAGCCGGAATTTCGCAGTGCTTTCAGCGTTGTGCGCTAACAGCTCGCATTTGCGGGCTTCCATCGCTACATCGGGGGCATGACTCAGTACCAGATCATTGAAGACGGCGAGACTGTGCTGCGCGACGGCACGATCAAGCTGCACGGGCCGGAAGGCTATGAAGGCATGCGCAAGGCCGGGCGCCTTGCCGCCGATATTCTCGACGCGCTGACCGAACTGGTGAAGCCGGGTGTGACCACTGGCGAGCTGGACGATGTGGTCCGGCAGATGACGCTGGATGGCGGTGCGGTGCCTGCAACGCTGGGCTATCGCGGCTATGCGCATAGCTGCTGCATCTCGCTCAACAATGTCGTGTGTCACGGCATCCCCGGCGACAAGGCGATCAAGGAAGGGGACATCCTCAATATCGACGTGACCCCGCTGCTTGACGGCTGGCACGGCGATACCAGCCGGATGTATGTGGCCGGCGAAGCTCCGCTGAAGGCGCGGCGGCTGATCGATGTGACCTATGAGTGCCTGATGATCGGGATCGAGCAGGCGAAGCCGGGGGCGCGGCTGGGCGATATCGGCGCCGTTATTCAGGAACATGCCGAAAGCCACCGGTTCGGCGTGGTGCGCGAATTTTGCGGCCACGGGCTGGGGCGGCTGTTTCACGATGCGCCGGAAGTGGTCCATGCGGCGAAGGCCGGTACGGGGCCGGAGCTGAAGCCGGGCATGTTCTTCACCATCGAACCGATGATCAATCTCGGCAAGCCGGGCGTAAAGCTGCTGAATGACGGCTGGACCGCCGTGACGCGCGACCGTTCGCTTTCCGCCCAATTCGAACATTCGATCGGGATTACCGAAGACGGCTGCGAGATCTTCACCAAGAGCGCCAAGGGACTGGACAAGCCCCCCTATAGCTGAGGCGTTTCGACTGCCTCCAAGGCTCGCCCCTACCGAACGGCACGCGTCCGAATAGGGGCGAGAGAGGGTTTGCCGCTACCGGTTGTCATGCTGGGAGCGGACCGTGCGCCGGCCGAGCTCGGATATCCGGTATGGCATGGATGCGCGTGAGCGGATCAGCCGCTTGCGCAGCAGCTTGCGGAATGTTTCGAAGGTGCATGCCGTCAGGACATGGCCTTCGCGCGTGAAACACTGCACTTGCAGAATGCGGCCGCCACTGCCGCGATCGTAATGAATATGGCCGCCTTGAGCGAGCACGTGCAGGACGCGCTGCTCGTCTTTCGAGATGTTCATTGGAAAAGCCTGTATGCAAAACCGTTGCCACGCAGCCGCATCGCAGGCCGATGGCCCCGGACGCAGCGCGACGAACAGTCCCGATCGCTTCGGGACTATTTACGGTTTTGAACAAGCTCCAACATATCAACTCCCAGTCTCTGGTTGTTGGCTGACGGATCGCTAGCCCCACGCAGCGCGGGAAGTCAATCCTTCGCGCAGCGATGACACAGGTTCCGGCATGCAGGATCTGCGCCGGCAAAGCCCATTCGAGGCTGCGGCTAGTCCGCCGATATCGTGACCGTCTCGATCTCGCATTCGCAGCGGCGCGGGCCTTCCAGGTCGTCGATCGCGCGGTGCCCGACATAGGCCGTGCCGAACCATAGCGGGATCAGCCGCCCGACTTCCGTTTGGTCAACTATCTCGCCATCGACGGACATGGTCAGCTGCATCGCATCGCTATGTCCGGCGAAGGCCACCTTCACCGTGTGTTCGCCGGGTGACAGCGCTTCGGGCGCGGCGACCTGTGCCCGTTCCAGGGCCCTGCCGGTGGGATCGTATGTGAAGGAAGGCTTGCCGTCCTTCAGCTCCATCCGATAGCCGCTGAAACGGTCGCCCTGGTTGAAGATCGGGCCGCTATCGCCGCCCGAGGAGATTTCCAGCTTCGCCGTGGCGTTCCATCCGGGCACGAGCGATGGCCAGGCATAGAGCGCATAACGCGTGTCGCTGGGGCGGAAGACATAGGGGCCTTCGGCAGGGATGGCGCGCGGGCGCATATCCATGCTGAGCAGCGTGCGCAGATTACCCTGCAGCGGATAGACGTGGTTGCGCTCGGCCGCCTCTTCGAAGGCTTCCTGCAATTCGTCCAGCTTGGCTGGATGTTGGCCCGAGACATCTCTCGTCTGGGCGAAATCCTCTTCCAGATTGAAGAGGCTCCAGGTGAATTTTTCGGGATAGACATCGCCATGTTCCCACGGGCCGGCCGTGGGGTTGGTCGATGCCATCCAGCCGTCCCGGTAAAAAGCGCGGTTGCCCAGGATCTCGAAATATTGCTCGCTATGGCGCTCTTGCGCATCCGCATCGTCGAAAGTGTAGACCATCGAAACCCCGTCGAAGGGCTGCTGCTCCACGCCGTCCACCGTCTCGGGCGGCTCGATGCCTGCCGCCTCATACAAAGTGGGGGCGATGTCGGTCACATGGGTGAACTGTTCGCGCACCGTGCCCGTATCCTTGATCCGGCTGGGCCATGACACGACCATACCGTCGCGCAGGGCGCCCAGATGCGAGGCGACCTGCTTGCCCCAGGGGAACGGCGTGTTCGTGGCGAAAGCCCAGCCTACCGGATATTCGGGCGTCGTGTTCGCGCCGCCCAGCTCGTCGAATTGCTCCAGCATGTCCTGCACGGTTTCGGGGGTGTCCTGAAAGCCCAGGAACATGTTGGCCGAACCCTGCATTTTCGCCAGGCTGGCACCATTGTCGCCCTGAATGAAGACGACCAGCGTATTGTCCAGCTGCCCTGTTTCCTCCAGATGGCCGATCACCCGGCCGAACTGGAAATCGAGATAGGATAGCTGGGCTGCGGCCACTTCCATCAGCCTTGCATAGAGCCGCTTCTGGTCGGCGTTCAGGCTGTCCCAGCTGGGCACGCCCGGTGGGCGCGGGGCAGCCACGGCATCTTCGGGCACGATCCCTTGCGCCTTTTGCCGGGCCAGTATCTCTTCGCGAACGACATCCCAGCCCTGATCGTAACGGCCTTCGAACTTGGCGATCCATTCCTTAGGCGCCTGCTGGGGGATGTGCAGCGTGCCCGGGGCCAGATAAGCGAAGAAGGGTTTTTCCGGATTGAGCGTGTGCTGCCGTTCCATCCAGTCGATCATGTGATCGGCCAGATCGCGGTCGAGGAAATAGTCCTCGTCCGCCGGATCGCGCTCCACCCGGTTCCGGTTTTCGATCAGATCGGGATAGACCTGATGCGTCGCGCCCAAGCTGAAGCCGTAGAAATAATCGAAACCCATGCCGTTGGGCCAGCGGTCGAACGGCCCCATCGGGCCAAGTTCCCATTCCGGCGTATTGTGGTTCTTGCCGAACCAGGCCGTGTCATAGCCCTGGTCTCTCAGCACGCGGCCGACAGTCGCCGCGCTTTCGGGAATGACCGAAGTATAACCGTCGGCATCGTAGGAGAAGTTGGCGATCGAACCGGCGCCCACGGCGTGATGGTTGCGCCCGGTGAGCAGCGCCGCCCGCGTGGGTGAGCACATCGCTGCCGTGTGGAAAGAATTATAGCGCAGCCCGTTTTCCGCCAGCCGGTCCAGCGTGGGCGTGGGAATGGCGCCGCCAAAGGTGCTGGAAGCCCCGAAGCCCACATCGTCGGTCAGCACCAGCAGGATATTGGGCGCTTCCGCCGGCGCTTCGGCCTGTTTCGGGAAATGTTGCCAGACAGGCGCGGGCTCTGCATTTTGCGCCATCAGCGGCTGGGTGGCAGTGACCGCCGCGGCAAACACCGAAACACATGCTGCAAGGCGCAGCTTCTTCCGTCCAGACACCTCGAACCTCTCGCTTTGTTTGGAGTCAGGCAGAAGTGTTTTCGGCGTCGATTAGCAAGGCCCCATCTGGCTATGTGTTCATAGCCGGATGGCTATATTGTCCGCCCGCCAGAAGTCAGATTGCGCTGTCCGCGCTCAGCCCATCAGCACGCCGTAGCCGGTATCGTGCAGGACCTTGGCCCGCTCTTCCTCTGTCAGCAGGCTGGTGGAATCCACCGCCCTTTGCACCATTTCCTTATAGGTGCCTGACGAAGTGCCGATATCCGATCCCCACATGATCTTGTCTGCGCCGTAAAAATCGACTGCGCGGCGCAGCACCTCTTCGGGCGCATAACCCTGCTCGCGGATCACATCCATGATCAGCGAAGTCCATTTCAGGTAGATATTGGCGCGCTTCTTGAAGCCGTCAAAATGGGAATCGATGCCGAAATCGGTGTCGGAGATTTCCGGCATGAAGAGATGGTCCAGCACGATCGGCAGGTCGGGGAACCGGTCGGCAAGTTCCTCTACCACCGGGATCATGTCCAGCGCGTCATAGGGCGGGGCTTCCAGATCGACCGCCAGGCCCAGATCGTCGCATAGCTGCCAGACGGCGACCGATTCCGGGGAACGGAGCCAGGCGGCCTTGTCTTCCACATTCACCGGGAAGAAGCGCACCCCCACGATTCCCCGCTGCGCCAGCTCGCGGATCATCGGCAGCGTCTTTTTCTCCATCGGATCGATGATGATGATCGCGCGCATCTCTTCCGGGAAAAGGTCGGCGGCATCGACGATATAGCTGTTGTCCGTGCCGTAGATCATGCCCTTCTGCACCGCCGCGATGCAGACCACATTCTCTTCGGCCATCCAGCCATGCATCTGCTCGGCAGTCGGCTTCTCGTTCACCGGCTCGGGCCCGTGCATCCCGCCGGGGATTCCCACCGTGCCGGGGCCGAAGGGATGACGGATCGCGGGCGGGCCGCTTCCGGCCGGGCGGTTGAGCTTGAACGGATTGCGCGGATAGCGCTCATCATCATTGGAGACGAGGTGGGCGTGGGAATCGTAAATGCGGGGGCCGGACATCAACTCACCATTCTGCTGCTTGCTTATCGTGTTAAGGAGTCGCCTGCTACTTGGCGGAATGTCGGGCGCATCGCAAGGGGCGGTATCCCGCCCAGAGGTGCTAGCCTTCGCGTGAGGCCCGGATGGCCGCGCCGCCGGCGAAAGGCGCGATGGCCACCAGCACCAGGCTGATCGCGCCGGCCAGCGCGATTGCGCTGCCGCTGTCGCCCGCCAGTGCACCGGCCCCGAAGATCAGCAGGGGAATCGCCAGGGGAATGAGCAGCAGTCCGGAGAGCGCTGCGCCGGTTCTCAGCCCGGCCGTCAGGGCGGCGATGGTGACGCCGATGGCGGCCAATCCGGGAGTTCCCGCCAGCAGGCCGAGCTCCACGATGCGCAAGGTCGCACCGTCGATCCCCAGCAGGGCGGATGCGGGAATGGCGGCGATCATCAGCGGCGGGCCGAAGCTCAGCCAATGGGCAAGGGTGCGGATCGCGATCACCGCCTCTTCGGAGATCCCGCGCAGCGCCCACTGATCGAAGAAGCCCTGTTCCAGGTCCGGCGCGACCAGGCGGTCGAGCGGGAGGATCGCGGCGAGCAGCGCCGCCACCCAGATTACGCCGCCGCCGGTGCGGGCCAGCAGCGGTGCGTCCGGCCCCACGGCCATGGGATAGATCGTGGCGACGGCCAGGAAGAACAGCAGCGGCAGCAAGGTGCCGCCGCGCCCGCCCGCCCTGGTGCTGCCCGGCAGTAGCCGCGCGAGATCGCGCCAGAGGATCTGCCAGACGGCGCTCATTGTGCGAAATCCGCAAGCTGCATGGTTTCCAGGCCGTCGAAGCGGAACGGCTGGTGCGATGCGATCACCGCGATGCCGCCATGGGTGCAATGGTCATGCGTCAGCGTTTCAAGCAGGGAGACGCCTTCGGCATCGAGGCCGTTCAGCGGTTCGTCCAGCAGCCAGATCGGGCTTTGCTGGCCGATCATCCGGGCCAGGGCGGCGCGCTTTCTCTGGCCGGTGGAGAGATAGCGGACGGGCACGTCCAGCAGATCGCCCAAGCCCAGCAGCTCGGTATGGGCGGTCGGCGCGCAGCCATCGATCCGGCACCAGAAGCCCAGCGCTTTGCCGAGCGGCTGGTGCTCGTCCAGCGCAAGGCGCTCGTCGAGCAGGCTGAGATTGCCCTGGCGCGTCAGCTCGCCCGAAAAGGGCCGCGCCAGGCCTGCCAGGATGCGCAGCAGGCTCGATTTGCCGATCCCGTTGGGTCCGGCGACATGCAGCGCTCCGCCGGCCTCCAGGGCAAGCGAAACGCCGGAAAAAAGCATCCGGTCCCCGCGGCAACACGCCAGATCATTTGCCGAAAGGCGGCACGCTTGCATGGCATCGCCGCTTAGGGGAAACATGGGGGGGCGACAAGCAAAGGAGCAGAGCCATGGCTATCCCCCAACTGACCGACGATGAACGGATCGAAGCGCTGGCCAGCCTGCCCGGCTGGATCATGCATACAGGCAAGGATGCGATCTACCGCGATTTCGAGTTTCACGATTTCAGCGAGGCCTTTGCCTTCATGACACGGGTCGCTCTGCTGGCGGAGAAGTTCGATCACCATCCCGAATGGTCGAACGTCTATAACAAGGTCCATATCACGCTGACGACGCATGATGCGGACGGGCTTTCGCAGCGCGACGTGAAAATGGCGAAGGCGATCGACAAGATCGCCTGAGGGGCAAGGGCGGGGCGGCTTCAGAGAGCCGCGTTGTTGTAGCAATGCCAGGTCAAGATCGCGATCGATCCGCGATGCGGGCGCCAGGCTTCGCCGAGCACGCGCGTTTCCTTTTCGCTCGGCCGCTGGGCATGGCCCAATATCTTGCCGATGCCCGCCTGAACGGCCAGGTCGCCAGCGGGCCAGATATCCGGGCGGCCTTCCGCGAACAGCAGATATATCTCCGCCGACCAGCGGCCGATGCCCTTAATCCGCGTGAGTTCGGCAATCGCTTCCTCGTCATCGCCGGGCAAGTGAGTGAAATCCACCTCACCACTCGCGACCAGTTCGCACAAGGATCGGATATAGGACTGTTTCTGGCGGGATAGACCGCAGGCGCGCAGTTCTTCGAAGTCGGCATCTAGCAGCAACTCGGGCTGCATATCCTCGCCCACCAGCGCCTCTACGCGGCCCCATATGGTGCTGGCGGCCGCCACGCTCACCTGCTGCCCCACGATCGTGCGCAGCATCGTCTTGTGTCCGGTGTCGCGGATACGCGGCTCGGGATAGCCGGCCAGTTCCAGTGCCCGCGCAAAGCCGGGTTCGCGCGCTGCGGCCCAATCTATGCCCTGCCTGATCTGCTCCGCCTGAAGGCCCATTGCCGCCTCACTCTCCCGCGTGGCTGTTTCGACCGCTTGCCAAAACCGGTCTCAGCCCCTAGCAGCCCGCGCATATGGCCACTAGGCCGAACAGATTCAGAGAATTTCGGGGACGAGACCTATGCCCAAACTGATCGTGGTGAACCGTGCTGGCGAAGAAACTGCAGTAGATGCGGATGAAGGCCTGTCGATCATGGAAGCTATCCGTGACAACGGCTTCGACGAATTGCTGGCGCTGTGCGGCGGCTGCTGCAGCTGCTGCACCTGCCATGTGCATGTGGACCCGGCCTTCAAGGACAAGCTTCCCGAAATGACCGAGGATGAAGACGATCTGCTCGACAGTTCTGATCATCGCGATGAGAATTCGCGCCTGTCGTGCCAGATTCCCCTCAGTGCCGATCTTGAAGGCATCAAGGTCACGATTGCCGAGGAAGACTGAGGCGGAGCAGGCCCGGCCTTGGCGGCAGCGGGAAAGGACGAAGTGCGCCTTCTCTCGGAAAAAGCGCAATTGCATTGCGATAGTCGCATGCGGGCCCTAACCAAACAGCCATGACAAGGGCAGTCGCCACTAATTCGCTCCAGCTGATCGGCAATACGCCGCTCGTCCTGCTTGAAGGGCCGAGCGCGGCGGCCGGCTGCGAGATCTGGGGTAAATGCGAATTCCTCAATCCTGGCGCTTCGGTGAAAGACCGCGCAGCCCTGTGGATCATTCGCGATGCCGAAGCGCGCGGCGAATTGCAGCCGGGCGGCACCATCGTGGAAGGCACGGCGGGCAATACCGGGATCGGGATTGCGCTGGTTGCCAATGCGCTGGGCTACAAGACGATCATCGTCATGCCCGACAACCAATCGCACGAAAAGATGGACACGCTGCGCGCATTGGGGGCCGAACTGGTGACCGTGCCGCCTGCGCCCTACAAGAATCCGGGCCATTTCGTGCATACCAGCCGCCGGCTGGCGGAAGAGACGCCCGGCGCCGTCTGGGCCAACCAGTTTGACAATACCGCCAACCGCAAGGCGCATATCGAAGGCACCGCGCCCGAGATCTGGGAACAGATGGGCGGACGGATAGACGGCTTCACCTGCAGCGCAGGGACGGGCGGAACGATTGCGGGCGTGAGCATGGGGCTCAAACAGCTGGACGAAAAAATCACGATCGCGCTGTCCGATCCTTTCGGGGCGGCGCTCTACAATTATTACGCGCATGGCGAGCTCAAGGCGGAAGGCAGCTCCGTCGCCGAAGGAATCGGCCAGGGCCGGATCACCGCCAATCTGGAGGGCGCGCTGATCGACACGCAGTTCCGCCTGTCCGACGAAGAAGGGCTGGAATGGGTTGCGCGGCTGCTGCGGGAAGAGGGGCTGTGCCTTGGCCTGTCCTCCGGGATTAACGTTGCCGGCGCGGTTGCGCTGGGCAAGCAGCTGATCGCCGAAGGGAAAACGGAGCCCCGCGTCGCCACGATCCTTTGCGACACGGGCTTCCGCTATCTCTCGTCGCTCTACAATCCCGAATGGCTGGAATCGAAGGGCCTGCCGGTCTTCGAATGGCTTCGTTGAGCACGGGGCTTGGTCGGCGCGCCGCGATAGGATAGATTCCGCCCATGGCGAGCGAACTTCCACCCACCCAGGCGGAATTGGGCGAACTGGATGCTGCGCGTCCCGCCAAATTGCGCGCGGAGGCGATCCACCGGCTGCAGGTCGGGATGTTCGGCCTCGGCGCGATCGTGCTGATGGTAGGCCTTGCCAATGTGGTGATGGAGCGCGCGAAACTGACGGAAGCCGCGGCGGTGCCCGAAGCGGCTTCGACCGTGGCGCCGGCCGAAGCGCCGGTGCAGAACAAGGATCCGCTGGCCGATGCAGGCGTCGTACCCGATCTGCCTGCGCAGCCGGCCAACACTCCAGGCCCCACGCCGACTTCGGCTTCCCCGGCAGCTCCCGCGAATGAGGATGGCCCTGCAGCGCCGCAGCCTTGATGCGCTGCTGACGATTGCGCTGGCTGCTTGCGCAGGTCTTGCCGCCTGTTCCCCTGCCGCGCAGCGTCAACAGGGTAAGCCGCTGGCGCTGTTCACGACCTTGCCGGTCTATTGGGCAGAGGCCGAAGATGTTGCCGGATTGCTGAACGAGCAGGAGGCGGAACAGCACTGGGCGCGCACTCTGATTGAGCGCAATCGCAAGCTGACCCCTCTGGATACGCTTTCCGCGGAGCAGCTTGCAGGTTTCTCCGACTTGCTGATGGCGCAGCCCCGGGCCCTGTCGCCTGCGGAAAACGTGGCGCTGGACGATTGGGTGCGCGGTGGCGGGCATGTGCTGCTGTTTGCCGATCCCATGCTCACGGCCCATTCGAAATTCGCCATTGGCGACAGGCGGCGGCCGCAGGATGTCGTACTGCTGTCCCCAATCCTGAAACGCTGGGGGCTGGAATTGCAGTTCGACGAAAGCCAGCCCAGCGGGGAACAGCGGATGGCTCTGTTCGGCCTATCCGTGCCGACCGATCTTTCCGGGCGGTTTGTTTCCGTGCCCTCTGCCGGCGGCGCCCCGTCCGATTGCCAGCTTATGGGAGAGGGGCTTGCGGCCGATTGCACGATCGGCCTCGGGCGGGCCTTCATTTGGGCCGATGCAGCCGTGCTCGATGGCGAAGGTTCCGATCCGGCTCTGCGGGCACAGGCCCTGCTGCGCATGATGGAGCAAGCCTATGCCCAGGATTGAACCAAACGCCGCAAGGATTGGGAATCATGCGGGAATGAGAGAATCATTTGTCCGGATTCGCGCGCAAACCCTTGAAATTCAATGGAACATGAGAAGAACATCTTCGATGGGCCCTTGAAGGGGTTTCAGAAAATAACAATTAAAACAGTGCCTTAATACATAATCCCCGAATTTCCCGTGATTTTCCCTTTAATCACCAGCCTGTGCGAGCTACACAGCGTGATTATCGGGCAGAATTTCTCGTTGCATCCTCGCTTTGGGATCGACGGGCCGCGGTATCGCGCGGCCTGAGCGGGAGAGGCTTTCCGACTGTTTATGGGGCTTTGGCCCGCATCGCGGGCCTGAGGCAGGGCGGTACAAGTGTCGGGAGAACAGCAGGTGATCTATAGCGGCCAAGGCTTCTCGCTCAGGGGCGAGAAGGGCCGTTTTGTTTTGCCTCCCGCATTCCGGAAATCGGTGGCTGAATCGAGCGACGGCAAGATCCTCTGCCTCGCCAAGCATGAGCGCTGGAATTGCCTGACCGGTTTCGGTCTTTCCCGCCGTGCCGAGCTGGATGCCCAGATCGACCGCGATGAGGAGCGCGCCCTGCGCCTCGGACGCGATTTCGATCCCGATCTGCGCCGCATGCAGCTGTTCGGCTTTATCGAGATTCCCTTCGACGCATCCGGCCGCTTCGTCATGCCCGAGCATTTGGCGGGCCTGGGATGCCTGGAACAGGGAGTCTTCTTCCACGGCGCCGGAAGCTTCTTCACTCTGTGGAACCCCGAAGAGCTCTATCGCATGGGCGAGGGGCTGGAAGGCGCGCAGGCCGCCTGCCGCGCGTTGGAGGCTGAATCCTCAGCGAAAGGCAAGAAGGGATGAGCGTGCCCGATAGCTCCCCCCACGTGCCTGTCCTGCTGGACGAAGCGATCTCCGCCATTGGCCCTGCACCCGGCGACGTCATCGTCGACGCCACATTCGGCGCGGGCGGCTATACGCGCCGCCTGCTCGATGCCGGGGCCACCGTCCATGCCTTCGATCGCGATCCCGACGCGATCCGTATCGGCAATGACTGGGCGGAAACGCGGGAAGACCCGCCGCGTCTCGTCCTCCATGAACGGCGCTTTTCCGAAATGGTCGAGGCGATGGCCGAAGCGGGCGTTGGCTCGGTCGATGCCGTGGTAATGGATATCGGCGTATCGTCCATGCAGCTTGACCAGGCGGAGCGCGGCTTTGCCTTCGCTGCTGAAGGCCCGCTGGACATGCGCATGAGCCGTGAGGGCGCAAGCGCCGCAGATTTCCTGAATGAAGCGAGCGAGGCGGAAATCGCCGACGTGCTGTTCCATCTGGGGGAAGAGCGGCAATCGCGCCGGGTGGCCCGCGCGATCGTGGCGGCCCGTCCGCTGGCGACGACTGCGGATCTGGCCCGGGCCGTCCGGAAGGCCGTGGGCTATCAGGCCAATTACAAGGGCAAGGGCGCCCCGAAAGATCCAGCCACGCGCAGTTTCCAGGCGATCCGGATTCATGTGAACGGTGAGCTGGAAGAGCTGGAAGCGGCGCTAAAGGCCGCCGAGACTTTGCTGCGCGAAGGCGGCAAGCTGGCCGTGGTCAGCTTTCACAGCCTGGAAGACCGGATCGTAAAACGTTTCCTGCGCGAAGCGGCCAACGCGGCTGCGGGCACGTCCCGCCATTTGCCGGCAGCGAATGATGCTGCCCCCGCGACCTTTGCGGAGCTTTCCAAGGCCATTCGCCCGTCCGAGGCGGAACTTGCGCGCAACCCGCGCGCCCGCAGTGCCACATTGCGCGCCGCCACACGAACCGCCGCACCAGCAAGGGAGGCTGCATGATGACTGGAAGCCGCATACGCAAGATTGGCTGGGCTGCTGTGCTGGTGGTCTGTACTGCGTTGTATCTCGCGCTGCATCTGCGCGTGAACGCAGTAAAGAGCGAGGTTCGCCAGGCAGAGCGCCGGATCGTGGCCCTGCAGGAAGAAAAGCTCCTTCTGGAAACCGAGTTCGAAACCCGTTCCAGCCAGCAGCAGCTGGCAACCTGGAACGAAGTGGAGTTCGGCTACAGGGCGCCCAATGCCGACCAGTTCATCGAAGGGGAGCGGCACCTGGCCCAGTTCGGTACGCCGCGAGGCGCCAATGCGCCTGCGCCGATCCTGGTCGCGCGGGCGCCTGCAGCCGATGATGGCCAGTCTACCTTCGCCTCTTTCGTTTCGCCGATGAGCGGCAAAGCGATCGCGGCGGAAATGCCAGAGGGTGCCATGCCGGCCCCGCCCGGCGAGCAGGACCTGGCGGCCCGGCTGATCCGCGGCACCGCGCGGATCGCAATCGACGACGTGGTTGAGGGTGCGCGGTGACGGCACTGGCGATCAGCACAGCGGTTTCAACCGGCCGTGTAGAGCTGGTCAATGTCCGCCAGCGGTCGCTTCTCACTGCCCGCTTGCGGGTTTTGTTCGTTTTGGGGGTGTTTACGCTTCTCGCCATTGTGGCGGTGATGCGGGTGGCCTGGCTGGGCGTCGTTCAGCCCGGGCCGCAGCAACGCTCCATGGCGCAGATCCTGCTGCCGCCGCGCGGAGAGATTACGGACCGCAACGGGGTGCCGCTTGCGCGCGCCTTCCCCGCCTATGCGCTGTGGTACAATCCCGCGGCGATGGGCGATGGCGGTTCGCCGCTGGTCAAATCCCCGGGAGAGGTTGCGCAGGCGCTGCACAGGATCTTCCCGGAACTCAATCCCACGCTGCTGGAGCGTAAGCTCGCTGCCGGCAAGGCGACATATCTGCGCCGCCGTGTACTGCCGGAAGAGGCCAACAAGGTTCACGCGATCGGCGAACTGGCGCTGGAGCTCCCCCGCGAGACCGACCGGCATTATCCGCAAGGGCGCATGGCCGCGCATGTCCTGGGCTTTGTGGGGCCGGCGGGCGCCGACGGTATCAAGCACGGCCGGGTAGGCATGGAAGCGGTGCTGGACGAGCAATTGCTGGACCCGGACAAGCGCGGAACGCCGGTGGCGCTGTCGATCGACATGCGCGTGCAGGGCGCGCTGGAGGATGAGCTGAGGCGCGGAATGCTCTCGGTCAACGCAGTGGGTGCGGCAGGCATCGTGCTGGACGTGGATACCGGGGAAGTGATGGCCCTGGCGTCACTGCCGGAATTCGATCCCAATCAGGTCGAGCCCGAAGATCTGCAATTGAGCAAGGAACGCGCGGCCCGCGGCGAAGTGCCCAAGGCCTTCAACCGCGTGACCAACCAGGTCTATGAACTGGGTTCGACGTTCAAGCCGCTGACGATGGCCTCGGCGATAGACAACGGCGTGGTGACCAGTCTTTCCCGGCGCTATCAGGCCGATCGGCCGCTCAAGATCGGGCGCTTCAGTATTCGCGACAGCCATGATCTGGGCGAAACCTTGAATGTGCCCGAAGCGCTCATCCATTCCTCCAACATCGTCACGGCGCAGGTAGCGGACGAGCTGGGCGCGAAGGCACTCAAGCGGACATTGGCCGATTTGGGCATGCATGAGCGGCCCTATATCGAACTGCCCGCGCGCGGCATGCCGCTGTGGGACAATGGCGACTGGTCGCGCCTGCGCACCATGACGGTCAGCTATGGCCACGGCATCGCGGTCACGCCGCTGCATCTCGCCTCTGCCTATGCGGCGATGGTCAATGGCGGAATCTGGCGGCCCACCACTCTGCGCAAGATCGAGCCCGGTCATGCGCCCAAGGGCAGGCGCGTGTTCAAGGCCAGCACCAGTGCGCGGATGAACCAGCTTCTGCGGATGATCGCGACATACGGCACCGGAAGGAATGCCGATGCGCCGGGCTTCCGGATCGGCGGCAAGACGGGCTCTGCGGAAAAGCCGGGTGTGGGCGGTTATCGGCGCTCCACGCTCGTTTCGACATTTGCCGCGGCCTTCCCGATGGACAGGCCGCGTTATGTCGTGATCGCCATGCTTGATGAGCCGAAAGGGACGGCGGCCAGTTCGTATCAGCGGACCGCGGCCTGGAACGCCGCGCCGATCGTCAAGCGGCTGGTTCCGCGTATCGGCCCGCTGATGGGCGTAATGCCCGACAATACGCGCGACATCGATATCTCCGATCTGCGTCCCCTGGTGGAAGGGAGCGCGGAATGAGGCTCTCCGATCTGACCCAGGCGGCAGGCTTTCCCCCGGATCTTGATCTGGGCGAATGGGGCGGGGAGGCCGTATCGGGCTTCGCCATCGATCACCGCAAGATCGCACCCGGCACGGTGTTCGGCGCCTTTCACGGTGCGCGTTTCAATGGTGAGGATTTCATTTCCGCTGCCGTCACGGCGGGGGCGATTGCCATCGTCGCGCGTCCGCAGGCCCGGGTGGAAGGTGCGGCGCATATCGCCGACGACCAGCCGCGCCAGGCCTTTGCCCGGATGGCGGCGCGCTATTTCCGGCCTGTTCCGGAAACGGTGGTTGCTGTCACCGGTACCAACGGCAAGACCTCCACGGTCGAGATGACGCGCCAGATCTGGCGTATGCTGGGGCAGCGTGCGGCCTCGATCGGTACGCTGGGCGTCACCACGCCGGACGAGTCCGTTTCGACCGGCCTGACCACGCCTGATATCGTCACATTCCTCTCGAACATGGCGGGGCTGGCGCGTGAAGGCGTGACGCATGTCGCCTATGAGGCGTCGAGCCACGGCCTTTCGCAATACCGCAATGAAGGCCTGCCGGTTGCAGCCGGCGGCTTCACCAATCTCAGCCGCGATCACCTCGATTACCATGCCGACATGGAAGACTATTTCGCGGCGAAGATGCGCCTGTTCGATGAAGTCGTCAGTGACGATGGGGCTGCAGTCATCTGCCTGGGCGACGATTGGGCGCCGCGCGCATGCGAACATGCTCAGGCCAGGGGGCTTGAGGTCTTTACGGTTGGTGAAGGGGCGTCCGGGATCAATCTGGTTTCGCGAATCCCCAGCCAGCTTGGGCAGGAGCTGGAGCTGCTGTACGATGGCCGCAGCCATACGGTTTCACTGCCGCTGATCGGGGCCTATCAGGCCGCCAATGCCTTGCTGGCGGCCGGGCTGGCGATCGTGACCGGCAGCGATGCGGATGCGGTGTTCGATGCGCTTTCCCGCCTGCAGCCCGTGCGCGGTCGGCTGGAGCGGGCAGCGATTACACCGGCCGGTGCGCCCGTCTATGTCGATTATGCCCACACGCCCGATGCGCTCGGGGCTGCGATCGCCGCACTTCGCCCGCATACGAACGGCAAGCTGATCACCGTCTTCGGCGCAGGCGGGGACCGCGATCAGGGCAAACGCGCGCCAATGGGCGAGATTGCTGCCGCAAAGTCCGATCTGGTGATCGTGACCGACGACAATCCGCGCGGGGAAGACGCAGCAGCAATCCGCGCCATGGTGATGGCAGGCGCGCTGAAGGCCAATCGCGATGCGCAAGAGGTCGGCGACCGGCGCGAGGCGATCGCCAGAGCTATCGCCCAAGCGGGTGCGCAGGATATCGTGTTGATAGCCGGCAAGGGGCACGAACAGGGTCAGATTTTCGGCCGGGGAGATGAAATGAGGATACTTCCTTTCGACGACGTGGCCGTCGCGCGGGAATGTGCCGCGCCAGTGGAAGCCGGTTCATGAATGCGGCCCGATCCTTGCCGCTGTTCTGGAAACGGCAGGTGGCGGACTTGCTCCCGCTTGCCCTTTGGGACGCTGCGGCCATCGCTGAGGCGACCGGAGGCAAGGCCAGCGAATCCTTTCAAGTTTCGGGGGTTGAGATTGACTCCCGAGATGTCGTGGAAGGAGATCTGTTTTTTGCCTTGAAAGGCGAAGCAACGGATGGTCACCGGTTCCTCGACAAGGCATTTGCCAACGGTGCGGCTGCAGCGGTGGTCGATCATCCGAT
The DNA here is from genome assembly GCA_030430365.1 of Alphaproteobacteria bacterium. Lineage (GTDB taxonomy): Bacteria > Pseudomonadota > Alphaproteobacteria > Sphingomonadales > Sphingomonadaceae > Andeanibacterium. The sequence continues at coordinate 8,295 of JAUIFP010000033.1, read as the reverse complement.
CGACGCCCCGCACGTGCTTGTCGAAGATACCTCAAGCGCGCTTGAGCTTCTTGCCAAAGCCGCAAGAAATCGCGCCTCTGCAAAGATCATCGGGGTGACCGGATCGGTCGGCAAGACCGGCGTCAAGGAGGCGATCTTTTCGGCGCTAGATCGTTCCAGCAGAGGTTCGGCGCATCGTTCGGTGCGCAGTTTCAACAATCACGTCGGCGTTCCGCTGAGCCTTGCGCGGATGAATTCCCGCACGCATTTCGGGGTCTTCGAAATGGGAATGAATCATGCCGGTGAGATTGCCGGCCTGACTGCCCAGGTCCGCCCGCATGTGGCCGTCATCACCACGATCGCGCCGGCCCATATCGAGATGCTCGGCAGCGAAGAGGCGATCGCCGACGCCAAGGCAGAAATCTTCCAGGGGCTGGAGCCGGGCGGAACGGCCATCATCCCGGCAGACAGCCCGCATTATGACAGGCTTCGATCGGCGGCGATTGCGGCTAATGCCAAGGTGGTGGCGTTCGGCCGTGCCGCGCATGCCGATGTTCGCCTGCTCGACATGATCCCCCAGGCCAATGGCGGTTCGCTCGTCACTGCCGATCTGGGCGACCGGCGCCTGTGTTACAGCGTGGCCGAACCTGGCGAACACTGGGCTTCCAATTCGCTTGCCGTGATGGCGGCCATTCGGGCCGTGGGCGGGGATCTGGGCGCGGCGGGCCTCTCGCTTGCGGAGATGGGCGGCCTCAAAGGGCGCGGCGCGCGGCACAAGGTGCCGACCGCGGGCGGAAGCTTCCAGCTGATCGATGAGAGCTACAACGCCAATCCCGCATCGATGCGCGCGACATTGGCTCAGCTGGGTGCGACGCCCGCCAGCCGCAGGATCGCGGTGCTGGGGGCGATGAAGGAACTGGGCGATTTCGGCCCCGCCTTCCACGCCGGCCTGGCCGAGCCGCTCGGCGCCGCACAGACGGACTTTGCGCTGCTTGTCGGCGAAGAGATGCAGGCACTGGCGCAGGAGCTGGGGAAAGGCGCAAACGGCCAGCTTGGCAAGGCGATTCGCTTCGCCCATTGCGACACTGTCGAAGATGCCGTGGCGGCGCTCGACGAATTCGGCCTTGCGGGCGGTGATGCTGTGTTGGTGAAGGGGTCGAATTCGGTCGGTCTCTCCCGCCTGGTTGCGCATTTTGCCGGTCCGGCAAACATCCGTGAGGAAAGCTGAATGCTGTATCTGATCGCACAATGGCTGGAGTTCGAAGGGCCGGCCAACCTCGTGCGCTACCAGACTTTCCGCGCAGGCGCCGTGCTGCTCACCGCGCTGGTGATCGGGCTGATGATCGGTCCGAGATTCATCTCCATGCTGCGCATCCGGCAAGGCAAGGGGCAGCCCATCCGTGAAGATGGCCCCAAGTCTCACCTTTCCAAGCGCGGCACGCCGACCATGGGCGGGTTGATGATCCTGATATCGCTGGTTGTCTCAATGGTGCTGTGGATGGACTTGACCAGTCCCTTTGCCTGGGCCTGCCTGGCGGTGACGCTGGGCTTCGGGCTGATCGGTTTCCTCGACGATTACGACAAGGTGACGAAGAGCAGCCACAAAGGCGTTTCGGGCAAGGTCCGGCTGCTGGCGGAATTCGTCGTGGCGGGGATCGCTTCATGGCTGATCGTCAGCGAGATCAGCACCAATCTCTATGTACCATTCTTCTCCGACCGGATCGTGCCGCTGGGGCCGTTCTACTACGTTTTTGCGGCCGTCTTTATCGTCGGCTTCGGCAATGCAGTGAATTTGACCGATGGGCTCGACGGGCTGGCAACAATGCCGGTGATCGTGGCCGCCGGCACCTTCGCGATCATCTGTTATCTGGCAGGGCGCGTCGACTATTCTCAATATCTGGGCATCCCCTACATTCCCGGCGCCGGAGAGCTGGCGATCCTGTGCGCGGCAATCATGGGGGCGGGGCTGGCCTTCCTGTGGTTCAATGCGCCGCCTGCAGCCGTTTTCATGGGCGACACGGGCAGTCTTGCCCTGGGCGGTGCGCTGGGCGCGATCGCGGTCGCGGCCCATCACGAAATCGTGCTGCTGCTGGTTGGCGGGCTGTTCGTGCTCGAAACCGCGTCAGTCATCATTCAGGTCTTCTGGTTCAAACGCACGGGCAAGCGGATATTCCGCATGGCGCCGATCCACCACCACTTTGAACAGCTGGGCTGGGCAGAATCCACCGTGGTGATCCGCTTCTGGATCATCTCGATCGTTCTCGCGCTGCTCGGCCTCGCAACTTTGAAACTCCGGTGATTACCTCCTCAGCCTTTTCCGGAAAACACTACGCCATATTGGGGCTGGCCCGCTCGGGCCTCGCCGCTGCCGAGACGCTGCTGGCAAGCGGAGCCGAGATCGTGGCGTGGGACAGGCAGGACAATGCGCTCGCTGCCCTGGAAGGCCGTGCCCGGCTTACCGACCCGTTGGATATGGATCTGACGGGGTTTGCCGGTGTCGTCGTTTCGCCGGGCGTTCCGCTCAACAAACATCCGATCGCCGCCCATGCCGCTTCCTTCGGCGTGCCGGTCATCGGCGATATCGAACTCTTCGCATTGGCGCGCGGCGATCTGCCACCGCACAAGGTGGTGGGCATCACCGGCACCAATGGCAAGTCGACGACCACGGCGCTTGTCCATCACCTGCTCGAACGGGCAGGCGTGCCTTGCCTGATGGGCGGGAATATCGGCTTGCCGATATTGGCGCAGGATCCTCTGCAGCCGAATGAGAATGGCGAAGGCGTCTATGTGCTGGAGCTTTCCAGCTACCAGCTCGACCTGACCTTTTCGCTCGCCTGCGATGCCGCGGCCCTGACCAATATCACGCCGGACCATCTCGATCGTCACGATGGGTTTGAAGGCTATGCGGCGTCCAAGGCGCGGCTCTTCACGATGCAGCAGCCGTGGCAGTTTTCGGTCTTCGGTTGCGCCGACCCGCCGACCTGCGCGATTGCGGAGACGGAGCGGATGCGCCGTGAGCCAGGCCGGGCGGTTTGCGCCAACGAACAGCGTATTGCGCCGCTTCAGCCCGATTGGCCTTCATTGCAGGGGCCGCACAATCTGGAAAATGCGGCCATTGCCGTTTCTCTGGTGGAAGAGATCGGGCTGTCCTCTCAGCAGGCGACGGAAGGTTTGCCATCCTTCCGCGGGCTGGCCCACCGGATGGAGCGGATCGGCGAGCATCAGGGCGTAATGTTCATCAATGACAGCAAGGCCACCAATCCGGCTTCCACTGCGCCTGCCCTGGGGGCCTTCCCGCCTGCTCCGCAAAAGCGCATCCACTGGATCCTGGGCGGATTGCCCAAATCCTACGATCTGAGCGAATGCGAACCTTATTACGGGAATATTGCCGCCGCCTACACGATTGGCGAGGCGGGGCCGCAATTTGCCGACATGCTGGAGCCTGTCATGCATGTCGAACGCTGCGAAATGCTGTGTGAGGCCGTTCAGCGGGCCATCAACGCGGCGAAGCCCGGCGATGTCGTGCTGTTTTCTCCCGCCTGCGCCAGCTTCGATCAGTTCCGCGATTACGAGGTGCGCGGCGATGCGTTCCGGGAATTCGTGGGCGCGTTGACGGGCGAGCGACCCGATACCGCAGGCTTTACCGGGAAGTCGGCGGCATGAGTGTTGGCCAACCCTATATTCCCCGCGGCGGGGAAAGCCACGGCGCCCTGATGCGTTCGCATCTGGACAGGCGCAGCCAGCTGCGCATTTGGTGGCGCGAGATCGACCGCGTACTGCTCACCTTGATCCTGCTGCTGATGGCGATCGGGGCGATTGCCGTCGCCTCGGCTTCGCCGGCCACTGCGCGGCGACTGTCGACATCGGGCGAACAGCTGAGCGATCTGCACTTCTACTGGCTGCATATGCGCTGGCAGCTTCTGGGCATTGCCACGATGCTGGCCGTCTCGATGCTGTCCCGGCAAACCGCCAGGCGCGGTGCGATCCTGCTGGGGGCAGCGATGCTGGCCGCGCTGGCGCTGGTCCCGTTCCTGGGCGTGGAAGTGAACGGCGCCAAGCGCTGGCTGCGTTTCGGCCTAGCCTTCCAGCCTGCCGAGTTCTTGAAGCCGGCATTTGCCATTTCGCTTGCCTGGATCCTTTCCTGGCGGGTGCGAGATCCCAATCTGCCGGTCATTTCCATCGCAACCGGGCTGCTGATCGTTGTCGCCGCCATGCTGATGGCCCAGCCCGACTTCGGATCGACGATCCTGTTTGCAGGTACCTGGTTCGTGCTGGTTTTCCTCTCGGGCATCGACATGCGCCGGATTGGCGCGCTGGCGGGATGCGCGGTGGCCGCTATCGCTGCCGCCTATCTGCTGTATGACAATGCGCGGCACCGGATCGACGCCTTCCTTGGCGGAGGCACCGCCTTCGACCAGGTGGATCTTGCCCGGCGGACTTTGCTTTCCGGGGGCTGGACCGGCAGCGGGCTCTGGCTGGGAACGCGCAAGCTGTCGCTGCCCGAAGCGCATACCGACTATATCTTCTCCGTCATCGGTGAGGAATTCGGACTGATCGTCTGCGCGGTGATCGTGATCCTCTATCTGGCGATCATTGCGCGCATCCTGGTGCGCCTGGTTGACGAGGAAGACCTGTTCACGGTGCTTTCCGCCGCCGGGCTTGTCTCGCTGATCGGCGGGCAGGCTTTCGTCAATATCCTGGTCAATCTTCAGCTGTTTCCGTCCAAGGGCATGACGTTGCCGCTGATCAGCTATGGCGGCTCTTCCACGATCGCGCTGTGCCTGACCGTGGGTCTTTTGCTCGCGCTCACGCGGCGCAATCCCTATCTGTCCCGCGATGGCTTCGCTTGGCTCGATGCTCTTGCAAAGGGCAAGAAGGGTCCGCAAAGCCGATCCAAAGGAGGACAGGCTTGAGCGCCGCATCGAGACATTTTGTTCTGGCCGCAGGCGGCACGGGCGGGCATCTGATCCCCGCCTTTGCGCTTGCGCGCGAGCTGGAGCGGCGCGGACACCATGTCGCGCTGATCACCGACGAACGCGGGGCGCAGCTGCCCGGCAAGCCGGACTTCATGCCGGCCCATGTTCTGCCTGCGGGGCGTTTCGGCAAGAATCCGCTCAAATGGATCAAAGGCGTGCGTTCGGTGCTGCAGGGGCGGCGCATGGCGCTGCGCCTGTTTGAAAGTTTCGAACCCACCGCGGTGATCGGCTTTGGCGGATATCCCGCGCTGCCGGCCCTGCTGGCGGCTACGTCGGCCAAGATCCCCAGCGTCATTCACGAACAGAACGCGGTTCTGGGGCGGGTCAACCGCCTGCTCGCGCGCAAGGTGGATGCGATTGCCACCGCCTATCCGGATGTCGATCGTCTGGCTGCCAAGCATCTGGATAAGGTCTGCCTGGTGGGCAATCCGGTGCGGCCCGAAGTGCTGACTCTGCGCGACGAACCCTATCCCGAGTTTACCGAGGACGGGCTGCTGCGCGTTCTGGTGACCGGCGGCAGCCAGGGTGCGCGGGTACTGTCCGATATCGTGCCCGATGGGCTTGCCATGCTGCAGCCGGCGCTGCGTTCGCGCCTGCAGGTTACGCAGCAGTGCCGGCCGGAGGATCTCGACGCCGTGCGCCAGCGCTACGCCAGCCACGATATTCCGGCCGAATTGGGCACTTATTTCGAGGATATGGCGACGCGGCTAGCCGATGCGCATCTATTCATCGGCAGGGCCGGGGCTTCCACGATTGCCGAGCTCACGGCAGTCGGCCGCCCGGCGATCCTGATCCCGCTGCCGATCGCAACCGACGATCATCAGGCGGTCAATGTGCGCGAAATGGTCGCCGCGGGCGGCGCACGTTCGATCCGGCAGCACAAGTTCACGGGCAAGGAACTTGCCAAGCAGATACAGGCGATGGCGCAGAATCCCGGCACGTTGGCCAATGCGGCGCATGGGGCCTGGAATTGCGGCCGCCCGAATGCGGCGAAGGATCTGGCCGATCTGCTGGAAAGCTTCGGCGGCGATGCGCTGATGGATGTGATCCGCGTCGGCGGCAGCGAAGCGAAGCCCGCAGGCGGTGAGGCATTGGCCAGGGATCTAGACCGATGAGGGGCGTCGGCACCGATATCGGGACGATCCATTTCGTCGGGATAGGCGGCATCGGCATGTCCGGCATTGCCGAGGTGATGAACAATCTCGGCTATAGCGTGCAGGGCTCCGATCTGGCCGAGGGCGCTTCCGTGGAGCGGCTGCGCGGGCGCGGGATCAAGGTGATGATCGGCCATTCGGCGGATAATCTGGGCGATGCCGCGGTGGTGGTCACGTCTACCGCCGTGCGCAGGACTAATCCCGAAGTCGCCGCCGCGCTGGAGAGGCGCATTCCCGTGGTACGCCGCGCGGAAATGTTGGCCGAGCTGATGCGGCTGAAAAGCACGGTTGCCGTGGCGGGTACGCATGGCAAGACGACCACGACCAGCATGATTGCCGCGCTGCTGGATGCGGGCGGGATCGATCCCACCGTTATCAATGGCGGGATTATTGAAAGCTACGGCTCCAATGCCCGGCTGGGCGCGTCGGACTGGATGGTGGTCGAAGCCGACGAGAGCGATGGCAGCTTCCTGCGTCTCGACGGTACGATTGCAGTCGTCACCAATATCGATCCGGAACATCTCGATCATTACGGTTCGTTCGAAGCCGTGCGCGAAGCCTTCATCGAATTCATCGAGAATGTCCCCTTTTACGGTGCGGCAGTGCTGTGCATCGATCACCATGAAGTGCAGGCAGTCGTCGGCATGGTGCGAGATCGGCGCGTGGTGACCTATGGCTTTTCCCTGCAGGCCGACGTCCGCGGGGAGAATGTGACGCCTTACAGCGGCGGCAACCGCTTCGACGTTCTGGTTCGCGACCGCGACGGGCATGAACGGCGGATCGAAGGGATCGAACTGCCCATGCCGGGCCGGCACAACGTGCAGAACGCACTCGCAGCCGTTGCGGTGGCGGTGGAGATGGGCTGCCCCGACGATGTGATCCGCACCGGTTTCGCCAAGTTCGGCGGCGTCCGCCGGCGCTTTACCCGTGCAGGTGAAGTGGACGGAGCCATCATCATCGACGATTATGCGCATCATCCGGTCGAAATCAGCGCCGTGCTTTCCGCCGCGCGGGAGGCGGCGACGAACCGCGTGATCGCAGTTGTCCAGCCGCATCGCTTCACGCGGCTGCGCGATCTGATGGATGATTTCCAGACCTGCTTCAACGATGCCGACATGGTGCTGGCCGCGCCGGTTTACCGCGCGGGCGAAGATCCGATCGAAGGCGTCGATTCTTCCGTGCTGGTCGCGGGGCTGAAGGCGCGCGGACACCGCTCCGCTGCCGAGATTGCGGGGCCGGATGAACTGGCCGACGTTCTGGCCAGGGAGGTCGAGCCTGGCGATCTGGTCGTATGTCTGGGTGCCGGCGACATCACGCGCTGGGCGGCGGGCCTGGCCGATGCCATTGCCCAGCGGCGTGCGGCAGCAACCGTAAGCGCAGCTGAGGGGGCGTCATGAACCAGGCCCCCTATTCCCATATCGACGAGGCGCAGGTTCAGGAGCTTCCGGTAAAGGATGTGCGCGGCACACTAACGCCGGGTGCACCGCTGGCGCCGCTGGTATGGTTCAAGGCTGGCGGAAAGGCGGATTGGCTGTTCGAACCGGCCGACCGGCAGGATCTGGCGGCATTTCTGGGCCAGCTTGCCGGGCGGATGCCGGTGATGGCCCTGGGGCTCGGCTCCAATCTGATCGTCCGCGACGGCGGCGTTCCGGGCGTGGTCGTGCGGCTGGGCAAGCCTTTTGCGAAGGTTGAGAAGGTGGACGATGTGACGCTGGATTGCGGCGGCGGGGCCAGCGGCATTCTGGTCGCTTCGCGTGCGCGCGATGCGGGGATTGCGGGGCTGGAATTCCTGCGCGGCATTCCGGGCACCGTGGGCGGCTTCGTGCGGATGAACGGCGGCGCCTATGGCCGCGAAGTGGCGGACATCCTGGTCGATTGCGACGTGATCCTGCCGCAGGGGCAATTGATCACCCTGCCGGTGGAAGACCTGCAATATTCCTATCGCCATTCCGCTCTGCCGGAAGGTGCAGTGGTGGTTTCGGCAAGGTTTCGCGGCGTTCCCGGCGATCCTGCGGCGATCGGCGCGGAGATGGACCGGATCGCGGCGGCGCGCGAGGAATCTCAGCCGCTGCGCAGCAAGACGGGCGGGTCCACATTCAAGAATCCCGAAGGCGACAAGGCCTGGCGGCTGGTCGATGCCGCCGGCTGCCGCGGCCTGACGAAGGGCGGCGCGCAAGTGAGCGAGA
>JAUIFP010000032.1 GCA_030430365.1 Alphaproteobacteria bacterium | reverse complement strand
CACGACCTTGGGATGCTGGCCCATGGCAAGGTAATCGTTGGAGCACCAGACGGTGATCGGCTGCGGGCCGTTGTGATGCGCGAAACAGCGGGCATTGGGATACGCCCCCTTGTTGCGCAGGATGTCGACAAACACACGGTAGCGACCTTCCGAATGGAGCCGGTCGATCGCCTGGTCGAAAATCTGGTCGTAATTCAACGAAACTGCCCGTTTCTTGCGCTGTGCGAGGCCCAATGGGGGACTCGGTCCGTCAGCAAAAGCATTTGCGGGCGCCTTACGCCATGAGGCAGATCAATTAAAGCACGGAGTTTGCGAGACATTCGCATTATTGTGATTGTCTCAGCCGATTACAGATGCTCGATCCGATCGAGCCCATAGCTCGACAATGCGGGACGCAGCTTGACGAGCGAACCATTGCTGCCAGTGAACACAGCCAGATCGGGATTTTCCCGCGAAAATTCCTGGCCTTGCGTCAAAAATTCGATCCGCCGGGCGATTCCGGCAGCTCCATCGACGAACTGGACGTTGCGGCCCAGGGCTTCGCCCAGTTCAGCCTCAAGCAGCGGAAAATGCGTGCAGGCCAGCACCACTGTATCGATATTTTCACCGCCGGGCTGGCTGCGCAGTCCCTCTGCCGCTGCGGCAAAGACGGCAGGGTCCAACGGTTCCCCCCGCAGCTTCGCCTCGGCCGCGGCGACCAGGCCTGGCGCTGCATGGCGCAGCAGCAGCTTGCCTTGTGCGAATTCCGCTTCGAGATTGTCGACATAGGCCTGGCGGATCGTCGCGGCCGTGCCCAGCAGGCCGATCGCTCCCGTTTTCGTCATGGCCGCGGCAGGCTTGATCGCAGGCACTGTGCCGACCACCGGCAGGCCCAGCGCTTCGCGCACTGCAGCCAGAGCGATGGTGGAGGCCGTGTTGCAGGCGATCGTCACCAGGCGCGGGTGATAGCGTTCCTCCAGCCGCCCCAGCAGAGCGGGGACACGCGCAGCGATCTGCGCCTCGCTCTTCTCGCCATAGGGCAGGGCGGCATAGTCTGCGACGTAGATAACCGGCGCTTGCGGCATCAGTTTTCTGACTTCGGACAGCACGGTCAGCCCGCCCACACCGGAATCGAACAGCAGGATGGGATCTGTTGGGTTCACGCCTGTTTCAGCTCCGTTCGTCCAGTTCGGTTGGAACCCGAGCTTGTCTCGCCCGCGCTTTTTCGTCATCTGGCGTATAGGGATTGTCTCCAAGCCGACAAGTTTGGGGCAGAGGGAGAGAGGGTTCATGCACAGTCTTGCCGCTGCGATACTCGGCTATCTCCTGGGGTCGATCCCCTTCGGCCTGCTTCTTACCCGGATGGCCGGGATGGGCGACGTGCGGAACATCGGATCGGGCAGCACCGGCGCGACCAACGTCTTGCGCACGGGCCGCAAAGGACTCGCGGCGGCGACCGTTCTGCTCGATCTCGCCAAGGGTTTCGTGGCGGTCCTGCTCGCAGGGATCTGGTGGCCGGAATTCAGCGGCCTTGCCGCGCTGATGGCCGTCATTGGGCACTGCTTCCCCGTCTGGATCGGCTTCAAGGGCGGCAAGGGGGCCGCAACGGCGGCAGGGGCGTGTTTCGGCCTCGGTTGGCCCGTTGGGCTCGTTTACGGGGTGATCTGGCTGACCATGTTCGGTTTGACCCGTATCTCTTCGCTGGGCAGTCTGAGCGCTGCTGTGGCCGCCCCGATCGCAGTCTTTGCGCTGGGCTACGACGCGGCCTTGCCATACTTCATCGCCATTGCCGCGGTCGTCATCTGGCTGCACCGCTCGAATATCGTGCGCCTGGCCAATGGCACCGAACCCAAGGTCGGCGGCAGCAAGAACGCGTGAGCACGCCGGACGACCAAGCCCAGGCGCTCAGCCAGCAGGAAGCCTTTGCCCGGATTCGCCTGCTGCGTTCCCCCAATATCGGTCCGGTCAGTTATGCGCAGCTGCTGCGGCGCTTCGGCTGTGCGGTAGATGCCCTGGAAGCCTTGCCCGATCTGGCGGCGCGGGGCGGCACCAAATATCGCGCGGCGCCGAAGGAACGGATCGAGCGCGAAGTGGCCGCGACCCGCAAGGCGCGCGCGCGCTATGTCTTTCACGATTCGGCGGATTATCCCGCACTGCTTGGTGAATTGGAAAGCGCACCGCCGATCATGACGGTGCGCGGAGACATGGCGCTGGCCAGCCGCCCCTGCGTGGCAATGGTGGGCGCGCGCAACGCTTCCGCCGCCGCTGTAAAGTTGGCGCGCGAACTGGCCGCCGATCTGGCGGGCGAAGGCTATGTGATCGTCTCCGGTCTTGCCCGAGGGATCGACGGGGCCGCGCACACGGGCGCCATGCCTTCCACGATCGGTGTGATCGCCAGCGGGATCGACATCGCCTATCCGCCGCAGCATTCCGATCTGCAGGAGCAGATCGCCTCTTCCGGCCTGCTGATTGCGGAGCAGCCCCCCGGGACGGAGCCGCGTGGAAGCCATTTCCCCAGCCGCAACCGGATCATTGCAGGGCTGGCGCTGGGGACTTTGGTGGTGGAGGCCGCACCGAAATCCGGCAGCCTCATTACGGCGCGCTTGGCGGGCGAGGCAGGGCGCGAGGTCATGGCGATCCCCGGATCACCGCTCGATGCGCGCAGCCATGGGTGCAATCAGCTGATCCGCGAAGGCGCGGTTCTGGTTCAATCGGCAGGGGACGTAATCGAGCTCGTCTCCAGCTTCGACGGCATGCCCCGCTCCAGCTTTCGCGAAGCGCAGCCGGCAGCTTTCGATCCGATGGAGGAATTGGCGCAGGAGCCTGCCGATATCGCCGGCATGCTCTCTGCCGCGCCGCTTGGCGTCGACGAGATTATCCGCCAGAGCGGAGAAAGCGCGGGCGCGGTGCAGATGGCATTGCTGGAGCTTGAGATCGCCGGGCGGCTCGAACGTCATGCTGGCGGGCGAGTAAGTCTCGCAGGATAGGGGGCACCAATGGACAGGAAAATCACTTTCAGCGGCCTGTTGAGCGAGACTTTCGCACTTATCCGGGACGGAGCGAGAGGCGTCTTGTTTTTCGTGTTTGTGGTCGGCGGACTTGGCGCAATCGGCACAATCATGGGGCTTGTGCAGCTGGACAATGAATTTGCAGGTGTGGGCGCAGGATTTGCAATCACGCCGGGAATGGGTCTGGCAGAGGCCGCATTCCAGATTCTCATTGCCGTGGTCTCGGTGATCGCTTCCTATCTCTTGCTGGCCCATTTTCTCGATAGGCGCGGGCTTCTAACAGACAGCTCGACACGAATATGGGCCTTTGTCGGCATGGGCATCCTCTGGCTTCTCGGCCTGATAATCGGTTTCCTCCTGCTGGTTGTTCCGGGGATTATCCTGCTTGTTCGCTGGAGCGCTTCGACCGGTTACCTGATCGGGGCACGCAAGGGCGTGGTTGAATCCCTCTCTGCCAGTTGGAATGCGACCAGGGGGAGCAGCTGGCCGATATTCTTCGCAGGTCTGGTTGTGACGATCGGTTTGGCCATCGTGGTCGGTGCATTGGTTGGGGCGCTGTTCTTCGCCAGTCCACTTAGTGTGACCGCCGCTGTCGCCGCGCCTCTGGACGCATTACAGAACTCGGTCGCCCTGGCATTTGCCATTGCGGTCTACACGCAGGTCGAAGGCAGTTCCGGCGAAATGAAGGAAGTCTTCAGCTAATCGCTGTAAATGTCAGCTTGACTAATCGCTCAACAGCTCACCACTCTCGCGCGTACACACACACGTAAGGGCAAATCCTAAATCCATGCAGCTTGTCATCGTTGAATCGCCTGCCAAGGCGAAGACCATCGAGAAGTATCTGGGCAAAGACTTCAAGGTCCTGGCATCCTATGGCCATGTCCGCGATCTTCCGCCCAAGGATGGCTCCGTCCGCCCGGACGAGGAGTTTGCGATGGATTGGGAAACCTATCGCGACAAGGCCTCGCGGGTGAAGGACATCGCCGATGCGGCGAAAAAGGCGGATCGTCTGATCCTGGCGACCGACCCTGACCGCGAAGGCGAAGCGATCAGCTGGCACGTCAAGGAACTGCTGTCCAAGCGCAAGGCGCTGCCCAAGGATGTGGACCGCGTAACGTTCAACGCGATCACCAAACAGGCGGTGAGCGATGCGATGAAGCATCCGCGTGATCTCGATCACGATCTGATCGACGCCTATCTGGCGCGCCGCGCGCTCGACTATCTGTTCGGCTTCACCCTTTCGCCCGTGCTGTGGCGCAAGCTGCCCGGCGCCAAGAGTGCAGGCCGCGTGCAGTCGGTCGCCTTGCGCCTGATCTGCGAGCGCGAGCACGAGATCGAAATCTTCAAGCCGCAGGAATATTGGCAGGTGCTTGCCCGCATGGAGCAGGACGGCACCGAATTCGAAGCGCGCCTTGTGCGTTTCGACGGCGAGAAGTTGGAGCGTCTCTCGCTGGCCGATGAAGGCACGGCAATGAAGGCGACGGCTGCCGTGGAAGCCGGGCGCTTCACGGTGGAGGACGTCGAGACGAAGCCCGTCCGCCGCAATCCCGCGCCGCCTTTCACCACTTCGACCTTGCAGCAGGAAGCCGCGCGCAAGCTCGGCTATTCCGCCAGCCATACGATGCGGCTTGCCCAGAACCTCTACGAGGCGGGGGCGATCACCTATATGCGTACCGATGGCGTGCAGATGGATCCGAGCGCCATTTCGGCCGCGCGCAAGGCTATCGCGGACCGATATGACGGGCATTACCTGCCCGAAAAGCCGCGCCATTATTCCACCAAGGCCAAGAACGCACAGGAAGCCCACGAGGCAATCCGCCCGACCGAGTTCACGCGCGACAGCGCCGGGGCGGGAGACGAAGCCAAGCTTTACGATCTGATCTTCAAGCGCGCGATGGCGAGCCAGATGGCTGCCGCCAGCCTGGAGCGCACGACGATCACGATGCGCGATGCGACCGGCAAGCACGAGCTGCGGGCGAACGGGCAGGTAGTGAAATTCCCCGGCTTCCTGGCCGTCTACGAAGAAGGACGCGATCAGAAATCCGAAGAGGATGAAGAAGGCCTGCTGCCCATGATCCGCAAGGGCGATACACCGGCGAAGAAGGCGGTGGATGCCACGCAGCATTTCACTCAGCCGCCGCCGCGCTATTCCGAAGCGAGCCTGGTGAAGAGGCTGGAGGAGCTCGGCATCGGCCGGCCTTCGACCTATGCCTCCACGATCCAGACATTGCGCGACCGGGCCTATGTGCGGATGGAGAAGAACCGCTTCTTCGCCGAAGAAAGCGGTCGGCTGCTGACGGCGTTTCTGGAGCGCTTCTTCCCCCGCTATGTCGCGTACGATTTCACCGCCGGGATGGAGGACGAGCTCGACGACGTTTCGGGCGGCCGCGCCGAATGGAAGGCCGTGCTCGATGCGTTCTGGAAGGACTTCAAGCCGAAGAGCGACGAGGTCATGGAGCGCAAGCCTTCGGAAGTCACCGAAGTGCTGGACGAGTTCCTGTCCGATTATCTGTTTCCTCCGCGTGAGGATGGCGCCGATCCCCGGCTTTGTCCCAAATGCGGGGAAGGGCGCCTGGCGCTCCGCGGCGGCCGCTACGGCGCTTTCGTGGCCTGTTCGAATTATCCGGAATGCAAATTCACCCGGCGCTTCGCCCAGCCCGGCGCGGACGGCGAAGAAGCGGAAGACGAAGTTCTGGGCCAGCATCCCGAGACTGGACAGGATATCGAGCGCAAGACGGGCCGTTTCGGGCCGTATATTCAGATGGGCGAAGGGAAGGAAGCAAAGCGCGCATCCATCCCGAAGGACTTGCCGGAATTCGATCTGGATTGGGCCGTGAAACTGCTTGGCCTTCCGCGCGAAGTGGGACCGCATCCAGAAACCGGGGAAATGATTTCGGCCAGTATCGGCCGCTACGGCCCCTATCTGGTTCATGAAGGAAAATATGCGAAGCTGGGCAGCACCCGCGACGTGTTCGAAACCGGAATGAACGCCGCGGTCACGATGCTGGCTGAGGCTGCCAACCGCAAGGGCGGTGGGCGCGCGAAGGCGGAGCCGATCAAGACGCTGGGCGCGCATCCCACCAGCGGCGGGGAGATCAAGGTGATGCCGGGGCGTTATGGACCCTACGTCACCGATGGTAACGTCAATGCGACCATTCCCAAGGATACCAAGCCCGAAGACGTGACGGAGCAGCAGGCGATCGAGCTGATCGATGCCAGGGCGGCGAAGGGGCCAGCCAAGAAGAAGCGCAAGGCACCTGCAAAAAAGAAGAAGGCCTAGCCCAAGAAAACGTTCTTTGCGGCCGGTCCTTTCTTATAGAAGAGTTGAATTAGCAGATCGCTGCAAATGCGGCACGGCTGCGGGGTGGCTCTAGCGAAGGTTGTGACACGGTGAACATGCAGGCGCAGGTGGCGGCAGATGATGACGGATTGCCGATGCCGCGCCGGGTGTGGGCGATCATTGCCATAGGTTTCGGCACCGCGCTTCTCACCATCGACGGCATGATCGCCAATGTCGCATTGCCGACGATCGCCCGCGACCTTTCGGTAACGGATGGTGCCGTTACCAGTGTGGTCGCCGTCTATCAGCTCGTGCTGGTGATGCTGCTGCTGCCCTTCGCGAATGTCGGCGACCGGATTGGGCACAGGACGCTGTACCAGGTGGGGCAGGCTGTATTTCTGCTAGCATCGCTCGCGACGATCCTGGCTGAAAATTTCACTGTTCTGCTGATTGTGCGGTCTCTTCAGGCGCTAGGCGCCGGAATGGCGCTCAGCGTGTCGGCGGCGATGCTGCGCGAAATCTATCCCGCCAGCAAACTCGGTAGCGGTATGGGTATCAATGCCGTGGTGGTGGCCTCTTCCGCGTCGCTCGCTCCCACGCTCGGCGGCTATATCGTTGCACATTTTCACTGGCACTGGGTCTTCCTGGTCGCTGCGCCGCTTGCCGGATTGTCGCTGTTTCTTGGGCGTGCTTTGCCGGAACCGATCAAGCATGACCGCAAGCATGAATGGTTCAGCAGCGCCTGGAGCGCGCTGACCATGCTGCTGCTGATTGGCGGTTTGCAGCTTGCCACGCATGATTCGACCACCAGGCTGGGGCTTGTCCTGATGGTTCTGGGCGTGGTGTCCGGTTACTTTCTCGTTCGACGCGAGAAACAACGCAGCAATCCCGTGGTTCCTGTGGACTTGATGGCCATGCCGGTGATCGGGCTTTCTGCGCTGGGCGCGCTTTGCGCATTTATCGCCGCGGGCTCGCTGATGCTGGCCCTGCCGTTCCGTTTGCAGGGGGCCATGGGATACTCGCCCGATCAGGTCGGCCTGATCCTGCTGGCGTTTCCCGCGGTCATGATGTTCGTCGCCCCCGCGTCCGGCTGGCTTTCAGACCGGATCGCACCGGCCAAGATGGGCATTGTGGGCATGTCGATCACGATTGTCGGCTTCCTGCTGATCGCCGCGCTGCCTGAGGATCCGACGGGCTTCGCAATCGTCTGGCGGGTCTGCATCTGCGCGCTGGGGTTCGGGCTGTTCATGGCACCGAATTCACGGCTGCTGATCGGGCGTGCACCGCGCAATCGCGCTGCGGCGGCCGGTGGTCTGCTCTCCACTGCGCGTTTCGGGGGTTCGGCATTGGCTGCCGCCGTCGTGGGCATTCTGCTCGCCTACGGAGCGGGGATGGGCGCGCTTCCGCCATTGGTCGGCTGCGGGTTTGCAGCTATCGCGGCGGCATGCAGCGTGGTGCGCTTCCGCCGGGTCAAGGCCGCGGGCGGGATCGATGCGGCCATGCGCGGCACGCCGGGTGATTCCGTTATCTGAGCGCCTGCGGCGACTATTCGTCGAGCATCTGAACCAGCGCGTCCGCCACGCCGCGCATACCGCGCGCATTGGGATGCCATGGGGCGCCTTCGGAGCCGTCATAGCCTGCAGGAAAGCCCGTGGCCCAGGGCTCTGCATCGCAGGGCGTATGGCCTCTTGATAGCGCATCGGCCTCCAGCAGCTTTGAGCCTGTCTCACGGGCAACCTTGGCAGTAACCTCCGCCAGTTTCTCGCCCAGTTCGCGCAGCTCCCCCAGCTTGTCATCGGCAAGAGGCGTGCTGGCACAGGACGTATCCGGCACGAGGCGCACATATTGCACGAAGACCAGCGTCGCTTCCGGTGCCCTGCCGCGGACTGCATCGGCGACCTTGCGCAGATTGCTCTCCAGCTGAGCATAATCTTCTGGTCCGGGGAGGGCATAGGTTTGACAGTCCGCCGCCGCTCCATCCCCGGAAAGGGCCTGATCGTGCATGCAGCTGGCGGCGAATAGATTGCCGACATAGTTGAGGTTGTTGCCGCCGATCGTGACGGTCACCAGCCGCGTATCCGCGGTCACGGCATCGATCTGGGCAGGCAGCTCGTTCCAGGGGGCCAGAATGTGGGCGGTCGTCGCTCCGCTGCAGCTTTGATCGTCGAGCGAGAGGCCCGCCTCTTCGGCCAGGAGGCTGGGGTAATTGACTGCGCTGCGGGTGCAGCGTTCGGGCGTGCCGGGCTTTGGCGGGCCGAGCCCTGGGCCGGCGGCGAAGGAACTGCCCATCGCGACATAATCGGATCCCGGCGGTGCGGCACCTTCGCCCTTCGCTTCGCCGCTTGCGCAACCGGCCAAGAGGGTAGCGGCTGCGAGCAAGGCGAAGCGCGCCCTCATTTAACCCAATCCAGCCCGATCTCTTCGAAGATTTCGCGGCTCTCCGCCCAGTTCTTCTCCACCTTCACATGCAGGAAGAGATGGACCTTCACGCCAAGCAATTGGGACAATTCCTTGCGAGCTGCTTCACCGATTGCCTTGATCATCGAGCCGCCCTTGCCGAGCACGATCGGTTTCTGGCTGTCGCGCCCGATCACGATCTGCTGATGGATTTCCAGGCTGCCGTCCTTGCGGGTCTTATAGCTTTCCGGGCGGACTGCTGAATCATAGGGCAATTCGTCATGCAGCTGGCGATAAAGCTGTTCGCGGGTGATCTCGCAGGCCAGCAGGCGCTCGCTGGCATCGCTCACCTGGTCCTCCGGGTAATGCCAGGGGCCCTCGGGCATCAGGCTGGCGAGTTTCTGCTTCAGTTCCGGCACGCCGTCCCCATCGAGGGCGGAGATGAAGAATATTTCCTCGAAATCCACTTTCCCGCCGAGGTCCTGCGCGAGTTCAAGCAGCGGTTCCTTCTTCGATGAGTCGACCTTGTTCAACGCAAGGAACTTCCGCTCCGGCCGTGATTTCAGCGCTTCCAGCAGGGGCTCCAGCTCATGGCGGCGCTGCTTGACCGCATCGACCACCAGCACGACCGCATCGGCTGCCTGCGCGCCTTCCCATGCCGCGCTGACCATTGCGCGGTCGAGCCGGCGCCTGGGTTCGAAGATGCCGGGCGTGTCGGCCAGGATAATCTGCGTGTCGGCGCCATCTTCGGTCTTGGCCAGTGCGATGCCAAGCAGCCGCGCACGCGTTGTCTGCGCCTTGGAGGACGTGATGGCGACCTTTTGGCCCACCAGCGCATTCACCAGCGTGGATTTGCCGGCGTTGGGGGCGCCGATCACCGCGACGACGCCGCAGCGGGTTTGCTGTTCTTCACTCATCCGAATTTTTCCATAAATGCCTTTGCCGCAAGCCGCTCGGCTTCGGACTTGCTCGATCCCGTTGCCTGCATCTCTCCCACTCCCTTGATCGCAACCTCGACCGTGAAGCGCGCTGCATGGTCGGGCCCTTCGCGCGAGATCAGGCGGTATTCGGGAGTCTTGCGGCGATTGCCCGCGGCCCATTCCTGAAGCGCGCTTTTGGGGTGCTTGGCCGTGCCGGCTGCGCCCGACACGGCATCGGCCCACAAGGAGCGGACGAGTTCGCGCGTGGGGCCGAAGCCGCGCGTGATGAAGCTCGCGCCAAGCAGCGCCTCCATCACGTCGCCCAGGATGTTGTCGCTGTCGGTGCCGCCATCGGCGCGGGCCTGCGCGCCCAGCTGGATATGGGGGGGAAGGCCGATCGTGCGGGCAATCTGGGCGCACATCTTGCGGCTGACCAGGGCATTGAGGCGCTGCGAGAGTTTGCCTTCGGCGTCGCTTCCGCTTTCATACAACCATTCGGCAATCACCAGGCCCAGCACCCGGTCACCCAGGAATTCCAGCCGCTCATAATCGCGCGCGGCGCCCGTGCTGCCATGCGTCAGCGCTTCGAGCCAGAGGACCTCGTCTCCCAGCGCCTCGACTCCCAAGGACTGGATATATGCCCGGGTCTCGGCCGAGAGCGCTTGCGCCTCACTCAAAAGGTGCCTCCGATCCTGTTCCAGCGGACAGTGGTGAACCAGGTCCAGGGCTTGAACAGTTCGGCAGAGCCGTTGCTGGACCACATCATGATGGTTGCCTTGCCCACCAGATTGTCCTGCGGGACGATGCCCACTGCTCCGCCGGGAACGGCGGGGAAGCGGCTGTCCTGGGAATTGTCGCGATTGTCGCCCATCATGAACAGCATGCCTTCGGGCACGATATAAACCGCCGTATCGTCTTGCGGGCGGGAGCCGAAATCCAGCACATTGTAGGTCACGCCATTGGGCAGCGTTTCGCGGAACTGCGGATAGCGGCAGGTGGGCGTGCCATCGGGCCTGGTCGCGGCAAAACGCGCCTCGGCGCAGTCCGTATTGGGCGAAACTTCGATTTCGAAATCCTCGATCCGATCTTTCGAGACCGCTTCGCCATTGATGTAGACGACACCGTCGATCATCTGGATCTGATCGCCGGGCAGGCCGATCACCCGCTTGATATAATCCTCGTCATTCAGCGGCGGGGCCTTGAAGATCACCACATCGCCGCGTTCGGGCTGGCTGGCGAACAGGCGCCCATCCGGGAAGGGCGCCAGGCCGAATGGCAGCGAGTTGTTGGAAATGCCGTAGCTCCATTTCGCGGCCAGCAGCTGATCTCCGTTCACCAGGCGTGGGAGCATGCTTTCGCTGGGGATGCTGAACGGCGCGAAGACCACGCTGCGAAAGATAAGCACGAACACGGCAAGCTTTATCAGGAAGATGAAGAAATTGCCTTCTTCCTTCTTCTTGCGGCCGGATTTCGCCCGCGGCAGTTCGGGTTGTGCGTCGGCCCGTTCCGCCGGCTGATCAGAGGTTTCGTTCATGGCTCGGCGTCTTGTTTGGCGCTTGGCTTTCCGTCAAGGGAATTGCCACGCTAATGCAGGGAATGGCTCATGGCCACGGGGAGATCCGCTGGATAATCTTTTTCCGCCGCTGGCAATCCTTCAGGTTTGATTTTCCACGCCTGCGGCTCTTCCCAATCCACTGCTCAGGCCCTACTCCTTCGCAGCTGCAATATGAAAGGGACGATATGACGGACGCGATTGCATCGGCGTGGGAGAAACTGGCCAACCATCCGGGCAAAACGCTGAAGGAGCTGTTCCAGGACGAGGGCAGGGTGGATGATTTTTCGGGCCGGATCGAACTGCCCGAAGGCGGCATCCTGTTCGATTGGTCCAAGACGCATCTCGATGCCGATCTGGTCGCGGGTTTCGAAGATCTTGCCGAAGCGGCGGGTTTTGCCGAAGCGCGGGCGAAGCTGCTTGGCGGCGAAATCGTCAATCCCACCGAAGGCCGCGCGGCGGAACACACGGCGCAGCGCGGCGTAGGCAAGGAAGCGAGCGTGGAGGAGGCCAGCGCGCTTCATCAGCGCATGAAAATCCTGGTCGAGGCGATTCATGAAGGCGCCCTGGGCGAAGTGAAGCATCTGATCCATGTCGGCATCGGCGGATCGGCGCTTGGCCCGGCATTGGCGGTGGACGCGCTGACGCGCGATCTGGCGCTGGTGGACGTGCATGTCGTCTCCAATATCGATGGCTGCGCCCTGGAAGAGGCGTTCAATGCCTGCGACCCGGCGACGACCATGATCGCGGTCGCTTCCAAGACGTTCACGACGATCGAGACCATGACCAATGCCGAGAGCGCCCTGCGCTGGCTTTCGGAAAACGGTGTGCACGATCCCTATGGCCGTGTCGTGGCGCTGACGGCCTATCCCGAAAAGGCCGTGGAATGGGGCGTGGACGAAACCCGAATCCTGCCTTTCAACGAAGGCGTGGGCGGGCGTTATTCGATCTGGTCCTCGATCGGTTTTCCGATCGCGCTGGCGATTGGCTGGGAGGATTTTGCAGCATTTCTGGAAGGTGCGGCGGCGGTCGACCGGCATTTTCGCGATACGGACGGCGCAGCCAATCTGTGCCTGCGCGCCGCCTTTGCCGATCAGTATTATACGCGCATCAAAGGCTGCCAGACGCGGGCCTGCTTCGCCTATGACGAAAGGCTGGCTTTGCTACCCGATTACCTCCAGCAGCTGGAGATGGAGAGCAACGGCAAATCGGTCACCGCAGCCGGAGAACCCGTTTCGGGCCCGACCGCGCCGATCACCTGGGGCGGGGTAGGCACGGACGCGCAGCACGCCGTGTTCCAGCTGTTGCATCAGGGGACCAATCTGGTGCCGGTGGACTTCATCGCCAGCATTGCGCCGGGCGACGCGCTGGACCCCGCGCATCACCGAATTCTTTTGATGAACTGTTTCGCCCAGGGGGCAGCGCTGATGGCCGGCAAGCAGAGCGACGATCCTGCGCGCTGCTATCCGGGGGACCGGCCTTCTGCGACGATCCTGTGCGACGATCTGGGCGCGCCGGAGCTGGGCGCGCTGATCGCCTTCCACGAACACCGGACTTTCGCCAATGCCGTGCTGATGGGGATCAATCCGTTCGACCAGTTCGGCGTCGAACTGGGCAAGGAAATCGCCAAGCAGATCGAAGCCGGCGGAACCAGCTTCGATGCCAGCACCGAGGCGCTTCTGGAGAAGGCCGGGCTGGGCAATTGAAGGCTTAGGGGAGGGAGGAAGTGCCTCCGCTCCCCATTGGCGCTCTACGGCCGCGTACGGGCCTTATTCGGGCCTGTATTCGGCATGATATACTTCCTGCACGAAGTTCTGCTCTTCCATCGGCGGCCGGACATAGCCTTCGCTCGCGCTGCGCGGATCGACTTTATCGGTTCTGGCGTGTGATCCTCGTAATCGACGATGCCCAGCAAATGGCGGATGCAGTTCAGCCGGGCATGTTTCTTCACTTCGGAATTGACGACATGCCACGGTGCGCTCTTCGTGTCGGTGTGAGCGAACATCGCGTCTTTCGCCTTTGAATATTCGACCCATCGATTGCGCGATTCCAGGTCCATCGGGCTCAGCTTCCAGCGCTTCGTGTGCACTTTCAGCCGGTTCTGGAAGCGCCGCTCCTGCTCCTCGTCGCTGACGGAGAACCAGTATTTGACCAGGATGATGCCCGATCGGATCAGCATTCGTTCGAATTCCGGGCAGCTGCGCAGGAATTCCTGATATTCCTCTTCACTGCAGAAGCCCATTACGCGCTCGACGCCGGCCCGGTTGTACCAGCTGCGGTCGAACAGCACGATTTCACCGGCAGCGGGCAGATGCGCGGCATAACGCTGAAAATACCACTGCGTTTTCTCGCGCTCCGTCGGCGTGCCCAGGGCCACGACCTTGGCGATGCGCGGGTTCATATTCTCGGTAATGCGTTTGATGACGCCGCCCTTGCCGGCGGCATCGCGCCCTTCGAAGATCACGACCATTTTGAGGCCGTGTGTCTTGACCCATTCCTGAAGCTTGATCAGCTCGATTTGAAGTTTGCCGAGCTCTTCGAGATAGATCTTGTTCGGGATCTTCGTGGTGCCCGGGTTTGCCGCCAATTCGGCGTCGGTGATTTTTGCTGTCTTGCCATTGGGCTTTGCGGCTTTCTTGGTCTTCTCCTTGCCCTGTTTACCCATTTTCTGACTCCCTGAGTTCGGCCTGCAGGAATGCGAAGATATGGCGTGCATCCTCAGCAATACCGACAAGCCGCACAATTGGGCGAGTGAGGCGTGCTCCCCGCCGGATCCGTTGCGAAACCCGCGCGCTGCCAGCGTGCTGGCGAATGCATGATGTCTCGAACGTGGGTGAATGCCGCCAGGCAAGCGCAAAGCCCGCGATCTTCGGCGGTCTGATTGGCCCTGGCATCGGCCGGCATGGTGCCGGCCGTGCCCCGGTTTCACAGCGGACTGGATTTGCGCCGCTCGCGCCGGAGCCCCCTCACGATCGGGATGATGACACTTGGGTTGCAGTTGTGCAACCGAGTTTGGTCAGGCGCCTTGCACGGCCTCGTCCGCTCTCAGCTGGGCCAGCACGGCGTCATCCAGGCCGAGCCCGTAGGATGTCATGGAGACGGCGCCTAGCGCGTGGCCTTCGCTGAAGGAGCTCAAGCTGCTGCCTTCGGCAGCGGCCATGCCCGCGATGTAGAGCATCGGGATGAAATGATCCGGCGTGGGCACGGCCAATGCGTAATCCGGGTGGCTCTGGACCTCCAGGATCCGCCCCGGATCGCTCTCGAGCCGTTCCAGCACGGCGCGGTCGAAACGAATGCCCCAATCATGGCCGTGATCGGCAAGCTCGCGCTGCATGGTGGAAAGATTGTGCACCACATTCCCCGTGCCCATCACCAGCACGCCCTGATCGCGCAGGCCCGCAAGCTGGGCACCGAGCTGCACATGATAGTCGAGCGGACGCAGCCCGTTGAGCGAGAGCTGCAGGACCGGGACATCGGCGTCGGGATACATATGCGCGAGAACCGACCAGGTGCCGTGATCGAGGCCCCACTGATCCCGGTCGAGCCCGACCCAGAAAGGCTTGGCGGTTTCGGAAATCAGCGCGGCAATGTCTGGCGCGCCGGGCGCGGGATATTGATAGTCGAACAGCTGCTGCGGGAATCCGTAGAAATCGTGGATCGTGCGCGGTTGTTCCATCGCCGTCACCGCCGAAGTCCCGAAATACCAATGCGCGGAGATTGAGAGGATCGCCTTGGGGCGCGGCAGGGCTTCACCCAGCGTCCGCCAGGCGCGTGTGTAGCGATTGCTTTCGAATGTGTTCATCGGGCTACCGTGGCCGACGAACAGGGCAGGCATCTTGCTCATTTCGACTCCGCTGATCTGCGATTTTTTGCCGTGGAACCCAGATGGTGTCTCGCGGGCCGGATTGCCAGATGTGCGAATTTGCGGGGCTGATAGCTTAGCTAGGTTGGCAAATCGCAGTGTGGCCGCCATATCCCGCGGCCAAAGGGAGCCTTACTGCATGTCCGAATTCGATTACGACCTGTTCGTCATTGGTGCCGGTTCCGGCGGCGTACGCGCTAGCCGCATCGCCGCCAGCCATGGGGCCAAGGTCGCCGTGGCGGAAGAACACCGGGTCGGCGGGACTTGCGTGATCCGTGGCTGCGTGCCGAAAAAAATGCTCGTCTACGGCTCGATGTTTGCCGAAGAGCTGAGCCATGCCGCCAATTTCGGCTGGACGATCGGCGATAAGAGTTTCGACTGGCGGACCCTGCGTGATTTCGTGAATGGCGATGTGGACCGGCTGGAAGGGCTCTATACCAAGACACTGGAAAGCCATTCGGTCGATCGCTTCCTGGAGCGTGCGACGATAACCGGCCCGCATGGCGTGAAGCTGGCTTCCGGCAAGGAAATCACTGCAAAATATATCCTGGTTGCCACCGGCAGCTGGCCGGCCATGCCCGATTTTCCGGGCAAGGAGCACTGCATCAGCTCCAACGAAGTGTTCCATCTGGAAGAACAGCCCCGCCGCCTGGTCATCATGGGTGCGGGCTATATCGGGATGGAATTCGCCGGTGTCTTCAATGCGCTGGGCAGTCATGTCGAAGTGGTGAACCGCAGCGAGACCATTCTGCGCGGCTATGACGAGGGTATCGTCGACCGCCTGCTGCATATCGCGATGCGCCGCGGGATCGACTTTCACATGAACTCCGAAATCCAGAGCGTGGAAAAGGCGGAGGACGGTAGCCTGAAGGTCGATATTGGCGGGCCCGAGTTGCTGCTGGCCGATCAGGTGCTGATCGCCACCGGGCGCAAACCCAATACGGCCGGTCTGGGGCTTGAAAGTGCGGGCGTGGAATTGGGCAAATGGGGCGAGATAGCCGTCAACGAGTATAGCCGGACGAGCTGCGAGAGCATCTATGCCGTTGGCGACGTGACGGACCGCGTGCAGCTGACGCCGGTTGCCATTCGCGAAGGCCATGCCTTTGCCGATAGCGTGTTCGGCGGAAATCCCCGGACAGTGGATTATGCGAATATTCCAAGCGCGGTGTTCTCTCAGCCGCCGCTGGCGGGCGTCGGGCTGACTGAGGAGGAAGCGCGGACGACCTATGGCGGGATCAAGGTCTATTCTTCCGATTTCCGCCCGATGAAGAACATCTTCGCGCCCGATGCGGAACGCGGTCTCTACAAGATGATCGTGGATGAAAGCTCGGGCAAGATCCTGGGTATCCATATGATCGGCCCGGAAAGCCCGGAAATCCTGCAGGCAGCGGCCGTTGCGGTCAAAGCGGGGCTGAGCAAGGCGGATTTCGATGCAACCGTGGCGCTGCATCCCAGCATGGCCGAGGAACTGGTCCTGCTGAATTAGGCGCCCGGCAACCGCAAAAAGCAGACTGAGGTGCAATTCGATTTACCATATTGGTTTTTCGTAACCATCAAGGATACTGCTTCGCCGCGCGGCGAAGGCCTTCATGCCGATGCAGCCGATTAACGGGGATTAAGGACACTGCGAAAGCAGCAGTTAGATTTGCCATGGAAAATCTCTTTTTTTCCCGTCGTTATGACGATGTTCACTCTGATTCTGTTTAGAGGGGGATCTAACCCGATCGGATGTCCGGTCATGTGGAGGATTAATGCTGAAAGCCGTTCAGCATGAGGAAGTGATGGGGTACAACTTCATCGACTTCGATATCCATGGCGATGTCGCCACGATCACGCTTGCGCGGCCGCGCAAGCTGAATGCGATCACGCCTGCCATGGCCGATGAGATCAGCCATGCTCTGGCGAATTACGGCAAGGCCCGGGCCATCCTGATCCGCGGCGAAGGCAGGGCATTCTGCGCGGGCGCAGACCTCGCCAATATCGATGACATGGAACCGCATGAAGTGCTGACGAAGCACTTCAACCCGCTGATCCTGGCATTGACCGATCACCGCCTACCGATTGTCGCCGAGGTCAACGGCGCGGCGGCCGGCTTCGGTTGCAGCCTGGCGCTGGCCTGCGACTTCGTGATTGCGGGCGAGGGGGGATATTTCCTTCAGCCCTTGCTCAATCTCGGCCTGGTGCCGGATGGCGGCGCGAACTGGATCGTGCCGCGCCTGATCGGCAGGGCCCGCGCGGCAGAAATGCTGATGCTGGGTGAAAAGATTCATGGTCCCCAGGCGCTCGATTGGGGAATGATCCATCGCTGCGTTCCGGAAAACATGCTGGAACATGAATCCTTTGCCTTGGCGGCTCGTCTGGCCAGGGGCCCGACCAAGTCGATCGGAATGACCAAGGCGATCCTGGCCGCGTTCGACCGCGATCTGGAAACCATTCTGGAAGCGGAAGCGAAGGCGCAGCGTCTGGCAGGGAAATCTGCCGACGTGAAAGAAGGGATCGGTGCGTTTCTGGAGAAGCGCAAACCCAAATTCAAAGGCAAATAGCACGGTTTGTGGCTTGAACCCCGGCGGCGGCTGGGGGACAAGCGGTGCATGAGTGAAATCCGTCAAGACTGGACGCGGGCAGAGATTGCCGAGCTGTTCGACATGCCTTTTGGCCAGCTGGTATTCCGTGCGGCCGAAGTCCACCGCGCACACCATTCGCCTGACGAGATCCAGCTCTGCACGCTGCTTTCGATCAAAACTGGGGGGTGCCCCGAAGATTGCGGCTATTGCTCGCAATCGGTTGAGGCCGATAGCGGTGTCGAAGCCACCAAGCTGATGGACGTTCAGGCGGTGCTGCAGCGCGCAGCCCAGGCGATGGACGCGGGATCGCAGCGCTTCTGCATGGGGGCGGCCTGGCGCAACCCGAAAGACCGGGACATGCCCGCGATCGTGCAGATCGTGAAAGGCGTGCGGGAAATGGGGCTGGAAACCTGCATGACGCTGGGCATGCTGACCCCAAGCCAGGCTGAGATGCTCGCCGAGGCCGGGCTCGATTACTACAACCACAATGTCGATAGCAGCCCGGAATATTATGAGAGGGTGATTTCCACGCGCAGCTATCAGGACAGACTCGACACTTTGGATCATGTCCGCCGTGCCGGGATCAATGTCTGTTCGGGCGGCATCGTCGGAATGGGCGAGACGCGGGAAGACCGCGTGGGTTTCATCCACACGCTCGCAACCTTGCCGAAGCATCCCGAGAGCGTACCGGTGAATGCCCTGGTTCCCGTCAAGGGAACGGTGCTGGGCGATATGCTGGATGACACGCCGCTGGCGAAGATCGACGATATCGAGTTCGTCCGCACGGTCGCGGCTGCCCGGATCACCATGCCCGCCAGTATGGTCCGCCTTTCGGCAGGGCGCGAAAGCATGAGCGAGGCCGCCCAGGCGCTATGCTTCATGGCAGGCGCGAATTCCATCTTCACCGGAGACAAGCTCTTGACGGCGCCCAATGCCGGGGAGGATGCCGATAGCGAGATGTTCGCGCGATTGGGGCTGAAACCGCTGAGCGGAGAAGAGCCGATGCGCGCGGCAGCCAGGAGAGAACCTGCAGAGTGAACCAAAGCCGCAGGCGGGAAGAGTTTTGAGGAGGGAGATGTACTGTGAGCGAACTGAATCTCGATAATGCCAAGGTCGATACTCTGGCAATTCATGGCGGTGCAGAGCCCGATCCCACCACCAATGCCCGCATAACTCCGATCTACCAGACTGCCAGCTATGTGTTCGAAGATGTGGATCACGCTGCGCGGCTGTTCGGCCTGCAAGAGTTCGGGAACATCTACACGCGGATCATGAACCCCACCAATGCGGTGCTGGAGGGCAAGATCACGGCGCTGGAAGGCGGGGTTGCGGCATTGGCCGTGGCATCGGGCCACGCTGCCCAGTTCATCACGTTCCACACGCTGATGGAGCCGGGCTGCAACATCGTGGCAGCCAGGAAGCTCTATGGCGGCTCGCTCAACCAGATCGGCGAGAGCTTCAAGAAATTCAGCTGGGAAGCGCGCTTCGTTGATGCAGACGATCCCGCCAATGTCGCGGCCGCAATCGACGACAAGACCCGCTGCGTCTTCATCGAAAGCCTCGCCAATCCTGGTGGCGTGGTCCAGGATATCGCCGCAATCGCCAAGGTGGCCCATGATGCGGGTGTCCCGCTGATCGTGGACAATACGATGGCGACCCCTGCGCTTTGCCGGCCGTTCGAACATGGGGCCGATATCGTCGTCCATTCGACGACGAAGTTTCTCAACGGCCATGGCAATTCCATTGGCGGCCTGATCGTCGATTCGGGCAAGTTCGACTGGGCCGCGTCGGACAAATTCCCGACGCTTACGCAGCCCAACGGCTCCTATCACGGGGTGGTGCTAACCGATGCGCTTGCGCCGATCGGCCCGATCGCTTTCATCATCGGCTGCCGCGTGCTCGGCCTGCGCGATCTCGGCCCGGCCATGTCGCCGTTCAATGCGTTCCTGACGCTCACGGGCATGGAAACGCTCGGCCTGCGGATGGAACGCCATTGCAGCAACGCATTGGCGCTTGCCGAGTGGCTGAGCGAGCATCCGAAGGTCGATTGGGTTTCCTATGCGGGGCTGAAAGGCGATGCCTATAACGCGCTGTGCAAGACCTATCTCGGCGGCCAGGGCGGGGCGGTGTTCACCTTTGGGCTGAAGGGCGGATACGATGCGGGTGTGAAGCTCGTCTCATCGGTCGGCCTGTTCAGCCATCTGGCCAATATCGGAGATACGCGATCGCTCATCATCCATCCGGCTTCTACCACGCATAGCCAGCTTAGCGAGGAAGAACTCGTCGCGGCAGGGGCAGGGCCCGACGTGGTGCGCGTGTCGGTGGGGATCGAACATATCGACGACATCATCGCCGATATGAAGCAGGCGCTCGATCAGATCTAGTAGATAGGCCGCAGCGATAGGGCGGGGATCAAAACAGTTTCGTCGTCTGATCGTTGAAGACCATGTTGAATCCTGCCCAGTTCTGCGGGAGCTTCATGCTGTCGAACTGCCAATAGGTGACGAATTCGCTATGTTGGCAAAGATATGTTCGGCGCTCGATCAAGGCTGCCTTCCGTTCTGATTCCAGCACGTTACACTGCTGGATGGGCCCATAGATCTTCATTGTTGCCTCGATCTGTGAGACTAGAAGGGCAAGCTCCTGTGCCTTGCCCGACATGAGCGGCATGCCAGAGAAAAAGCCGTCGACGGCTTCCTTGTATTTGCCGAGCTTTAGTTCCTCGATCGTTGCTTCCGAGAGGGAGGCTGGCGTGACTGCCTCTTCCTCCGCGGCAGCCGCTGGCGCGGGTATCGCTATTGTTGCGAGGCATGCAAGAAGGCCAAGTTTCTCTCGTGTCACAGTTAGTCCCCCCTTTGCGCTTCAATGAATCCTGGATTGGATGTGCTTACAATTGTTCGTCCAGGAAGTCCGCAACGTCCCTCAGCGATACGTCGCGGTCCAGGAAGGCCTGCCCGATGCCCTTCAGCAGCACGAAGGGCAGGGTGCCTGCGTCCATCTTCTTATCGTGCAGCATATGCCCGGCCAGGGTGGTGCCGCTGGCATTGAGGCCCAGTGCCGCCAGCGAATTTGGTAGGCCGGCCGCAGCGATGGCTGTGGCGACGCGCTGAGCATCCGCCGCGCTGATCAGCCCGCGCCGCGCCGAATAACGCGCGGCCAGCACCATTCCCAGCGCGACCGCTTCGCCGTGGAGCAAGCGATCGGAAAAACCCGTCTCCGCCTCCAGCGCATGGCCGAAAGTGTGGCCGAGATTGAGCAGCGCCCTTGCGCCGGTCGTCTCACGCTCGTCTTCCGCCACGATCCGTGCCTTGGCCTTCACGCTCTCGGTCACGGCATATTCCTGCGCCGCCTTGTCGCCCGCCATCACCTTGGCGCCGTTTTCCTCGCACCAGGCGAAAAAGCCGGCATCGCCCAGGATCCCGTATTTGATCACTTCGGCATAGCCCGCGCCCATTTCCCGGCCGGGCAGCGTTTCCAGCACATTCAGATCGGCCAGCACCAGCGAAGGCTGGTGGAAGGCGCCGACCAGGTTCTTGCCGGCAGGCGTGTTGATCGCGGTCTTGCCGCCGACGCTGGAATCGACTTGTGCAAGCAGCGTGGTGGGCAGCTGGATGAAGCCGCAGCCGCGCTTCAGGATCGCGGCGGCAAAGCCTGTGAGGTCGCCGATCACGCCGCCGCCCAGCGCCAGGATATGGTCGCCGCGTTCCACTTCCTCGGCCAGCAGCCATTCCACCGTGCGGGAAAGCTGGTCCCAGCTCTTGCTGCCCTCTCCGGCAGGCAGGACGTGCCAGCGCGGATCGAATTCGGCGCCCGTCAGGGATGCATCCACCGTTTCGCGCCAGAGCCGTGCCACGTTCTCGTCCGTGACGATCGGCACGCGTTTCTTGCGCAGCATCGCCCCGCATTGCCCCGCGACATCGGCCAGCAAGCCTTCGCCGACGCGCACTTCGTAAGAGCGTCCGGCCAGTTCGACGCAGATTACAGCCATTGATCGATTGCTTTCAGAATGCGCATGGCCGCCTGCTGGTGCGGGCCGGCCTTGCTGGTGACATGGATGGGAGCCTGCGAATAATGCGGCTCTCGCTCGCGCTTCAGGCGCGTGATGATTTCCCGAGGATCGCCATCGCGCAACAGTGGGCGCGTATCCTTCCTGCTGACGCGTTCCACCAGAGTGTCCGTATCGCAGTCGAGCCAGACGGTAATCGCCTTGTCGAGCAGCAATGCGCGGGTGTCTTCCTGGCAGAATGCGCCGCCGCCCGTCGCGATGACCGAGGGCTGTTCGTCCATCATCCGGTCGATCACCCGCCGCTCCCCATCGCGGAAATAGTCTTCCCCGAATCTCTCGAAGATCTCCGTGATCGGCATCTGGGCGGCTTTTTCTATTTCATCGTCGGCATCGGCAAAGGGGAGATGCAGCAAGCCGGCGAGCTTGCGGCCGACAGTGGACTTGCCCACGCCCATCATTCCCACCAGCACGATCGGCCGGTCGATCCGCCGCGCCAGAGCGGCGATTTCCGCATCGGAAAGCGAGGAGTTGCCGTTGGTCATTGCCGCCCTGCCTATAGATGCGCTAACCGGCAGCGCAAGCATATGGCGGATGAGCCGTCTTTTTGAGGGTTGCGACGGTTTGACCGTGAATTCGAGAATTATCCTGTCCGGGCTGGTATTGATCGTGGTCCTGTTGCTATTTTTTGCCTGGTATGACGGCGGTGAGGAACCTGTGCGCGAAATAGTACGGCCGGTGGCCTTGCCAGGAGAGATGCAATGAAACGCGCGGCCCTCTTGGCCGGGGGTGCAGCAGTGGCTCTGGCAAGCGCGGTGGCGGCCTTCGCGGCGCCCGAATCGCTGTTGCCGCCGGGCTTCGACAATCCCGCTCCCGCGCCGACGCCTACATCGGCAGCCCGGCCGGCCCCCACTCCGGCGCCGACGGTTGCTCCCCGCGATCCCAACAGCCCCGAGGTTCCCGAGATCCAGCCTGCGCCCGGTATGTCGGACCTGTTTTCCGGCAATGTCGTGCTGCCAGAAGATTTCCCTTCGATCGAAGAGATCGAGGCGATGGATTCCGACGAGATCGACGCATTGCTGGGCCTGCGGCCCGAATACGATCTGCCGGCGGGCGCAAGGCGCGCGCTCAAGAGAGTTGGGGTTATCTCCATGGGCGAGGGCGGCTTCCCTTCCCAGGCACTCGCCAAGCAGCCCGCATCGCTCATTCGATCGGCATTGCAGGCAACGCGCCGGCCGCTCGTATCGCGCTGGGGCCATATCCTGCTGCGCCGCACGCTGGCCAGCCGGCTCGATGCGCCGGCGGGCATGAACCCGGTCGAATTCGCGGCTCTGCGGGCAGCCGCGCTCAATTCCATGGGCGAATCCTATGTCGCACGCGCGCTCGTGCAGGATGTCGATTCCTCCAATTTCGACACTGCGCTGATCAACGCCGCATTCGATGCCTATGTCGCCACCGGCGATATTGTCGGCATGTGCCCGGTCGCCCAGCTCAAACCGACGCTCCGCGACGATCCGCAATGGCAGATGGTGGGTTCGATTTGCGATGCCTTTGTCGGGCAGAATCGGGAAGCTTCGCGGGAGCTGACACGCGCGCTTTCGCGGGCGATCGCGCCGCGCATCGATGTGCTGCTGGCCCAGCGTTATGCCGGCGCCGCCGGGGAAGGCGGGCGGGCCGTGAACATCGAATGGGACGATGTGGAGGAGCTCAATCCCTGGCGCTATTCGCTCGCGGTGGCTCTGGGCGTCGAAGTGCCGGATTCGCTGCGCGATGGGGCGGGCGCTTACTATGACCGTGCCGCGGCGCTTTCGCCTGCCCTCGGGCTTGCGAAGCGGGCAGAAGCGGCAAGCCTGGCCGGCAGCGAAGGCATCCTTTCAAGCGCGGCCATGGTCGATCTATACGGCCAGATATTCGCCGATACGGATGTGACCGGCGATGCCCGCGCGCGCGCCGGCCAATTGCGCGAAGCCTATGTCGCCCAGAGCGAGGCGGAGCGGATGGCTGCGATCCGCGATCTGTGGAGCAGCGGACCGAACAATTATGGCGCAAAGGTGCTTACCGCCTATGCCGCGGCCCGCATCCCCGTGAGTGACAGCCTTGAAGAAGATGCGCCGCAACTGATCGAATCGATGCTGACTGCAGGCCTTGATCGCAATGCGATGCGCTGGGCCTCGGTTGTGCCGCAAGGAAGCCTGGGCTGGGGAATGCTGGTGCTCGCGCAGCCCAATCGCGGCAGCCCGGTTGCCACAGATGCGTTCGATACGTTTATCGATGAAGATGCCAGTGCGGAGCAGCGCAAGTCCAAATTCCTGCTGGCCGGTCTCGCCGGGTTGGGACGGCTCGATTCCGGAACGGTGAGCAGTGCGTCACGGCGGCTTGGCGTGGATCTGTCGCGCTCCAGCGCGTGGAGCAGAATGATCACGGCTGCGGCAGACGTAAACAATCCCACATTGGTCGCCATGCTCGCCGGGCTGGGGATGCAGGGCAATAGCTGGGAAATGATGACCGCGCGCCAGCTCTATTTGATCGTCAGTTCGCTCGATCAGGTCGGTCTTTCCGCCGAAGCGCGAATGATTGCTGCCGAGGCGGTTGCCCGCGGGTGATTTTCGGGAGGCGATAGCCATAGGCACTGCAACCGAAGCCTTTCTGGATATGCTGGCGGTGGAGCGCGGCGCCGCGGCCAATACGCTTGCGGCCTATCGCCGGGATCTGGAAGGCGCGGAAGAGGCGATCGGCAGCCTGGAGCGCGCGGATAGCGATGACCTGTCTTCACTGGGGGCGGCCTGGTCTTCGCTGGCCCCTTCCACCGTTGCGCGCAAAAGCTCGGCCTTGCGGCAATTCTATGGATTTCTGGTGGATGAAGGGTGGCGCAAGGACGATCCTTCAGCCGCGCTGCCCCGTCCGGCTGCGCGCCGGCCTTTGCCCAAGATCCTGAGCCATCAGGAGGTCGAGGCGCTGTTTTCGCGCGCAGAGGAAGAGGCGGAAAGCGGCCGGCCGGAAGCAATTCGTCTGCTCGCCCTGCTGGAATTGCTCTATGGATCAGGCCTGCGCGCAAGCGAACTGGTATCGCTTCCGATGGCTTCCGTGCCGCGCGATGCCCCATTTCTGACCGTTATGGGCAAGGGCGGCCAGGCGCGGATGGTTCCGGTGAGCAACCGGGCCAAGCAGGTGCTGGCCAAGTGGCTGGATATCCGCCCCGAAGATCCCAAATTTCTGTTTCCTTCGCGCGGCAAACATCTGAGCCGTATACGTTTATTCCAATTGTTGAGAGAATTGGCGGGACGTGCGGGGATTGCGCCTGAAAAGCTCAGCCCGCATGTCTTGCGCCATGCTTTCGCGACCCATTTGCTGGAGGGCGGGGCCGATTTGCGCGTGCTGCAGACACTGCTGGGCCATGCGGATATCGCGACTACGCAGATATACACCCATGTCGATTCTGCCCGCCTGGTGGCACTCGTCAATGAACGGCATCCTCTTGCCGGAAAGGCCGTAGGCGGTTAGCGCAAGGGCATGATTTCTTATCTCGAATTCGAAAAGCCGGTTGCAGCGCTCGAAGCGCGCATTGCCGATCTACGTGCGGCGGCCGATGGCAATGAGGTCGATATCTCCACCGAGATCAAGCGACTGGAAGCCCGCAGCGCCGATTTGCTGGCCAGCACCTATTCGGCGCTCACGCCCTGGCAGAAGACGCAGGTCGCCCGCCATCCTTCGCGCCCGCATTTCAATGATTATGTCGATGCGGTGTTCGACGATTTCATGCCCCTGGGCGGCGATCGCCATTTCGGTGAGGATGAAGCGATCATCGGTGGTCTGGCGAAGCTGGACGGGCGCAAGATCATGCTGATCGGCCACGAGAAGGGCCATGATACCGAAAGCCGCATCCGGCATAATTTCGGCATGGGCAAGCCTGAGGGCTATCGCAAGGCGATCCGCCTGATGGAAATGGCCGGACGTTTCGGCCTGCCGGTGGTGACGCTTGTCGATACGTCCGGCGCCTTTCCCGGAGTCGAAGCCGAAGAACGCGGCCAGGCCGAAGCGATTGCCCGTTCTACGGAGGCGTGCCTGGCGCTGCCGACGCCAATGGTCTCTGCAGTGGTGGGCGAAGGGGGCTCGGGCGGTGCCGTTGCTCTGGCAAGTTCCGAACGCGTGCTGATGCTGGAGCATTCGGTCTATTCGGTCATTTCGCCCGAAGGCTGCGCTTCAATTCTCTGGAGAACCGCCGAAAAGGCACCTCAGGCAGCCGAAGCGATGCGCGTGACCGCGCAGGACCTGCTTGCCCTGGGCGTGATCGACCGCATCGTGCCTGAGCCCGTTGGCGGCGCGCATCGCGACCCGCTGCGTATGGCCGAAGATTTGGGACAGGCGATCGCGGAAGAACTCGATGCGCTCTCACGCAAGGGTGCCAAAGCGATCCGGACGATGCGCGAAGAGAGATTTCTGCGGATCGGCGCGAACTGAACCGGGAACCGGGACAGCTCAAATTGGTTCGATTGGGAAAGCACACATGGGCGGCTTGCGCCTTCAATGTGCGTAAAGAGGAGCCTTCCATGCCACCCATTCATACCTTCCGTGCAAAATCCATGGCATTGGCCGGGGCCTGCACCCTGGCCCTGACCGGCTGCACGATGGGCGGGCCGATTGCATCGGCCGGAACCCCCATCACCCAGGCGGAAGCGCAGCAGGGCGCTGAGGCGGATCCTCAGATCAAGGCTGAATTCGGCGGTGCCATGACAGGGCCCCAGGCGAATTATGTCGTCTCCGTGGGGCAGAACATTGCCGTGCAGTCGGGCCTCGCCACTTCGCAGGGCGCCTTCAAGGTCACGCTGCTCAATTCATCCGTCAACAACGCCTTCGCGATCCCGGGCGGTTACGTTTACGTGACGCGCCAGCTGGTTGGCCTGATGAATAATGAGGCGGAGCTGGCTGCCGTGCTGGGCCATGAAGTCGGCCACGTCGCTGCGCGCCACTCGGCCAGAAGGCAGCAGAACGCGCAGAACAATGCCTTGCTCGGCGTGCTTGGCCAGGTTCTTTCCGGCGTCCTTTTCGGAAACAGCGCGCTGGGCCAGCTTGGCCAGCAGATTTCCAGCACTGTGCCGCAATTGGCGACACTCAAATATTCAAGGAGCCAGGAACTGGAAGCAGACCGGCTTGGCGTGCAGTACCTCAACAGTGCCGGCTACGATCCGCGGGCAATGTCCACCCTTCTGAACAGCCTGGCCCAGCAGAATTCGCTCGATGCGCAATTGCAGGGCCGCGATGCGCGGATGCCCGAATGGGCATCGACGCACCCCGATCCAGCTTCGCGCGTCCAGAACGCGCTGCAACTGGCCGGGCCGAATGCCGCCGGTGTGATCAATCGCGACACATTTCTGAGCCGGATCGATGGCATTGTCTACGGTGACGATCCCGAACAGGGTGTGATCGAAGGGGACCGCTTCATTCACCCCAAGCTGGGGCTGACATTCACCGCGCCAGACGGCTTTTATATGGTGAACGGAACGCAGGCCGTCTCGATCAATGGGAATAGCGGGCAGGCGCAGCTTTCGACCGGGGCCTATAACGGCAATATGGACAGCTACATCAGGCAGGTGTTCCAGGCCATCGGCGGAAGCGAGCAAACGCTCGCACCGCAATCGATCAACCGCACGACAGTGAACGGCTTGCCTGCGGCCGTTGGTACGGCGCGCGTCACCAGCGGCGGCAACCAGGTGGACGTGGTCGTCTTCGCCTATGAATTCAGCAACAACAGAGCGTTTCATTTTGCCGCGGTCACGGCTGCGGGCCAGACGGGCGTGTTTTCGCCGATGTTCAATTCGATGCGGAAAATCAGCGCCAGCGAGGCGGCGGCTGTGACGCCGCGCATGGTGGATGTCGTTACTGTCAGTTCGGGCGACACAGTGCAGTCGCTTTCGCGGCGCATGGCATATCAGGATGCGCAGGAAGCACGCTTCCGGGTCCTCAACGGATTGTCGTCCGGCGAGAGCCTGCGTGCCGGGCAGAAGGTCAAGATCGTCGTTCGCGCCAGCAACTAGCTGGTGCCTTGCCGGTGGACATGAAAAAGGGCGGCGAGTTGCCTCGCCGCCCTTTCATTTTTCCGACCTCGGGCCGGATCACTTAAATCGGGGCCGATTTCGGCCCTGACGATTAAGCGTCGTCGAGAGCCGTAGAAACGTTCGAGAACGTACCGGACAGGCTCGTGCCGAGGCTCTGAAGAGCCGTGATCAGAGCAACCGCGATCAGCGCGGCGATCAGACCGTATTCGATGGCGGTGGCGCCAGCTTCGTCACGAAGCAGCTTGTTGATGAACTTCATCACTAGTCTCCTGGTTCAGTCTTCG
>JAUIFP010000128.1 GCA_030430365.1 Alphaproteobacteria bacterium | reverse complement strand
TCGAGGCGGCGCACCGCACGATCCCAGTCCAGCGACCGGCGTACCAGTGCCAGCGCTGCTTCGATCCGTTCGATATGGGCCTGCCCTTCGGCACGCATTATACTTGATCTCCGCTGTTTATTGCGGCCCGCTTAGCGGAAGGCTGTCGATTGTAAAGGAGTGGCGCCTTGCCGGTCAGGAGCCCTTGAGCTGCTTCACCTTGGCCAATGTCAGGCTGACATGGTTGCGCCAATCGCGCTCCGAATGGGCCAGCATGATCTCGCCGTCCTGCGCGATTACGTAGCTTGTCCGGTCGGTCAGCGCCTGTCCGTTGAACTCCATGGCCACGTCATAGGCATCGATCACGGCGGAGCTTGCAGTCGCGACGGGGAACTTGCCCGCGCATTCCTTGACCGAGAACTGCTTGAGCTCCGGCAGCGTATCGGCAGACATACCGATCACCTGCGCCCCTGCCGCTTCGAACGCCCCGATCTGCTGAGCAAAGGCATTGGCTTCCGCGCTGCAGCCCGGCGTAAAGGCCTTGGGGAAGAAATAAAGCACGACTGGCCCCTTCTTCAGTGCGCTTTGCAGATCGAAGGAATATTCCTTCCCCGCAAGCGCACCCTTGGCCGTGAATTCGGGTGCCTGGGCGCCCACAGGCAATTCCGCCTGGGCGGCCGTGGCAGTGCCGAGAATAACCGCCGCGAGGGCGGCAAGCTTGGTGAACTTGGTCATCGTCATATCTCCCAAAGCGGCTGGCCGCTGAACCGCGATCAATAAAGGCCGCCCTGCTCTTCTGCAAAGTTTTCCGGTACGCCGCTGCGCGCATCGCCATCGGCATTGCGGCCATCCTGGCCCAATTGACGCCGCCTGAGCTGCATGATGACCATGTCGCGAAGCTGATCGACTTCATCCTGCAAGGCCGCCCGGCGCGGTTCCGTATCGGGCTTGAAAGCTTCCCAGATCACGTCGGCCCGCGGCTCGTCGCTCGGCCATCCGCCGAAAACCCGGGTGCCCGTGCGGCGATCGATCCGCACCATCCGGATGCCTGCAGGCGCCAGGAACGGCCGACCGCTCCAGCGGTCCCGGCTTTCCTTGACGAATTGCTTGAAGATCGGCGCGGCATAGGTGCCGCCCTGGGCATATCCGCCCAGATTGCGCGGCGCGTCATAGCCCATATAGACGCCCGCCACGATATCCGGCGATCCGCCCACGAACCACACATTGGTGGGGCCGCTGGTGGTTCCCGTCTTGCCGAAAAGCGGAATATCCAGATCCCGCAGCACCACCGCCGTGCCCCGCTGGACGACGCCGGTGAGCATATGCACCACCTGGAACGCGGTTCTGGCATCCATCACCTGCCGCCCGGCCTGCCTGAAGCGGGGCATAGGCTTGCCGTCCCATTCATCCATGTTGCAGCCGGCGCATTCACGTTCATCGGCTCTCCAGATCACCTTGCCCCGGCGATCCTGCACGAAGTCGATCATCGTCGGTGTGTGCTGCAGCCCGTGATTGACCAGCGTGGAATAGGCATTGACCATCTTGAGCACGGTCGTGTCGCCGGAGCCGAGAGCGACGGCGGGAAAGGGCTGATACTTGCCGATGCCCACCTGATCGATCGTCTTGACGACGTTCTGGATGCCCGAATCCATCGCGACATGGATCGTCATCAGGTTGCGGGACTGCTCCAGCCCCCAGCGCATCGTATGTTCGCCGGTGCTGCCGCCGCTGAAATTGCGGAAGCATTTCTCACCCAGCTTGGCGCCTTGATAATAGCAATATTCACCGTCCAGAACCATCGAGGCAGGCGTCAGCCCCTGTTCCAGACCGGTTGCATAGACGAAGGGTTTGATCGTCGAACCCGGCTGCCGCTCTGCCTGCGTCGCACGGTTGAACGAACCCAGTCGGGGATCGAAACCGCCCTGCATTGCCAGCACGCGCCCGGTATTGGGGTCCTGCGCCAGAAAACCGCCCGAAATCCCCGGCACGGTGCGCACGCGGTAGCCGTTGCCCTGGGGTGAAACGGCAATCACGTCCCCCGCCTTCAAGCTGTCCGGCATGCCGCTGAGCGGTGCTTCCTTGCCGTCGGTAAAGCCGACCTTGGCACTCTCGCCCGAACGCTCTGTCACCACGCCGATGCGCCAGTCTTCATAGCTGATCGAGAGGAACGAGCTTTGCAGCTGGCCGCGCCAATTGCCCTCTTCCATCTTGATCGTCGCAATCGGGCCGGTCCACCCGCGATTGCCGTGATAGCGCATCAGGCCGGCACGCAGCGCATCCGCGCCCGCTTTCTGCAATTCGGGATCGAGCGAGGTGCGCACCCACAAACCGCCCGCATAGACGCTGTTGGGCCCGTCTTCCGCCTGCTCCCCGAATTTGTCGATCAGTTCGCGGCGCACTTCTTCCATGAAATAGCCAGCATCCACCGTGCTCGGATCGGAGCGCTGCGTCACCAGCCCCAAGGGCTTGGCCTTCGCGCTCGCGGCTTCCTGCTGCGAAATATAGTCGTTATCGACCATCTCATCGAGCACCCAGTTGCGGCGTTCAATGGCGGCTTCGGTATAGCGCGCCCGGCCATAGCGTTCCGGTGCCTTGGGCAGAATCGCCAGGAAGGCCGCTTCATGCAGCTCCAGATCGCCCACATCCTTGTCGAAATAGGCGCGGCTGGCCGCCTGCACGCCGAAACTGCGCCGGCCCAGGGGAATTTCGTTGAGGTAAAGCTCGAGAATCTGCTCTTTTGTCAGCACACCCTCGATCTTGCGGGCGAGCAGCATCTCCTTGAGCTTGCGGGTGATCGAATATTCGTCGCCCACCAGAATGTTCTTGGCCACCTGCTGCGTGATCGTGGAGCCGCCCCTGGCGCGTTCCCCGGTGCCGATCTTGGTCACATAATCGACCACGGCCCCGGCGAAACCGGTAATGTCCACACCGCCATGGGACCAGAAGGTCTTATCCTCGGCGGAAAGATAGGAGTTGATCAAAAGCTCCGGGAAATCGCGGAATTGCAGCTGCACCCGCCGTTCCCGCGCATAGGAATCCACGATCTCGCCATCCACGCCGCGCACCATGGTGGGCAATGGCGGCTCGTATTCCAGCAGCATTTCCGCATCGGGCATATTGCGGGCCAGCACCAGCCACGCCGACCAATAGATCAGAATGCCGAAGCCCAGCGTCATCGTCGCCCAGCGAAAGGGCTTGTTGCCGCGCCAGTTCTGCCCGAACCAGGCAAACAGGCCCCTGGCCTCGCGCCGTATCCTGTAATGGATGGGCTCCGCGCCCGACTGCTCAGTATCGCTCATGGTGAAACGGCTCATAGCACGCCAGTTTTGCGAAGCGCCAGACGGAAGCGCCTATCCGGCCCCTATCCGGCCCTTATCCGGCCCCCTATCCCGCGTTGCGTGCAAAATAGACGCGGATGGCCCGTTCCAGCGATGTGGCGAAGGCTTCGCGCCCTTCCGGCGATGACAGACGCTCCGCCTCGTCCTTGTTGGATATATAGCCCGCCTCGAACAATACGGATGGAACATCGGGCGCGCGCAGCACCACCAGCGCAGCCGAACGCAGCGGCTCGTCCCTGAATGCCAGCGCATCGCCCCCTTCGCGAACGATCAGCCGCGCGAATTCCGCCGCTTCTTCCTGCGCATGGCGCTGCGAGAGGTCGAGCAGGATGGCGTTCACCGTGTCGCTCTGGCCCGAAAGCGCTATGCCGTTCACTTCGTCCGCCGCGTTTTCGCGGCTGGCAAGAGCGGCCGCCGCCCGGTCGGACGCCTTTTCGGACAATGTATAGACGGATGCGCCGTTCACGCTCGCCAGCTCCTCGCCCGCGGAATCGGCATGGACCGAAAGGAACAGCTCGGCCCCCAGGCGGCGCGCAATGTCGCTGCGTTCCTGCAAAGCCAGGAAGGAATCGTCGCTGCGCGTCAGCGCCACGCGGATGCCGCCTTCGCTCAGCAGCCTGTCGCGCAGGGCCAGCACCAGATCCAGCGCGATACGCTTTTCCTTGAAGCCCTCCCCCGTTGCGCCGGGATCGTAGCCGCCATGCCCGGCATCGATCACCACCAGCGGACGGCTTGCATCCTGCGGCCCTTCGATCGGCGGGAGCCCGACCAGGCGCCCGGCATCGGGCAATTCGATCCGCACGACGTAGGAGCGCCCCAGATGCGGCACAGGCAGCTTCAGGCCGAGCACATAGAGCCCGGCCAGGATCGCAATCGGGCTGATTATCAGCAGCCAGATCTGTAAGCGTTGAGCCATGGCAAGAATGGAATGGTGGAGCTTTGTGGATAGCGCAAGGCAAGGATCATGCGAAATTTACCTTTATGCGCAATAAGGTTGCTCGCACTGGCGCCCGGTGCTAGCTAGATGAAACCGGGCAGGCCTGCCCAGGACGATCTCTCTAACCACATGCCTCAGCCCTCGCGGGCAAGCAGTGGGAGAGTGAAACCATTGCAGCGCCACACCGGCTAATACCCGGAAATTCCGCCAGGAAACCGGGACGAATTACAGGTTGATGCCGAAATGAGAAGCCACCGCCACCAAGGACCGCCGCTGCCGTCAGGCCGCGTTGCGATGTCTCCGGGCGTGGCAGCGTGCCGTGTTTCGCCACGCATTTTCGTTTCTGCAGACACATTCCGCATTGCCTGCCGGCATTCGCTTGCAGGTACATTCCCAAATTATATCGGCCAGACGGGTTCGTTCCCGGCTGACGCCGAACCTATCGCAAACAATCGCGCCCGCTACACGCCACCTTGCATGGTGGCCGAGTACCGGCGCGTTCGGAGAAATATCAATGGCAACGCGCATGCTTATCGATGCGCGCCACCCGGAAGAAACCCGGGTGGCGGTGGTCAAAGGCAACCGTATTGAAGAGTTCGATTTTGAATCTGCCGAACACAAGCAGATCAAAGGTAATATCTATCTAGCCAAGGTTACTCGCGTAGAGCCGTCGCTTCAGGCGGCCT
>JAUIFP010000127.1 GCA_030430365.1 Alphaproteobacteria bacterium | reverse complement strand
GCTTATCCCGGCACCGGTAAGGATCACGATATTGCGGATTGTCGCCATGTCCCCCATGAAACACACCGAACAGGGAACAGGCAATGACTTCTATCGGCATTATCGGCAGCGAAGGACGCATGGGCCAGGCATTGGCAAAGGCGGTAGAGGCGGCCGGGCACCAGCTTGCCGGCGGCGCAGGCCGGGGCGACGATGTGGCCACGCTCGCCGCCATGAGCGACGTGCTGGTGGACTTTTCCGCACCGAACGCGCTCGCCGCCAGCATTGCTGCGGCACGCGGCGCGGGCATCCCCATGGTTATCGGCACGACCGGGCTGGACGCGGATCACCATGCGGCGATCGACGATGCAGTTGGGGAAATCGCGATCCTGCAGACCGGCAACACCTCGCTGGGCGTCACCTTACTGGCACATCTGGTGCGCGAAGCTGCCTCCAAGCTGGGCGAAGACTGGGATATCGAGATCGCCGAGATGCATCACCGGATGAAAGTGGATGCACCTTCGGGCACCGCCCTGCTGCTGGGCGAAGCCGCCGCCGAAGGGCGCGGGATCGACCTGGCGGACCATAGCGAACGCGGGCGTGACGGCCATACCGGCGCGAGGGAAAAGGGCGCGATCGGCTTTGCCAGCCTGCGCGGGGGAACCGTGGCCGGTGAACATTCGGTGATCCTGGCCGGAGAGGAGGAACGCATCACGCTTTCCCACCTGGCGGAAAACCGGATGATCTTCGCGCATGGCGCAGTGAAAGCTGCCGCATGGCTGATCGGCAAAGAGCCTAGCCGCTATTCCATGCCCCAGGTGCTGGGCCTTTGACAGGGTTGGGGACGAGTTGAATGGCGAAACCACGCCGAGAGACCTTGCGCCGGAAAACCTACCGCAAGCTGTTTGTCGGCGCGGAAACGGAGCGCAAGATCTCATGGGTCAACCTGTCGCTCGTCGTGATTATCCTGGCGGCCGTAGCCGTTTCGATCATCGGCACGGAGCCGCTAGTCATGCGCCAGCATCGCAGCCTGATCATTTCATTGGAGATCGGCTTCGGCATCGTCTTCCTGGTGGAATATATCGCCCGGCTGTGGAGCGTGGCGGACAGGCCCGGACGCGGATCGGCGCTGAAAAAACGCCTGCTGTTCATTCTCTCGCCGCTGGCGATCATCGACATGATCGTGATCGTGACCTCACTCCTGCCCTTCTTCCTGGCGGATGTGGCGATCTTGCGGACGATCCGGCTGATACGGATCGTGGCATTGGTGAAATTCACCCGCTTCTCCCACGCAGTGGAGGAGATATCCAGCGCGGTCTGGGGCCGGCGTTACGAGCTTTTCGTGACCGGCGCGATGGCCTGGGTGGTGCTGATCCTGGGGGCAGTTGCGCTGCATTGGGCCGAAGGCCATGTTCAGCCGGACAAATTCGGCAGCATCCCGCGCGCATTATGGTGGGCGATCATTACGCTGACGACAGTGGGCTATGGCGACGTTGCGCCGGTCACCGCTTTGGGCAAGGTGCTTGCCTCGATCGTGGCGCTGAGCGGCGTCGCTCTGGTGGCGATGCCCGCCGGCATCATGGCCGCGGCTTTTTCCGATTCGATGCAGAAGAAGCGGGAACAGCAGCTTGAGAAAAAGCTGGAACGGGAAGTCGAAGAAAGGTTGGAAGAAGGCATGGAACGCCTGAGCGAAGAGGAAGAGCATCGCCGCGATGAAACGTGACGACATATTCGAGTTCTTCCGCCTGCTGGCCGAAGCCAACCCGGCGCCCGAGACCGAACTGGAATTTTCCAACACCTATCAGCTGCTGGTGGCCGTGGTCCTTTCCGCGCAGGCAACCGATGTCGGGGTAAATAAGGCGACGCGCAAATTGTTCGCGGAAGTGGAGACGCCGCAGCAGATGCTCGCATTGGGCGAAGAAGGGCTGAAGCAGCACATCAAGACGATCGGCCTGTTCAATTCCAAAGCGAAGAACGTGATCGCCCTGTCAGAAATGCTGGTGCGCGATTTCGGCGGAGAAGTCCCGCAGGACCGTGACACGCTTGTCACTCTGCCAGGCGTCGGACGCAAGACGGCCAATGTCGTCATGAATTGCGCCTTCGGGGCGGAGACTTTCGCCGTGGACACGCATGTCTTCCGCGTTTCGAACCGTACGGGCCTGGCCAAGGGCAAGACAGTTGACGCAGTGGAAAAGCGGCTGGAGAAGGTCGTGCCAGCCCCCTTCCGCCGGGATGCCCACCACTGGCTGATCCTGCTCGGCCGTTATACCTGCAAGGCGCGCAGCCCCGAATGCTGGCGCTGCCCGGTGGTGGAGCAATGCGGCTTCAAGCCGAAAGTGCTGGAGAAACCGAAAGGCAAATAGACGCGAGCCCTCGGCCGTTGCCGGGGTTCATAGGTCCACGATGCGGCACAGCAGCTGCGACGAGGCGATCCAAACTCTAGATTATTGGCCGTGCCGATCGGAGGGGCCGATTGGAAGGGCCGATTAGAGGGGATCGCATGAAAGCCATTCACGCCATCGCGCTCGCCGCGCTGCTTGCCGGGACCACTAGCGCTTGCCATCAACGGCCGGACGTGCAGGCCGCACCGCAGCCAGAATCGCGCTCGATCTGGGAACGCGACAATCTCGTCGCCTGGTCGGTCGGACCATATGACGCGGAAATTCGCGGCCCAGAAGCGCGCGCCGCAATGCTGCAAAGGCTGGGTTTCAAGCGCTATTCCTATTTCTGGATGCCGTCCGACATTCCCAATTACCGGGCGGAAATTCAGGCGATGAAGGAACATGGAATCGCCTTTCAAGGGTGGTGGGCGCCCTTCGAGCCGGACGATCCGCTGCTGGATGAAACGCTTGCGCTCTTCGGCCTATTGGATGTGCAACCTCGCCTATGGGTCGTACCGCCTTTGCCGGACTTCGCAGCGCTGAGCGAGCAATCGGGCGTTCAGTTGCCCGCCGATCTCGCCGCGATTGCGGAGCTTCCAACCGAGGAGCAGATTCGTCTTTACCCACTTGTGGCCGCCCTGATCGAGGATACGGAGCGGCGCAACTGGCCAAGAACCGCTGAAGAACAGCGCGCCCGCGTCGAACAGGAAGCGGCGCGCATCGCAGCGATCGCCGCCAAGGCCAGGCCTTATGGCGTGAAGGTCGATCTTTATGCACATAATCGTTGGATGGGCGTGCCCGAAAATCAGGCGCAAGTCGTCGAAGCACTCAGAGCGCAAGGCATAGACGATGTCGGGATCGTCTATAATTTCAGCCATTCCCGCAATATGTTCCATGACGATCTGGCGGATTTCGCCCGCGTCTGGCAGCGGATCCAGCCCTATGTGACCACCGTCAATGTCGCAGGCGTCCATGTGGATGACGGCACCGCGCTGCTTCCAGGCAAGGGCGACGGGGAACTCGCCATGATGCAGGTGATCGAGGATAGCGGTTGGCATGGACCGGTGGGCGTGAATGCGGAAACCGGCGGGGATGCGGAAGCGACCCTGGCAAAGGCGATAGCCGGTCTGAGCGACCTGGCGCAGGAGATGATGGGCGGGGAATAGCGCCTCCGGCGATAGCTAGACGTCGTCGGCCGAGAT
The DNA here is from genome assembly GCA_030430365.1 of Alphaproteobacteria bacterium. Classification (GTDB taxonomy): domain Bacteria; phylum Pseudomonadota; class Alphaproteobacteria; order Sphingomonadales; family Sphingomonadaceae; genus Andeanibacterium. Next base: position 1,391 of record JAUIFP010000127.1, on the reverse strand, counting down.
CATCTCCTCGCGGTCGATTTCATCCACCAGCACCGCCACTGTGGTGGCGATCGTCGCGTCGCTGGTGACATTGGTCGTGGTGCGCATCATGTCCATCAGGCGGTCCACCCCGGCCACGAAGGCAATCGTTTCCAGCGGCACGCCGACGCTGGAGAAGACCAGCGTCATCATGATCAGGCCGGTGCCCGGAATGCCGGCCGCGCCGATCGAACCGAGCGTGGCCGTCACCGCGACCAGGATATAATCCGCAAAGCTCAGGTCGATGCCGAAAATCTGCGCGCCAAACAACGTGGCCAGCCCCAGATACATCGCCGTGCCATCCATGTTCACAGTCGCGCCCAGCGAGGCGGTGAAGCTGGAGACGGAGCGGCTGACACCGATATTCCGCTCCAGGCAGCGCAGCGTAACAGGCAATGTCGCACTGGAAGACGCGGTGGAATAGGCAACCGCCATCGCGTCTATCATCCCGCGAAAGAAGTCATGAACGGGAAGCCGCGCCACCAGCTTGATCAAGGCGACATAGATCACGCCGATCAGCAGGAGGCAGCCGAGATAATTGAGCCCCACCAGCTTGGCGAGCGCGATCAGCGCATCCTGGCCCAGCGTGCCCGCGACCCAGGCGATCAGGGCGAAGACGCCGAAGGGCGTCAGTTCCATCACGACTGCGGTAACCTTCTGCATTACGATGGCCGCGCTGTCGAAAATCGCGGCCACGGGCGATCCTTCTTCCTTCGCCATCAGGATGCCGACGCCGATCAGCAGGGAGAAGACGATCAACGGCAGCACGGCCCCATCGGCCATCACCTGGACCGGGCTGGAAGGCACAGTGGCCACGATCATGTCCGTCCAGCCGGTAAAGGTGCTTTCCGGAACGCTGCCCAGATCGAGCCTGGACGTATCGAGCCCGATGCCCGGGGCGAAGAAGGTGCCCAGTGCCAATCCGATCCACACGGCAATCTGCCCGGTAATGATGAACAGCAGGATGGCCCGGCCGCCCACCGCGCCCAGCTTGCGCAAATCGCCGATCGCAATGACGCCGGAGACGAGACTGGTGAAGATCAGCGGCACGACCAGCATCTTGATCGCGGCGATGAACAGGTCGCCGATCCACTTTATGCTCTCGGCTTCGGGGCCCCACAGCAGGCCGGTTATGACACCCAGAACAAGCGCGCCGATCACACGCTGCCACAGCGGGATGTTGAACCAGAAGCGAAGCATGCGTGTCCCCTTGTAAAGATGAGGGCCCGCAGCCCGGTTTCTATGTTTCGAGAGCCGCCAGCGCGATCCGGCGATAAACTCGCGCAAGCACGGCGAGGTCGTCAAGTGCGACGGCTTCGTCCTTCTTGTGCATGGTCGCATTGACCAATCCGAATTCGATCACCGGGCACAAA
>JAUIFP010000126.1 GCA_030430365.1 Alphaproteobacteria bacterium | reverse complement strand
GGAGATGCGCGATATAGGGGATGAGGATCAGATGCCCGGAAGAGGAAATCGGAAGGAATTCCGAGATTCCCTGAACAAGGGCAATCAGAATCTGTTGGAACAACGTCATCGTCTTGGGCAGCCTCCAGCTCGAAACCAATCGGCCAGGAAACCGGCCAGTGCCTGGGTGAGGGCCTTCACTTCGCGCAGTGGCAAGTCAAGCCCATCATGGCCGCCCAGGCCCGGCAGCGGGAATTATTACCAGATGTGGACGCGTTCTTCGGGCGGAAGATAGAGCTCGTCATCGGGCGTGACGTCGAACGCCTCATACCAGGCATCGACATTGCGCAGCGGGCCGTTGACGCGGAAATCGGCGGGCGAGTGCGGATCTGTCAGCATCTGCTGACGCAGCCGCTCCGGCCGGATCGTTTCGCGCCATACCTGCGCCCATGCCAGGAAGAAGCGCTGATCGCCAGTGAAGCCGTCAATCACCGGCGCCTCCTTGCCCCCCAGCGCCATCTTGTAAGCTCGGTAGGCCAGGCTGAGGCCGGAAAGGTCCCCGATATTCTCGCCCAGCGTCAGGCGGCCGTTGACGCAAGTCTCCCCGTCATCGAGCGGGCAGAACTCGTCATATTGCGCGGCCAGCTTGGCGCCCATCGCATCGAACGCCTCGCGGTCGGAATCGGTCCACCAGTTCTCCAGCTTGCCGGTCGCCGAATATTTTGAACCCTGATCGTCGAAGCCATGGCCCATTTCATGTCCGATGACGCCGCCGATCGCGCCGTAATTCACTGCCAGATCGGCATCGGGGCCGAAGAAGGGCTGCTGTAGGATGGCGGCGGGGAACACGATCTCGTTGAACAGCGGATTGTAATAGGCGTTCACCGTCTGCGGCAGCATGAACCATTCGGCCCGGTCCATCGGCCCGCCCAGGCGCGAGACATCCTTGCGCCATTCCCACTTCGCGGCGGACACGGCATTGCCCAGCGGATCGGCCGCGCTGATTTCCAGCCCCTCATAGGTTTCGAACTCGTCCGGATAACCGATCTTGGGGAAGAAGGATGCCAGCTTCGCTTCGGCCTGAACCTTCGTTTCCGGGCTCATCCAGTCGTTTTCTTCCAGGCTCTGCGCCAGCGCCTTGCGCAAATTCTCCACGAGCTCGTCCATGGCCTGCTTGCTGGTCTCGGGGAAATAGCGCTCCGCATAGGTCTTGCCGAGGACTTCGCCCAATTGGGATTCGGTCGTCTCCAGCGCGCGCTTCCAGCGGGGCCGCTGTTCTTCCGCCCCGTTCAGAACCTTGCCGTAGAAATCGAACCGCGCCTCGTCGAATTCCGTCGGCAGCACATCTGCATATTGCGAGAGGAACTGCGCCGCCAGATAGGCCTTGAGCGTGGCCAGCGGCGTTTCGGTCACCAGCTCCATCATCGAAGGCAGGCCGCCGCCGATCTCGCCTAGCGCCTCTTCGCTCAGCTCCAGCTCTTGCGCCTTCTCCTCCGTCGGCGGGATCTGCGGCGCGAGGAAATATTCAACCTCGCCGAGGTTCGAGGCTTCGATCAGATGCCTGACCGGGAATTCCGGCGCGAGCGCAGCCAGCTCTTCCGCGCTGAGCTTGTGATAGGTCAGATCGCGGTTGCGCATCGCCGTGCGCGCCCATTCGAGGACAGCCACCTGATGCTCGAACGCATAGACCGCCTCGGCCGACTGGGCCGGATCGGCATATCCCGCCTTGCCCAGCAGGAAGGTGAGATATTCCTTGTATTTCGCCCGGATCTCCAGGTTCTTCTCGCTGTCGACCAGATAAAGATCGCGGTCCGGCAGGCCCATCCCGTCGAAGCCGACACTGGGAATGTAACTTTCGGGATCCTTGGCATCGATCGTGATGCCCATGCCCACGAGGGTCGGCATGGCGGGATCGGCCCATACCGATATCAGCGATTCCAGATCGGGCGCCTCGAAGATCTTCGTCAGATAGGGATAGGCCGGCGCAAGGCCCTTTGCGTCGATCGCCGCCGTGTCGAGATAGGCGTCATACGCATCGACGATCCGCTTCTCTTTCGAACCTTCGGCATGCTCAACCGCCACGAGTTCGTCGATCAGGGCGCTGACATCCTTCTTCGACTTCTCGTCGAGATAGGTGAAGGCCCCGTAACGCGTGAATTCGGGCGGGATCGGATTGGCGCGCACCCACTTGCCGTTGACATAGTCGAAGAAATCGTCGCCCGGATCCACCTCGGGATCGAGCAGGGCCGGATCCACGCCCCAGCTGCCGAAGGTCATTTCGGGGCCGGATGCGTCCTCTGGGCCAGCCTGGGCCAGCGCAGGGGCCGTCAGGCAAAGGGCAAGGGCCGAAGCACCGGCGGCGAGAATGGATCGGATCATGAAACAACCTCTAACTGGCAGGGCGAGCCGGTCCTGGCAGATTTTGCGAAAGACCGAAGCTTTTCAAGCAAAGAGATAGGCCGCCATCCGCCGCATGCAATCGCTAATTGGCCGTAACGCGCCATCAGGCGCGCTCATGCGTCAGACCGGCTCGACATTGTCGAACTGGAGCGAGGCAAGCCGGGCATAGAGCCCGCCCGCACCGGCGAGCTGTGCATGATTGCCGATCTCCACGATGCGCCCGCCTTCCATCACCGCGATCCGGTCTGCCGCGCGAATGGTCGCCAGGCGGTGGGCGATGACCAGCGTCGTGCGGTTCTCCATCAGCCGGTCCAGCGCCTGCTGGACGAGCCGTTCGCTTTCGGCATCGAGCGCGCTGGTCGCTTCGTCCAGCAGCAGGATGGGAGCATCGCGCAGCACCGCGCGGGCGATCGCGACCCGTTGGCGCTGGCCGCCCGAAAGCCGCGCGCCGCCTTCGCCCAGATAGGTATCGAGGCCCTGCGGCAGCTCCTTGAGGAACTCTTCGGCATTGGCCGCGCGCGCGGCTTCCCAGATGGCTTCGTCATCCGCGTCCCACGCGCCGTAGCGCAGATTGTCGCGCGCATTGGCCGAAAACAGCGTGCCTTCCTGCGGGACCAGCGCCATGCGGCGGCGAATTTCGGCCGGATCCGCACTGGTCAGCGGTACACCGTCGAGCCGGACGCTGCCCGCCTGCGGATCGTAGAATCGCTCCGCCAGCTGGAACAGGGTGGACTTGCCGGCACCCGATGGGCCCACGATCGCCACCGTTTCCCCCGGTTCGATAGCCAGCGAGAAATCCTGGACCACCGCCACCTCCGGCCGTGTGGGATAGCGGAAAGTGACATTTTGGAACGCCAGGCTCCCGCGCGCAGGTTCCGGCAGGGCCTGCGGCCGCGCTGGCGGCGCAATGGCCGGCTTCTCTCTCAGCAATTCATTCAGGCGGCTGGCCGCCCCCGCCCCGCGCAGCAGATCGCCATAGACCTCCGTCAGCGATCCGAAGGCCCCGGCCACGATCACGCCGGTCAGCACGAAGGCCGCGATCGTGCCGCCGCTGATCGTTCCGGCAGCCACCTGCAAGGCGCCGCGCCACAGCAGCAGGGTGATCGAACCGAAGATGACGACGATGACGATGCCCGTCATGATCGAACGCATCAGGATGCGCCAGCGCGCCGTCTCGAAAGTCTGGGCCACGCCTTCGGAGAACCGGGCATGTTCGCGCCCTTCCTGGTTGAAGCCCTGCACGATCTTCATCGCCCCCAGCACTTCGGTGGTCATTGCGCCGACATCCGCAATCCGGTCCTGGCTGTCGCGCGAAAGCTTGCGCAGACGGCGCCCGAACCACACGATCGGCAGGATCGCGACCGGCACGGCGATCACCAGCCCCAGCGTCAATTGCGGCGCGAGATAGAGCAGATAGAGAACCCCGCCGATCACCATGATCAGGTTGCGCAGGGCGACCGACACGGTCGTGCCCACCACCCGCTCGATCTGGGTCGTGTCCGCGGTCATGCGGGAAGAGATTTCCTTGGGGCTGTTCTCTTCGAAAAAGCCCGGCGAGAGGCGCAGCAGGTTCTGCTGCACGGCCATGCGGATATCGGCCACGACCCGTTCGCCCAGCCAGCTGACGAAATAGAAGCGGCAAGCCGTACCGGCCGCCAGGACGAGGACGATCATCAGCAAATAGCGGAACCAGCGGCCGATATCTTCCGGGCTGCCACCTTCGGCAAAGCCGCGATCGATGATCAGGCGGAAGCCCGCCGGGATCGCCAGCGTGGCCGCAGCGGTGATTACGAGCGCCATCACGGCGAGCACCAGCCGTCCCGGATAGCGCATCGCCGCCTGCCAGATCATGGTCAGCGGGCCGAGATTGTCGGCGGGCTCCACATCCGGCCGGATCTGTGGTTGGCGTGCCATGCGCGCCGCCTAGCCGATTGTTGTGTGGGATAGAAGCACTATGCGCGGCCCGGGCGCCCAAAAATCTCGTCCCGCAAGGAAACATATACCTCTTTGCTGCATTGCAACATGGTGCAATTGAGGGCAAACTGCGATGAGTAAGTTCCTCCGCGGTTCTGCCGGAGTCGGACACCACAAAGGAATATCGCTTGCTATATCACGCTTATGAACTGCAGCGCGCGATGCTCTCGGGGGCCAGCGCCTGGGCCGATATCGTCGCTGAATCGCTGAACAATCCCAGCAATCCATGGGGTTACGCCGGCATGGCACCGGTCATGGCTTCCGCGCTGGAGGTCTTCGCCCACACCTATGCACCGCGGGGCAAGCCCGAATGGGGCATTACGCACGCTTATTCGGACGGCCACGACTACCCGGTGGAAGAGGAAGTCGTGCTTTCGAAGCCTTTCTGCGCATTGCGCCGCTTCCGGCACGAAAACCTGCCAGCCGAAGCACCGAAAATGCTCGTCGTCGCCCCGATGAGCGGCCACTACGCAACGCTGCTGCGCGGCACGGTGCAGCGCCTGGCTGAAAATCAGGACGTCTATGTGACGGACTGGGCGGATGCGAAGATGGTGCCGATGTCCGAAGGGACGTTCGATCTGGACGATTATATCGACTATCTGATCGAGTTCCTGGAGTTTCTGGGCCCGAACACGCATATG
>JAUIFP010000125.1 GCA_030430365.1 Alphaproteobacteria bacterium | reverse complement strand
CAGCCATTGCCGATATGATAGGGCAGGCTCATCGCCGAATAGCGGATGCGGCTGGGGAACATTTCCACCAGCAGCGCGGCCAGCGGGCCGTATGTCATCGTCACGGGCAGCAGGAACACCACCAGGATCGCTACGATCATGGGCTTGTTCACCCGCTCCGGATCGGCCTGTTCGGGATAGCCCGCTTCGGCCACCGCCGCGGTGATCCGCCCGGAATATGTCGCCATGTCGCCCACTTCGATCCGGCGATCCCCGATCGTGACTTCGCCGTTCCCGTCCGGCGCGCTGGAATAGGGGATGCCCGCCTTGGCCAGCGTGGATTTGGCAATGTCGCAGCCCGACTTGTCGAACGTGTTGTTGCCGATCGGATCGAACTGGACGGAGCAGCTTGCCGGATCGGCATGCACCACCACAGGTGCGCGTTCCTGCGCCTCGGCCAGGGCGGGGTTGGCGGCGGAAGTCAGCGCTGCGAAGACCGGAAAGCATAAGAGCACGCCCAGCGCCAGACCGGTCATCACCACTTTCTTGCGTCCGATCTTGTCGGATAGCCAGCCGAAAAAGACGTACATCGGCGTCCCGACCATCAGTGCCAGCGCGATCAGCACATTGGCCGTGCCGCTTTCCACCTTGAGGATGCGCTCGAGATAGAACAGTGCATAGAACTGCCCCGTATACCAGAGCACCGCCTGCCCGGCGACGGCGCCCAGCAGCGCTACCAGCACCCAGCGCAAATTGCGCCACTGCCCGAAGGCTTCGGACAAGGGCGCCTTGGAGGTCGCGCCTTCATCCTTCATCTTCTGGAACACCGGGCTTTCGGAAAGCTGCATGCGGATCCACAGCGACACGCCCAGCAGGATCGCCGAAAGCAGGAAGGGGATGCGCCAGCCCCATTCGGCAAACGCTTCCGGCCCCATGGCGGAACGCAGGCCGATCACCACCAGCAGCGCCGCGAACAGGCCCAGCGTAGCCGTGGTCTGGATGAAGCTGGTGAACAATCCGCGCCGGCCATCGGGGGCATGTTCGGCAACGTAAGTGGCCGCGCCGCCATATTCGCCGCCCAGCGCCAGGCCCTGGATCAGGCGCAGCGTCACCAGGATCAGCGGAGCCGCCACGCCGATACTGGCGTAGGATGGCAGCAGGCCGACGCAGAAGGTCGCCAGGCCCATCAGCCCCATCGTGACCAGGAAGGTGTTCTTGCGCCCGACAATATCCCCCACGCGCCCGAATACCAGCGCGCCGAAGGGGCGGACGGCGAAGCCCGCGGCGAATGCGGCCAGCGCCAGGATGAAGGCGGTGGTTTCGTTGACGCCGGAAAAGAACTGGCTGGAAATGATCGAGGCGAGCAGCCCGTAGAGATAGAAATCGTACCACTCGAACACCGTGCCGAGCGACGATGCGGCAATGATTTTCACTTCCGAATCTTGCGATTTCGCAGCGGGCATCTGCCCCGCGGCACCTTCGGCCATTCCCCACTCCCGGCTGTTGTTCCGATCCCCAAGCGGCGGCAGAGTGCCCTGCATCGCTTAACAGAGCAAGGAAAGTCTGATTGGGCAGCCATGCGGTTTTCGCATACCGCGAATAGAAAGCTAAAGCGAACTTTAGCTCTATAATTAAATGTTGTTTATCATGGGGCTAAGCATGCAAACTGACTTCCCGCAGGAGCTTCTGCGGACACCGATTGCGCCCCGTCAGGCAGCCGCGCTGCGTCCTGCAAGCTGACGGCGGCGCCATTTCGGCTCCGCTTCGGGCGCGGCCGGAGAGCGAAGCGCATCGATCAGCCCCATGCCCACGGCGCCCAGCTTGGCCAGGCCGGAAGTGTGCACCCGGTGGTCCCAGGCATGCTCCCCGCGTTCGGCCACTTCCCTGCCGATCGCGCCATAGATCCGCGTTGCCGAAAGCACTGCCCAGCGTTGGCGGAAGGTCAGGCTGGCCGCCCCCACGCGCGCCGATGCCTGATGCGTTTCGCCCAGATCGTTCAGCCGGCGGGCCAGCTGGGCCAGCTTCGCGCGATAGGGCGGCTTCATATGCTGGCCGGGGGGAATGTCCGCCTCCACCAGCCACTCCACCGGCAGGTAGCAGCGCCCTGCCGCATCGTCTTCCCACACGTCGCGCGCAATATTCGCCAGCTGGAATGCCAGACCCAGATCGCAGGCCCTGTCCAGCGTCTCTTCGTCCTGCGGGGATACGCCCATCACCACGGCCATCATTACCCCCACGGCCCCGGCGACGTGATAGCAATAGCGCATCATGTCTTCCTCGCTGCGGGGTCGCCAGCCTTCGGCATCCAGGGCGAAGCCGGCAATCACGTCGTCCGCCATGGCCTGGGTGATGCCGCATTCGCCCGCCAGCAGGCCCAGCGCATCGAAGGCCGGATCGCCGGTCGGCTCGCCGCGGAAGGCACGCGCTGTCAGCTCGCGGATCGTGGCCAGACGCTGTTGCGCGCCTGCCTGTTCGCCCAGCTCGCCGCCGTGATCCTGCGCATCGGCCAGATCGTCGCAGCGGCGGCACCAGGCATAGAGCAGCCATACCCGCTCCCGCGTGGTCCGGCCGAACAGCATGGAGGAGGCGGCAAAACTTTTCGACCCATGCTGAATACTCTCGCGCGCTTTGGCGACGAGTTCGCCGCGCGCCGGATTCACAAATCGCCTGCCTTCATGGCAAAGATCGGCTGGTGCGGTTCATGTGCTTCCATTTTGGCCAGCAGGCCTGCCAGATCGCTGTCGGCAATGATGATTTTCTGATGGGCCGGCCGCACGAAGCCGGTTTCGGCCATGTGGCGGTTGAAGGCCAGCAAGTGATCGAAATAGCCCAGCGCATTGAGCAGGCCGACCGGCTTGGTGTGATAGCCCAGCTGGGCCCAGCTGACCGCTTCCCACAGCTCGTCCATCGTGCCCACGCCGCCCGGGATCGTCAGGAAGGCGTCCGAAAGCTCGGTAAAGGCGGCCTTGCGCTCATGCATGTTCCTGACCACGCGTAGCTCCGTGCACGCCTCATTGGCGATTTCGCGGTCCATCATCGCTTCGGGGATCACGCCGATCACTTCCCCGCCGGCTTCCAGCGCGGTAGACGCGATCGCGCCCATCAGCCCCAGCTTGCCGCCGCCATAGACCACGCCGATGCCGCGTTCGGCCAGCATGGCGCCCACTTCGCGCGCCAGGCCGATATAGCGCGGATCCGCCGGCGATGCCGAACCGCAATAGACCGCAATCCGCCCGATCATTGCGCCGCGCTCTCCGCATCCTGGCACAAGGCGGCCCTGTAGAGGTCTTCCGCGCTGCCTTCTCGGATCGGTGTGAAACCGGCATCGGCCATGATATTGTCGGAGATCAGCCGGGGCCCGTCGATCAGGCGGATCCTGCGGATCTTCGCCTCCTGCGCTGCGCAGTCCACGGCCACGGTCGTTTCCATCGTCCCGGTGGGCAGCTGCTTGCGGAAGATGCCCATCATCACGCTGCGCGATCCGTCCAGCGCCTTGGCGGTGGAATTCCGGTCCAGCTCCAGCGCGATGCCGCCGGGCACCTGCGCCACCTCTTCCCACGCCTGCGCAGCCAGCGGGGCAGGAGCTAGCGCCAGCAGCGTGGCGAGCCAGGCAAGCGGTTTTGCGGCCATTCGAAACCTCATTCGCTCAGATCCTCCAGCATCAGCCTGGCCGTGGCCTTGGCGCTCCCCACAACGCCGGGAATCCCGGCACCGGGATGGGTTCCCGCCCCCACCAGATACATGTTTTCCAGCACGTCGTCGCGGTTATGTGCGCGGAAATAGGCGCTCTGGGTCAGGATCGGCTCCAGGCTGAAGGCGCTGCCGAGATGGGCATTGAGATCGAGCGCGAAATCGCGCGGCGTATAATGGAACTTGGTGACGATCCGGTCATGCAGATCGGGGATCAACCGGCGCGAAACCTCGTCCAGCACCCGCTTTTCCAGCATCGGGCCGATCTGTTCCCAGTCCAGCGCCAGCTTGCCCATATGGGCCACGGGAACCAGCGCATAGAAGGTGCTCTTGCCTTCGGGCGCCATGGACGGGTCGGTCACTGTGGGATGGTGCAGATAGATCGAAAAATCGGCGGGCAGCACGCCGTGTTCGTAAATATCCGTCAGCAGCCCTTCATAGCGCGGCCCGAACAGTATCATGTGGTGCGGAATGCCCGGCCAGCTGCCCTCGATCCCGAAATGGACGACGAACAGGCTGGGGGAAAAGCGCTTGGCGGCCAGTGACTTGCCTGCGTCCGGCCCGCGCTGCGAACCGCTCAGCAGGTCGCGATAGGTTTGCACGATATCGGCATTGCTGGCCACGGCATCGAAACGCTGTTTCCAACCTCCGGCGGTTTCCACTTCGGTTACGCGTCGGCCCAATATGTCGATCGCGGTGACGGGATCGCCCAGCCGCACGATGCCGCCCAGCCGCTCGAAATGGCGGACCATCGCGGCCACCAGCCGGTTGGTGCCGCCGCGTGCCCACCATACGCCGCCATCCTTCTCCAGCTTGTGAATCAGGGCGTAGATGCTGCTGGTGGTCATCGGATTGCCGCCGACCAGCAGCGTGTGGAAGCTGAAGGCCTCGCGCAGCTTTTCCGATTTGATGTATTTCGAAACGATCGAATAGACCGACCGCCATGCCTGGTGGCGGGCCAGGGCGGGCGCGGCCTTCAGCATGGACTTGAAGTCCAGGAAGGGCACATGCCCCAGCTTGACATAGCCTTCGCGCCAGACGTTCTCCGAATATTTCAGGAATTCGTTGTAGCCGGCGATGTCTTCGGGGGAGATCCGCCCGATCTCGCGGCTCAGCGCTTCTTCGTCGTTCGAATAGTCGAAGCTCGTCCCGTCCGGCCAGTTCAGGCGGTAGAAGGGCGAAACGGGCATCAGTTCGATATCGTCGGCCATGTCGTGGCCCGAAAGCGCCCATAGCTCGCGCAGGCAGGATGGATCGGTGATCACGGTGGGCCCGGCATCGAAAGTGAAGCCTTCGCGCTCCCAGAAATAGGCCCGGCCGCCGGGCTTGTCCCGCGCTTCGATCAGCGTGGTCTGCACCCCTGCCG
>JAUIFP010000031.1 GCA_030430365.1 Alphaproteobacteria bacterium | reverse complement strand
CTGGCAGTGCGTTTGGCCCGACCTGCGCCAAACGGCGAGAGGCTTCCGCCTCTTCCAATCCGCTACGGACGGTCTCGAGCTGGCCAAGCGCCTCCTCGACGGGAATTGCATGCCAATCTCGTTCTCCAGATGTCCCGTGCACGAACCTATTCAATCTTCACAAGCATCGGTCGGAACCCGAAGCTGAAGCAGCGTAGCGGTCGGGCCTATACAACCGTCGACACTATCATGCTCCACTGCAAATGCATTAGGGCCAACGCATATTATTTTTCATTGCGTAATTGCGGCAGGGATCCGCATCCTCCGGTAGCGACTTAATCGAATGCGCCGGGTTTTCGAGATTCACGATGTCCAGATGCAAGAATAGCCGCCGAGTTATTCGACGAGGAAAATTGCGCCTTCCTTTCGCTCAATCCCGAAACGGCGCAACTCGCTTGCCGTGTAGACGGGCCGTAACACCGTATCGACCGACACAAAACTTGCCTCTGCCCCATCGCGCTGCAGCATGAGTCTGACATAGCCCTGATGCATATTGTCGGTCCAATGAACCTCGTCATTGTGATCGACGAATGCCTGGTCCAGCTTCGGGGCAGCGGCCATGCCGAAACCGCTTGCCACGAAATCGCCTGGCGATGAAATGCCGGCCGTGCCGAGTTCGACGCCTGCAGGGCGGCCTTCGGCATCGGCCAGCTGGCTGGCCCAGAAGCTGTGACTGTCGCCCGAAAGGAAAACTAAGTCCCCCGCCCCGGCCTCACGGCTGAGTGAATAGAAGCGCTCTCGCGCCCATTCATAGCCGTCCCAGGTGTCGGGATAGAACGGCAGATCGAACTTCCCTTTCCAGGCCAGGGCCTGCGCCTCGAAACTGGATTTGGGATCGGCGGAAGGATCGGGGATCAGGCCGAGACCCACGACATCGGGCACACGCGTGCGGGCAATCGTCATCGGACTGCCGATCAGCCGCCAGGGCTGGCCGGCATCCACCGAACTGCTCAATGCTGCCGCCAGATCGGTTTCAAGTTCTTCGGAGAGCATCGGCCGTCCGGGTTCCGCCGCAGCCACGTCGATCAACCGGTGTATGTCGCTGCCTTCCTGCGACGCCTTGAGATAATCCATGTAATCGATCTGCTTCGCCCGGGCCGTGTGGCGCGTTTCGAGCGTGAACAGGGTCGCGAGGTCCCCGAAACTGTAGCTGCGCCAGAATTGCATCCGGCTGCGGCCCTTCTGTGCCAGCCATTCCGGTTCGCGCACCGGCATCCATTCGTAATAGGCCTGGATCGAAGCCGCGCGGCGGGTGGGCCAGTCGCCTTCGGTCTCGCTCTGATGGTTCTGCGCACCGCCCGACCACGGATTGTTGGCGCTTTCGTGATCGTCCCAGCAGGCGAGCAAGCTGTGCGCGGCATGCATCGCCTGGCTGCCGGCGTCCGTCTTGTACTGCGCGTGGCGCATCCGGTAATCGGCGAGTGAGACGATCTCGTGCGCGGGCTGGTGTTCACGGCCGATCAGGCGGGAGATCTCTCCGCCCCAGCCGTCCTGCCCATATTCATAGATGTAATCGCCCGTATGCAGGACGAAGTCGATCCCGCCATCCTTGGCGATCGCATCGTAGGCATTGAAGTAACCGAACGCGAAGTTGGAGCAGGAAGCAAGCGCAATGCCGAGCCGATCCAGATGGCCTTCGGGCAAAGTACGGGCACGCCCGGTAGCCGAAACGGCATCGCCGATGCGGAACCGGTAGAAAACGGTGGAGCCGGGGCTGAGCCCGTCCACCAGCACCTTCACCGTATGATCGCGCTCGGGCCCCGTCCGGAACGAGCCCTTGCCGATAATGGCCGCGAAATCCGGCTCTGCCGAGACTTCCCATGCCACATCCGCAGCGCCTTCTGCGGTGACCCGCGTCCAGATCACAACACTGTTCGTATCCGGATCGCCGCTGGCGACGCCATGACGGAAGACGGGATTGCCCGGCGCCGCCTTGGCCCATGCGCGCAGCGGCATGGTGGCGAGGAAGGTCGTGCCGGCCAGCGCCGCCAGCGTCGTCCTTCGGGAAATGGGGGCCAGCTCGCCGGGATTTGTCAGTGCCATAGTCCAGAATTCCGCGTTTTTTTGGGCCGTGCACTAATGCCGTTGCCCCTTGTCAGATCGGGAAACGGGGCGAGCCGCGCGCTGCGACCCGCCCCGATTGCCAAACATGCCGCTCAGAAATCGGCCGTGAGCGTGAAGACCACGGTGCGCGGCGCACCGATCCAGGCTCCGCCGCCGGAAATGCCGCCGAGAAAGCTCTCGTCGAGCACGTTGTTCACCACCAGGCTGAGGTCGAGCGCCTGCAGGCTCTCGCTGATCGCCTCGCCCCGCACGCCGATATAGGCATCCGCGGTGAAATAGGCGTCCGCCACCCAGCTGTTGCCGATGTCCACGAAACGGTCGCCGGTATATTTGCCGGAGAGGCCCGCGCGGAACGTGCCGTCGGTCCAATCGCCCGAGAGGACGAACATGTCCTCGGGAATGCCCGCCACGGTATTGCCGGGCACGATGCCGACGGCCGTATCCACCGCTGCATCGCCGGTACCCTTATATTCGGAGCTCACATGCGTGTAGGAGCCGTAGAGAGTAAGGCCCTGTACCGGTTGCACGCTCAGCAGCAGTTCGAAGCCGTCGGCATCGATACCGCCAGCGTTGAAATAGCTGCCATTGGTGCCGATCAGATAGTTCGGCCCGGCAGTCGTTTCATTGGACAGGAAGATGATCCGGTTGTCGAATTTGCTGGTGAAATAGGTGGCCGAAGCCATCACGAAGCCCGCATTGTAGCGCGCGCCCACTTCGATGTCTTCCGCCGTTTCGGGTTCGATATTGCCGAGATCGGCGTCCGGCCGTTCGAGGATCTCGTCCCCCAGAGCCTTGAAGTTCTCCGCATAGCCGGCGAATAGCTGCATGCCGCTCATCGGTTCGACCTGGACACCGCCCGAGAACAGCACCTTGGAGGTGGAATCGAGCTTCACATCGCTCGTTTCGCCGTAAACGTCGTTACGCTCCAGATTGTTGATGAACTGCTTGATCCCGAAATTCGCAGTCACGAAACCGAAGGTCACCTGGTCTTCGACGAACCATTTAAATGTGCTCTGCGGATATTCGCGATTATACTGGATCCAGTAGGGCGTGGTGTCGAACTCATAGCCGACGCGGGTGTCGATGATCTTCTGCCAGGAGCGGGTTTCCTTGCGCTTGCCGCCTTCATACCAGACGCCGCCGCGCAGCTGGTTCACCACGCTGCCCAGATCGGCTTCCCAGCTGAAATCGCCGGTGAAGCCGTAGCGATCCTTCTTGTAATTGGTGTGGCGGTATGACTGCACGCCGATCGCGCCGGGTGCATAGCAGGCAGGATCGTATTCCGGCCCTGCCCCGCCATATGGGAAGGTGATCGAAGAGACGCACCCATCCATCGGCGCCAAAGCCACACCGTTCGCGTCGGTGAAGAATATCTGGCCGAGTGCTGCTCCGCCCTCGGCAGTGAAACCGCTAACCAGCTCGCTTTCGGGATTGCCCGCGCCATCGGCGGCCACGTCCACGATATAGGGCGGAACCCAGTCGCCCCGTCCCCAATTGTGATGGTAATAGGCCCCGGCGCGCAGATTGATCCCCGGGGAGACTTCGCTCTCAGCCTTCAGATAGGCGAAAGTGTTCTTGCGCAGGGTGGACCAGCCCTTGCGGTAAACCTGATCAATATAGGGGATGCCGGTCCATTCGGCCGTCAGTTGGTCCCAAGTGGGATCGGCTGCGAAATCCGCCGGGCTGAACAGGCGCTGGTAATTGTCTTCATGCGTGTCGTCATAGCTGAAATAGCCAGAGAAGCGCACGGCACCATCGGTCACGAATTTTGCCGCGAAATGGTCCCGCCAGTTTTCCGCGGAACTGTTGATCCAGTCCGTCGCTTCCTGGTGCGATGCGGATATCCAGGCGCGCACGCCGCCCAGATCGCCGGTGTCATAGCGGCCATAGGCCCGCAGCGCGTCATTCTCGCCGATCGAGGCGGAGAAGCGGACCCGGCGATCCATTTCGGGATCGCTGGTCACGAAGTTCAATGTGCCGCCAAGCGCTTCATTGGAGAGGGAGCCGATATCGGCAGTGCCCTGCGCCACTTCCACCGTGCCGATATTCATCGTGTCGATATAGCGGTTGGCCTTGGCGCCGCCGCCATAGTTGGACCCGCCATTGGGCAGGCCGTCAATCGTGATGCCGACCTGCTGCTCGTCGAGATTGGTCTGGAAACCGCGCACGGCCACGGTGGTGGACCAATCGTCGAAACCGAACGTATCGCCTTCCTGCACGCTCACGCCGGGAAGATTGTCGACCATCGAAAGCGGCGAAGTCAGCGGTGTCTGCAGCGCGATCATGGCATCGGTCGCCGCCGAGTTGTTGTAGCTGGTTGCCTGTCCGGTCACGATGATCTCGGCCGCGGAATAAGCGCCGGAAGCCGCTTCCGCCGTTTCCTGGGCCACGGCCGGAGAAGATGCCGCCAGCGCGGATATTCCGGCGCCTGCCAGAACGTGAAACCTGATTGAACCGAATCGCATATTGAGCCCTCATGCTGCGTTTGTGCGGCGCAGCATTGGCGAAGCTATTTGAAAGCTTGTTTGCGAATTGGAGATGGTTTCGAGACGTATCGATGAACGGACCGGGACAGATATTTGGCCCGTGCGACAGAACTTGGTCAGATAGTTGCCTTGAGATTCAGTGGCGCCCTGAAGCCGATCCTAGCACCTATCTCAATTCTGCACCGAAATGCCCGACAGCGCGCCCAGAACCATGGAATAGTAGTCCTCCCCTGCAGGAGGATCGCCATGGACGATCGACTGCCCGGTGACGCGGGCGACCAGCGCGAGCCCGCCGTTTGAGAGGCCGTATGGCGCCGTTTCTCCTGTCACAACATCGACCCAGGCCGGAATGACACGGCCCTGTTCGAGATAGGACGTCCAGAAGCGGGAGAAATCATCCGTGAAAGAGCGCCGTCCGCCAAGCACCAGATAGAGCGGAACGCGTATGGCATCGAAGCCGAAGCGCGCCGGGCGGCCTGCAGAGGGTTCGACTTTGCGCTCGGCGAGAAGGTCGATCCAATCCGTCGGCAGAGCCAGCGCGCCGAAGCGCGCCCGCTTCATCAGCGTCTCTCCATCTGCAATCAGCTTCTGCCAATCCTCGCCCCCATCTTCGGCGAAGAAGGCATCCAGCGCAGGCCAGATGTAATAGGAAGGGTTGAGCGTGGTCCGCTCCGCATGATCGAAGCCATGCAGCCCCGGCAGCAGGACCGTCATGCCGTGCCGCTTCACGATCAGATTGGCGCGTATCGCCTCGCGGATTTCCTGCGAGCGGGATAGATAGGCCTTCTCTTCCCAGCGCTTGCCGGCAATCAGCAGGGCCCATGCGATCAGGATGTCGCCATCGCTCGCATTGTTGGGATCGGAGACTGGATGTTCTTCGGTGGGATCGAAGCGCCACGAAAAAAGCGCCGTATCGTCGCGCAAGAGCGATGCTTCCGCCCAGCCATGCATGGCATCGAACGCTTCGCGGTCATCGGCAAGCGCGGCGAGCAGCATGCCGTAGCCCTGGCCCTCGGAATGGCTGATCCCGCCATTGCCGCTATCGATTATGCGCCCGTCATCCGAGAAGAAGCGGGCCTTGAAGGCGAACCAGCCGTCGGAAGAAACGGCACTGGGCGCCCGGTTGGGCCAACTGCAGCCCACCGTTGCCAAGGCCCAGGCAGCGACACACAGAAAGGACCGCCTGTCAGAGGCCATAGCGCAGCTCAATCTCTCCGGGTGCACTCCGCGTAATCCGAGTGTGCAGGTTGCTGTTTTCTCCGCCGATCTGCGCGAACCATTGGCCGTAAGCCCCTTCGAGAACCGGCGGAAGAATTTCCTCCCAGTCCTGCAACTGGTTCTTCTGCTTGAGCGGCAGACCGCGATGCAGCACATCGATACCTTCATCGTCGATTTCGAAGCCGACGCTTCCCCAATTCAGCCCGGCCCACAGATCGTTTGCCCGATCGGCAATGATTTCCAGATCAGCGTCTTCGGGCATGGCAACCAGGCCGGCGACACGCCTTCCGATCGCGACGAGCAAACCGCGGCGCTGATCCGCGTTGGCAGTTGCAGCGATTTCTTCCAGGAAAAGCTGGCACATAATCGCCAGCGCACGCTCTTCTTCAGCCGGGCTCAAGCCGTTTGGAACGATCTTAGAAGCAAACATTATTCACCAGCTCCAAAATTCTGCCGGACGCCAAGCAGCGTCTGGAACTCGTTATAGTCGCCGAAACTGTTATATTCGAACTCACCGCCTACGCGGGTCCGCGGCGAAACATGGTAATAGACCGAACCGTCTGCCGCCATGCCGAAGCCCGTCTTGCTGATCGTATCGAAACGCGCGCGGACGTCGGAGTTCGCAAATTTGAGCGCGTCGAGCACGGCCTGGCGCCCCGGAGCGGTCGGGTAGAGCGCACTGCCGCTCTGCTCATAGCTCTGGAAACCAGGCGTGATGCTGCCGTCCACTTCGAGCAAGCCCTTGCGATAGGCATAGCGAATGGGGAAGCCGATGCTGAGGAAACTCTGCGGGCTGAAATAGCCGCCATGCCCGTATGTGAAGAAGTTCTGGTTGTTGTCGTAGGCCTGATAATTGGCATTGATGCCGAAGCTCAGGGTCGACGTCGCATCCTGATAGCCGCGGAAATAGCCGCCGGCATTGATCTCCACGCCTTCATTGTCGGGCACATTGAAACCGGCATAGCGGTTGTAGGCGCCGTCGGCATAGAAGCCGGTGCCGTCGCGGTCCCATGAAAAGGAGACGCCGCCGCCGGTGCGCATCACGCTGCCCCAGAAATTCCCCGTAACCGGGTCTTCCGTTCCGGCATAGGCGACGACGCTGTCCGTAACGGGCCGGCGTTCGGCCCAGATGCGGCCGCTCGCATAAGGCGAGAAACGCGGCGTCACTGCAATGCCGCCTGCAAAGCGAGTCTTCCTGAAGCCGAGCGGGGTCGTGCCGACATCGCTTTCGATCAGATCGCTCTTATAGCCGAATGACAATGCGACACCCGAAGCATGCTGCGTATCGGCAGCGTCCAGATCGGCCTCTTCTTCATCGACGATAGCCCGGGCTTCCGCCGTCGCATTGGTGCCGAAGCGCGCCAGGCCCGATCCCGTCGGGCGGCCCGCATCGAGCACCGCCGCATTGGCTCTCGCATAGACTCGGCCTTTGGCAAAGCTGGTCGATGCGGTGGCGGTAGCACCGATTTCCTGCAATTGGCTCAAGCCCTCCTCGCCGGAACGGCTGCGGTAATTCGTGTTCACTTCCAGACGCGGACCTGCCTCGTTCGCGAGCTGCTGCAGGTCCTGCTGGATTGTGTCGAGCACCGGATCGCCCGTGCTGGGCCGTGCTCCGCCGCCACCCGGCGCAGGGGCAGCACCGGGCAGGTTTCCTGCTCCGGCATATCCGAAAGCGGGCGGAGAAGCGGCCTGCTGCGCATTCATCGCCGCCGGCATGGACGTGCCCATGGCCCGCCCGGGATAGCCAGTGCCGCTGGCCAATTGGGGATTGGTGCCCAGAGCAAAGGGATTGACCGACGAGAGGCCTCCGGCCCCGCCTGCGCCGCGCATATGGGCGAAGGGATTTGCGGCCGGGAAACCGCCCGAGGTTATGCCGTTCTGCCCCACATAGAGTTCCCGCGCACGTTCAAGATAGGCACGCGCTTCGCGATCATTGCCGCGCGCCTTTTCCAGCCGGGCACCGGCCAGATAGACTTCGTAATCGCCCGCATGAGCGGACAGCGCAGTGCGCAAGGCCCGATCGGCGAGCGAATAATCGCCAATAGCCGAAGCGGAATCGATCAGGCCGATCAGCGCGCCCTTGTCCTCGGGCTGCTTCTGCAGGACCATCTGGAAGGTCTGCGAAGCCTGAAGCGAAAGCCCGCCGGACTGGTAAAGCCGGGCCAGCGACGCAAGGATCTCAACATTGCCGGGCGCGCGGTCCCACGCGGATTGCAGCAAATCGAAACTCTCGCCGTATCGGCCGGCCTTGCGCAGCTGATCCGCCTGGACCGTGGCGATCACGCCGTTGAGCCGCGCCACCATGGCCGTGCGCTGCGCAGAATTGCCGGCCGCTTCGTTGACACGCTGAAGCGCTGAAAGCGCAAAGGCTTCCTGGCCCGTTTGCGCGAGCACGCGAATGATCGGTTCATAAGCCTCGAGATCGGAAGGCTGCGCGGCGAGCGCCTGTTGCGCCAGCTCGCTGGCCCCAGCCGCATCGCCCATTTCGTAAAGCACGCTGGCGACTTCGGCGGTTTTGGCCGGCGAAATACCGGGAGAAGAACCGATTTGCCGTAGAGCGCCCATAGCCTGCGCTGCCTGGCCGCGGGTGGCGAGCAGTTCGGCCCGCTCGATTGCGGCATCGATTTGCAGATCTGCTGCAAAGGTGGCCATTTCCGGGCTCATTTCTCTCGGCTCGAAGCGCGCCATGATCTCCTTGGCCTGGCCGGGCCGGTCCAGCCGATCGAGCAAGAGCGCTGCAGCGAATTGCGCCTCCGGATTGTCCATCTGCGAGAGACTGCGGATCAGGGAATCCGTTTCGGCGACCCGGCCCTTTTCACTCAGAAACCGGGCGAACTCATAGCGGATCCAGGGATCCGCACTGTCGGCCAGCAGACCTTGCTGAAACAAGCGCTCGGCATTGTAGCTGTCGCCCGAATTCCAGGCCGCCAGCGCTTGCTGACGCAGTGCATTGACCTGCGAACGCTGCGCCATGCGCGTATCGTCAACGGATAATGCGGCCGCCTGCTTCGACATCTCGGCCGCTTGCAGATAACGCCCCTGCTTCTCGTATATTGCAGCGAGCAATTCCAGAGCGGGCGCCCTTTCGGCGAAATCGGATGCAGCCAGGCGTTCCGCCAGTTGCTGCGCTTGCCCAAGCTTTCCTTCGTCCAGAGATGCCCGGGCGAGGTCCAGATCGGCATAGAATTCTGCCGCCTGCAGGGCTTCCGACCAGCGGCTGGCCGATCCGCCGCGCGAAGCCTTGCCCAGCAATTCCTTGGCTTCGGCGAAGCGTTCGGTGCGCAGGCGCACCAGACCCAGCCCGCCAAGGCTTTGGGAATCGCCCGGCTGGCGTTTGAGTGCAGCCTGAAAATGGTCAGCAGCCTGAGAGAGCTGCCCTTTTTCCAGTGCTTCGAATCCAGCCGCACGGTCGCGCCCGGCAAGCATTGCGGAAGTCGGACGCCAGGGAGCAGCCGGAGCCGCGGGTTGCGCAGCAGCTGCCGGTTTACGCGCTTGCGGCGCGGGCGAAGGCGGACCTTCGAGCCCCTTCTTTGCCGCTGCATTGTCCGGGTCGATCGCCAGCACACGGCGATAGGCGTCGGCCGCACGGTCGCGCCGCCCGTTCTTCTCCCAATAGCGGGCCTGTTCGAGCAGGGCCGCCACGCCTGAAGATTGAGCCGCTGCCGCAGCAGGCATGCTCAGTGCCGTCAAGGCGGCGCCTGCCAGCAGGAAGAATCTAGGAAGTGGTTTCATCTCAATCATCCGCTTCCATCAGTCGCTTGCGCTGCTGGCGGCGCAGATAGGCATAGATCGGACCGGCGACGAGCAAGGCAACGAGCAGCCCCGCCAGCGCGAGCAACAGCGGATGGCCGCTGAACCAGTAACCAATGGAAACATGCCAGGGCAGCGAACCGACCCAGTATTCCGGCCCGACGGCGAAACTGGTCATGCCATCGCCGCTCACCAGAGAAAGATCGCCCTGAACCCCGGCAATGAATTCGACATCGTCAAGCTCTGCAATCATGCCGGGCAAGTCGTCCGTATCCGTGGCCAGCACGGCAATCACGCTGCGGCCGCTGTCGAAGGGGGATTCAAATCCCGTCATCCCGGTGAAATGATCGGTCCGGTAGAGTAGCGACTGCGCTTCTTCGCTTTGCTTGTCATAGCCGGAAAACAGCGCGAAAGTGCGCTCCAGCATTCCGCGCTGGGTCACGTGCAGCCGCTGTTGATCGAATTGGACAGGCGCACCCCGGAAGAGTTCCATCGAACCGGCCAGCGATGCGGGCCCGATTACAAGAATGTCCTTTGCCTGCAGGCGCCCTTCCTCAACCGTCCGGGTGACAACCGCACGCGTGACCGGCGCACCGGTGGAATCGCCGAAGCGCCCCATCAGCGCCAGATAGGCTTCCACGGTCGCGGCATCCGCAGTGGCGGGCATCAGGATTGCCGTTTCCGCAAGATCGGGCTGAACGGTGAAAGGATAGCCCCCGCCCACGAAGGTAGAGAGATCGGGCATCCGCAGCGCGTGATAGGCGCCGCGCAGATCGATCTCGCTATCGGGCAGAATGCTTACCCGGACATTCTCCGGCAGGCGGGTTTCGCACCGCTTCATGTTGGCGAGGATCAGGCTGTAATCGAATGTCAGCTGGTTCTGGCCGAACAGGTTGTAACGCGGCAACAGCACTTCGGCTTCCGAAGTGTGCGATACCGAGTTGTCCTTGCCCCAGTTCCAGCCCCAGCCGGAACCGAGCGGCAAGGTGCGCAGATATTGGTTGTTGACCGAAATATCGAGCCGCGATCCGGAGCGGTCCAGCCAGGTCGAAGTCGGATAACGGTATTTCAGATTGAGTTCCGGGCCGCTGCGGGGCCAGAAGAACAGGTCCGGCGCAAGGCGGAAATCGGCAGTGAGCGGCCCGGGCGGCAGGCCCTGCCCTTCGAGCGAATAGGCTTCCGAAATCTCGCCCAGCTGCACCGGGCGGTCCGTCCGCAGCCAACGCGGAGCGCCGTAGCGCTCATAGGTCGGGATGCGCACATCGGAAAGCGAAGCATTTTCGCCGCCGAAGACACCCGTCGCCGACGCGATGCCGGCAGCCGCCTGCTTCAGTTCCTGCGCATTGCGGCCCATGATGAGCATGATCTGGCCGAAGCGGTCGCGCGGATTGACGCGCACTTCGACCGACGGCCCGTTGATCTGCGCATCGATCCCCTCGATCGAACGGTCGGGAGTGAGGAAGACGATCGCATTGCCGCGCGGCAACTCGCCAAAGCGCACCGGGAAGCGAAACCCGCGATAGCTCGCCATGCTGCCGAACCACGAAGCCGTGCTGGCCGCCGCTTCAAGCTCCCCATTGTTGGGCGAGCCCGCGAAGACGAATGGCAAGTTGAGCGGCAGATTGCTGGCATTATCGAAAAACGGGCCCGGCAGGTTCGCCAGGTCCGGCGGGAATTCCAGCGTCTGAATGCTGAGGTCCAGGAAGGACTTCGTGTTGCTGATATTGGCCCAGAGCGAGGAGTGGAACGGATCTTCGCAATCGCGCGTGTAGTGGCCCAGAAAACGGATATTCAGCCGGTTGTCTCCAGGAAGAAACAGCGCCGGTTCCACATCCACCTTCAGTTCGGTTCCGTCCGAACCTTCCCGCCCGAGAGCCACGGTCTTGACCGTTTCACCGTTCACCAGGACGACCAATTGGCTCAGATCCTGAAGCAGCGAGGGAGACCAGGAGAAATTCAGCGTCAGCGTTGCGCCGGTGACGACTTCATTGGCGGCGATGCCGAAGGGAATGCCGATTTCGCCGCGCGTCCCGGCCAGCCTAACCGGCTGCTGGATATCGAGATCGTCGAGCGAGAGCCGTTCGCGGCGCAGCCCGCCGCCCTGATCGACGCTTTGCAGTTCCTGTGCGCTGCTGCGCGTCTGCGCGTGCAGAGGCGAATTCAGCGCCAAACCGGCCAGCGCGGTGACCATGAATACGGCAGCCGCGGCCGCCTTGGCCAGGCGAGTGCTGCGCGAATTCTTCTTACCGACAATCCGTTTCAAGGTTTGCATATCGACTTTCACAACGTCGCCCAATGACCGGAGAGAGGACACGACGGGATAGGGATCGGAGCGCTGCCAGGCATCGGCGCGGCCCATGACGGCACGCACCAGCTGCCGTGCGCGGAGCTGATCGAGTTCTTCGAATTGAAGGCGCGCAATGCCGCCTTCGCTGCGGACGGTACCGACCGGCACCGTGACCTTTTCATCGCCCATCGGCAGCGAGATGTCCGTGACCACGCGGCTATTGAGCGCGAAATGTTCGGGCAACCGCACGGAAACGCCGCCAAGGGAAATATCCATGGTCCGGCAATCGATCACATGGCCATCGTCGAAATAGAGCGTGATGGGCATGTCCGTGGTCACACGAATGTGTTCGCGCACCTGGCGTTTCTCTCGCGCAACGGAAACCGCGGCCAGAAGAATGATCAGGCTGAAGCTGGCCCACGCCGTATTCAGGATCAATGTGCCCAGCTGAACGCCGAAGATGTCCTGAAACAGGAGATATTTGGCCAGGCCGAAGATCAGGCCGAAGATCAGTAGACCAATCGTGATCATGTGGGGGCGCACAGTCGCCAGATCGAAATAGGTCTTGTCGAGCAGATCGCCCTTGTCCGTGACGTTGAACTTGCCCTTGCGGGGCTGGAACCAAGTGAAGACTGTCGGCTTGACGAGGTGGAACGCCAGCAATGTTTCGTAGATCTCTCCCCAGAAGGGGCGGCGATCGCCGGCCTGCAGCCGTTCGCTCGAAAAGGTCGAGATCACGAGATGCGGCAATGCATAGGCGAAGATCATCAGCGCGGATGCGTGGATGATGTTCTGCCCCGCAATCAGGTATGCGAGCGGGGACGTAAGGAAGACGATCCGCGCCAGCGGAAACTGGAAATGCAACATGGCATTGAGGTAACAAAGCCGCTGCTGCCATTTCAGGCCGCGGCCGAGGAGCGGATTGTCGATCCGCATGATCTGCGTCATGCCGCGTGCCCAGCGGACGCGCTGGCCGATATGCAGAACCAGCCGCTCGGTCGCCAGACCGGCCGAAAGCCGGGCACTGAGATAGGCCGTATTCCAGCCCATGCGCTGCAGTTTGAGCGCGGTGTGCGCGTCCTCGGTCACCGTCTCACCGGCGAAGCCATTGGTCTGCAACAGCGCTTCGCGCCGGATCACGGCGCAAGAGCCGCAAAAGAACGTAGCGTTCCAAAGATCGTTGCCGCCCTGGACCGGCCCATAGAACAGGTCGCCTTCCCCGGGCAGGTTGTCTTCCTTGCCGAGATTGCGCTGAACGGGGTCCGGCGAATAGAAATGGTGGGGCGTCTGCATCAGGGCCAGATCCGGATCGCGCTGGAACCAGCCGACCGTCAATTGCAGGAACGCCCGGGTCGGCACGTGGTCGCAGTCGAACACGGCGATCAGATCGCCGTCCGTCTTTTTCATGGCCGCATTGAGATTGCCGGCCTTGGCATGAAGATTGTTGCTGCGCGTCAGATAGCCGCAGCCCGCCTGCTTGGCGAAGTCCCGGAATTCGTCTCGCTTGCCGTCATCGAGGATGAACACGCGGAACCTGTCCGCCGGATAGTCCATGTCCATTGCGGCGAATACAGTGTGCCGGACGATGTCCAGGCTTTCGTTATAGGTCGGGATATAGACATCGACCGTGAGCCATTCGCTTGGATCGCCGACAGGTTCGATAACCGGCCGGTTCAGCGGCCAGCTCGTCTGCAGAAAACCAAGCGCCATGATCACCCAGGCGTAGAGTTCCGCAAGAAACAGGCCGCCGCCCAGAAAAAATTCGGGCAGTGTTTCAAATTCCAGCGTCTGCGTCGTGCGCCAGACGATATAGCGGGTCGAAACCAGCATCGCGATTGCGGCCAGTACCAGGGTTGCCCGGCGTCCTTTTCCCTTGGCGACCACTGCAGCGGCGAAAACGACTGCGCCGGCAAAGATCCATTGCTCGACAAGGCCGAGCGGAACGAAGATCACCAGGGCCGCAAGAAAGGCGGCCGCCAGGGCGACCGCATAGCGCGTGAGCCGTGCTTCCAGCAGGGTTCGCAGTGCAATCATTGTCAGCCCGCCTCACGCATGTCTGATGGATCCTGCGCGAGGACAATTCCGCAGCGGTTCAGAACCGCGTCAGTGAGGTTTTCGATATCGGGCAGGACGACGCTGCTGGGCGCATATTTTGCCAGCTGCTCGAACATGGCCAGGGCCTCGGGCGCCGCCTCGTCGCGGCGGATCGTGCCGATCAGCTGATCTTCGAACAGTTCACGCACGAAATGGTGGCTATGGCGCGAAAGCTTGCGCCGGTCGTCGAGCTGGTTGAGGACGAGCGCGGTCTTCTCCCGCGAAGAGATGGGCGTGTCGCCCGCAAGCCTGGTAAGGCTGGCCAGTGCTGCGGGATCCGGCAGGAGCGGCGCAAGATGCAGATCGGCACGTTCATAGAGAAGCTCCGCCAGGCTGCGATCCGCCGCGGCAACATCGGCAACCACAATATCGCCGGCATGCACCGGCAGGCCCGCCGCGCTGACCCTCCCAAGGAATTCTTCGGTGTCCTTTTCCGCAAAACCGTTGATCAGGTTCACATCGGAAATCGCCAGCGGTTCGGTCTGCGAGGCTGCGAAACCAGGCGCAAACTGGTTCGGCAAGAGGCCGAAATGCAGTTTGAGAGCATCCTGATAGGTGAAGTCGACAGCCGTGACCTGGCCCCCGCGCTGAGCGATGGAAAGCGCCAGCTGGGCCGCGACAAAGGTCGTGCCCACGCCGCCCTTGGCTGCATGACAAAGAATGAGGGTCACTTGCGGGCTCCCCCGAGTTCTTTCAGAAATGTGCGAAGATCGACCTTTTGGCCGGTCTGTTCCGCCTCGTCGGCATCGGAATTGACGACAGGTGGATCTTGCCCGGGCGCATAGCTCGCAAGCAGGGCGGAAAACTGTTCTTCCAGCGGATGTTCCTCTGGCGCCTGGACAGGCTTCGGCCGCGCCGCCGCCTGTTCCTTTACAGCCTGGAATTCGTGTTCGCGCTGCTGAACGCGGGACAGTTGCTGACCAACCACCCGTTCATCATGCAACAAGGCTTCGAATACCGGCCAAAGTTCCAGATCCGCGTAAGGATCGGGGAATTGCTGGTACTGGAAACCTTGCTGGTTCAACTTCTGTAGAAGAGCACGGGCGTCTGATCGCATGGAAACCTCCCTGGGGCCACGCAATCGCTAGAGATCGATAGTTAATATCCAGTTTAGCATGTCGGTCTGCGCCGAATACTTATCCGGCACTTTTGCCGCAGCATTCTGCCTACAAAGACTAGCCGGTAATCTGAATGGGGACGCACTCAGTATGGCCTACGCCCCGGGAAGGCACCATCGGCAAAGCCCAAAGACCGGTGCGTTCAGTCACCCAGCCACAATTGGTGGCTGTCGACCTGGATGCGCGTAATGGCCCGCATCGCCTCGGTCCGCGCCGACGTTTCGGTGCGAAAGGCATCATGCACCATACGCTCCCCCAGCAGCAGTTCGGTTAGATCGATCTGCCCGAGTTCGTGGCCGCGGCGCAGCTTTTCCAGAGCGGTCATCTGGGCGGCCAGGCCTTCGCGGGCACGTTGCCAGGCGGTGAAACGATACTGGGCTTCCGCCAAGTCGGCATTGGCGGTTTCGCGCACCTGGAATTGCGCCAGCCGCGCTTCGGAGAGAGCAGCGTTTGCGTCTGCCCCAGCCTGATCGGCCAGTGCGGATCGCCGACCTCCGCCCAGAGGAACGGAAAAGACCACGCCCGCCCCCCTTTCTTCTCCACTGCGCTCGGAGAAAAACCGCAGGCCGATGGACGGGTCGGCGATCTTCTCCCGCCGCTGGCGTTCCGCCATGCTTGCCATCTTGCGCGCTTGCGCGTCCGCCGCCGCAATCTCGTGACTGTTTGCGATAACCAGATCGCGCAGCCGCTCCAATCCGTCCTCCGGCAATGCCGGTGAAGGGATATCCGGCGCCGTTTGCGGCAGGGTGAGCGCTGGAAAATGCGTTTCCAATCGTCCTCTGGCCAGTGCCGCCCGGCCTGCGGATTGCTCTGCCAGAATCCTCGCAGAAGCCAGCGCCGCCTCGGTCTGGTCCGCTTCGAGCTGGGCTGCGTCACGCAGTTCCACCCTGCGCTTCACCGCGGCCAGCGCCTGCTGATAATTGGCGACGGCCTGGGCATCGACCTTCGCCTCTTCCGCAGCGCCCAGCCAGTCGAACCAGTGGTTCATCAGCAGCAATGCCGCCTGATGCTTCGCATCCTCGGCCATGTTTTCCGCTGCATCGACGCCATAGGTGCCGATTTCCCGGTCGAGACTGGCTTTGCCCGGCAATCGGAAAGCCCGGCTCAACTCGGCATCGTACTCGTCGAATTCGCCCTGCAGATCGGTCGATCTGCGGCTGTAACTGCCGGTAAAGACGAACTCGTGCGGGCCGCGTGCACGCGCCCGCGCTTCTGCCCGGGCGGCGTCGACCCGCGCACGCGCGGCCACCACGCTCGGATGATCGGCCAAAGCCGCCTGGACGGCAGCTCCGTCCGGCAATCCCGGTTCGGCGGATAGCGGAGCGGCAAGCGCCAAGAGCGGAAGGAAAAGCAGTTTCAGGCGCATCGCATCAATCCTCCGCCGCCGGGTGCAGGACATCGCCAGCCTCCCGCTCGGCCGCGCTTTCGCCAAACCGCTCGTAAAGGATCGGAAGCAGGATCAGCGTCAGCAGCGTTGCGGAAACCAGGCCGCCAATCACAACGATTGCGAGCGGCTTCTGAATCTCCGAACCCGGGCCGGTGGCAAAGAGCAGCGGAACGAGGCCGAAAGCGGCGATGCTGGCGGTCATCAGGACCGGACGCAGACGGCGTTCCGCGCCCCGCCGCACCGCCTGTGCCAGAGGCATGCCTTCTTCACGCAGCTGCCGGAAATAGCTGACCATGACGAGGCCGTTGAGCACCGCGATGCCCAGCAAGGCGATGAAGCCGACCGACGCGGGAACCGAGAGATATTCTCCCGAAACGGCCAGGGCGATCATTCCGCCGACCATGGCGAAGGGAATATTGGTGAGGATCAACAGCGAAGCGCGCAGCGAACCGAGCGTGAAATAGAGGATGCCGAAGATCATCAGGATCGAGATCGGCAGAACCACCATCAGCCGGGCACTGGCACGCTGCTGGTTTTCGAACTGGCCGCCCCAGACCAGGCGGTAACCGGCCGGCAAATCCACATTCTGGGCGATGTCGGCCTTCGCCTCGTCCACATAGCCGACGAGGTCGCGCCCCGAAACGAACGCCTGCACCAGGGCAAAGCGCGTGCCGCTCTCATGTTCCAGCTTAACGGGGCCTTCTACCCGACTGACCCGTGCGACGTCGCTCGCGCGGACAAGCTGGCCGGTGGGAGAACGATAGAGCTGATCGGCAAAGGCCTGTGGCGGCAGATCGCGCCCGCCTTCGGAGCGGATCACGATCGGTACGCGGCGAATGCCTTCATTGACGACGCCTGTGCGAAGCCCTTCCACATCGGCCCGCATCGTGTCCTGCAATTCATTGATCGGCATGCCGACGCGCCCTGCGGCCACACGGTCGATCTCGAACTGGAGATAGTCCACCTCGTCATTGGCGGCCGTCATCGCTTCCGCCGTGCCTTCGATGGTTTCCAGCCTCGCCTGCAATTCACCGGCCAGCCTGGAAAGCTCGTCCAGATCGGGCCCGAAGATCTTGATCGCCAGGTCTCCGCGGGCGCCGCTCAGCATTTCCGAAGTCCGCATTTCGATGGGCTGCGTGTAAGCCGGTTCAATCCCGGGAAATTGCGCCAGAACCTTCCGCAATTCGCCCAGGAGCCAGTCCTTGTCGGCCACGCGCCATTCCTCGCGCGGTTTCAGCACAAGAAACGTATCCGTCTCGTTCAGGCTCATCGGGTCGAGGCCCAGTTCGTCCGAGCCCACGCGGGCAATGGCTTCCTCGACTTCCGGGACTTGCTCCAGAATGGCGCGCTGGACTTTCATGTCGCCTTCCACGCTGTGTTCCAGCGAGATCGAAGGCAGCTTTGTCAGCTGTACGATCACGGAGCCTTCGTCCATGGTCGGCATGAATGTCTTGCCGGTAATCGAATAAGCGACACCCGTCAGGACCAGCGCGATGCCCGCAACCGTGAATACCAGCTTCTTGCGGCCGAATGCGCGTTCCAGCAGCCAGGCGTAGCGCGGCGAAATCTTGCGCATCAGCCAGGGTTCGTGATGCCCCTGCTTCACCTTCAGCAGATAGAGCGACAGCACGGGGATCAGCGTTAGAGAGAGCACCAGCGCGGAAAGCAGCGCCAGCACGATCGTAAGCGCGACGGGCGAGAACAATTTGCCTTCCAGCCCCTCCAGCGTGAGGAGCGGCAGAAACACCAGTGCGATGATGGCCAGGCCGGAGGCGACCGGCTTCGCCACTTCGGCCGAGGCGATGAAGATATTGTGCAGCTTGCCCGCCTTGGCATGTTTTTCGTCCGAAAGCCGCTCCACGACATTCTCGACCACCACGACGGCGCCATCGACCAATATGCCCACCGCAATGGCCAGGCCGCCGAGGCTCATCAGATTGGCCGTCAGCCCAATCGAGCGCATGAAGATGAAGGTCAGCAAGACCGCCATCGGAAGCGCCAGAGCCACGATCACAGATGCGCGGAAGTCCCCAAGGAAAAGCAGCAAGAGAATGACGACCAGCACGGTCGCTTCCAGCAGGGCGCTTTCCACGGTTCCGACGGCGCGGGAAATGAGGTCTGAGCGGTCATAGAAGACAGCCACGCTCATGCCTTCGGGCAGGCCCGGTTCGATTTCGGCGAGCCTTTCCTTCACGCCGGCAACGACCTGGCTGGCATCCGCGCCGCGCAGGCCGATGACCAGACCCTGCACGGCTTCTTCCGTTCCGTTCTTTGTCACGGCGCCATAGCGGGTCAGGCTGCCGGTGCGGACCTGCGCGACATCGCTAACCCGCACGACTGCTCCCGTACCGCTGCGGACGACCGTATTGGCAAGGTCGTCCAAGGTCCGGATCGCTCCGGTGGACCGCACGATCAGCGCTTCCTCGCCCACGGTAAGGCGCCCTGCCCCGTCATTGCGGTTGCCAGCTTCGATGGCGGCTGCAAGGTCACGCGTGGAGAGCCCTGCAGCCGCCAGTGCCGAGTTGTCGGGTGCGACCTCGAAGGTCTCGGCAAAACCGCCCAGCGAATTGACATCCGCCACGCCTGGCACAGTGCGCAGCGCCGGGCGGATGGTCCAATCGAGCACGCGGCGCTTCTCGGTAAGGCTTTGCGGCCCCTCCAGAGTGAACATGAACATTTCAGACAAAGGCGTGCTGATGGGCGCCATCCCGCCTTCGACGGTGTCCGGCAAGTCGCCCATGACGGCACTCAGGCGCTCGGCGACTTGCTGGCGCGCCCAGTAGATGTCGGTGCCGTCCTCGAAATCGATCGTCACGTCCGCAATCGCGTATTTCGCGACGGAGCGGAGCACCGACTGATCGGGGATGCCCAGCATTTCCATTTCGATCGGCGTGATGACGCGGCTTTCGACCTCTTCGGGCGTCATGCCGGGTGCTTTGAGGATGACCTTCACCTGGGTGGAACTGATATCCGGGAAGGCATCGATCGGCAGGCGGGCGAAAGACCAGACGCCTATCGCTGCAAGCAGGGCGGCAAGCCCAATTACGGACAGCCGCAGCTGGAGCGCTTTTTCGACGAGTTTGCGAAGCATGGCCGGCCTACTCCGCAGCCATGGCCTTGAGTTCGGTGACCGAAGAGGTTGCGACAACCTCTCCCGGTTCGAGCCCATCGGTGATGGCGGCAGCCCCTCCCGCCTGGGCGGCGACGGTCACCTTGCGCGGACTGAAGCCATCGCCTTCGCGGACGAAGACATGCTCTTCACCCCCGATCCGCGTTAGCGCGGAGGACGGTATGGAAACGCCGGTGGCCGAACCCGTGCCGCTGATCGTGACCATGACATTCTGGCCCGCCACCAAGCCGGGCACGGACCCGATGCTGGCCTTGGCCATGACCGATCGCGTCATGGGATCTATCGAAGGCGCGACGGAAAGGATCTTGCCGCCGACCGCAACCGCCTCACCCCCTTCAACCGGAAGCGATATCTCCACTGCCATGCCCGGCTTGACGCTGCGGGCTAGCCGCTCGGGCAATTGCAGGTCGATCCGGTAGGCGTTGGCATTCTCGATCACGAAAGGGGCGCTCATCCCGTCCACCGGTCCGCCAGTTTCAATTCCGGCGTGCTGCAGGCGGCCGGAGATCGGGGCCTTCAGGATCATGGTGCCGTCCCCGCTCGCTCCGGCGAGTGACGCGAGGCGCCGGTTCTCCGTTACGGATGACTGCGCCTGCTTCAACTGCGCCTGCGCCTCGTCGGCGCGCGCCGGGGCAACGATCCCTTCATCGGCAAGCTGCTGAATGCGCTTCGCCTGGGCTTCAGCAAGGCCGAGCTGTGCCTCCGACCGGGCAAGCTCACCGCGTATCTGCACAGGTTCCGCCGCCCGGATGACGGCCAGGGCCTGCCCTTTGCGCACGGCCTGGCCCTCTATCACGAAGACGCGGACGGCAGCGCCGGGGAAAGGTGCGGTTACCGCCACGCGCGCCTCCGGAGGCAAGCTAACGGTGCCTGGAACCATCCCGAGGGGAAGCCCGTCAGCCTCCTTCGCGGTGGCCGTTTCGATTTCGAGCGCGGCGAGCGGATCAGCTTGAGACGCGCCGCTTTCCGCCGCGGTTTCCGAAGCGGGATCGCCGGAGCAGGCGGCAACGGCCGTCAGGGCGCAGGCGAATGCAAGCGAGAGGATGGGACGTGGGGCCATGCCCGCTTGCTGCGCCTTCAAGCTGACAACAACTTGTCAGTTTGGCAGCATCTTGTCAGTTTCGCGCGGCATCATCCGCTCAATGATGCAGGAGAAAACAAGTGCGCTTGCTGCTGGTAGAGGATGAACCCGAACTCGGACGGAGGCTGAGCGAACGGCTGCGCAAGGCCGATTTCGCGGTCGACCTTGCCACCACCTATGCGGAAGCTGAAAGCTGGCCCGATCTCGACAAGATGGGCGCCATCATCCTGGACCTCGGCCTGCCGGATGGCAGCGGGGTGGACCTGCTTCACGAATGGCGCGCCAGCCGCGTCGATTGCCCAATACTGATCCTGACCGCGCGCGATAGCTGGCAGGACAAGGTGGAAGGGCTCAATGCGGGCGCCGATGACTTCGTGGTCAAGCCGGTCCGCTTCGAAGAGTTGCTGGCAAGGTTGAATGCGCAATTCCGCCGCCATCTGGGCAAGCGTGCCAATGTGCTGGAAGTGGGCGATCTGCAGCTGGATCCTGTTAGCCATGAAGTCCGGCTTGCCGGCGAGACAATCAGCCTGAGCCGGCAGGAGTTCCGGCTTCTGCACCTGTTCATGCGCAGAGCGGGACAGGTTCTTCCGCAGCCCGACATTCTGGAGCATCTCTATGAGCTGGATGAGGAACGCGAGCTCAATACGGTCGAAGTGCTGATCGGGCGATTGCGCCGGAAGATCGGCAAGGAGAAGATCGTGACGCTACGCGGACTGGGATACAGGTTCGACAAGTGACGCAGGACACGCAGGATCAGGCAAAGGCTTCCGGCAGTTTGCGGCTGCGCTTTCTGCTGGCGATCCTGCTTTGGGTCACGCTGGGAATCGCGGCGATCTGGTATTCCGCCACCAGCGTTTTCGAAGCGCATGTGGAGCAGAGCTATCACGAGGAACTGGAAGTCCATGTTCGCGAATTGGGCAGGCTGACGCGGATCGGCGAGGACGGGCAGCTCGAACTGACGCGTCCACTATCCGACCCGCGTTACGAGGTTCCGCTTTCCGGCTTCTATTGGCTGGTCACCGCCCCCGGGAAGCGCCCGCTCAAATCCGAATCCATGACGCGCGGCGGGCTGGATGACGAAGTCGCCCATTCGCCGCAAATCACCCATGTCGTCGAAGAAGGGCCGACCGGTCCTGCAATCACCTATGGTTTCATCCGCCAGGGCCCGAATGGAGAGGAAATCCATTTCGTGATTGCCACCGACCAATCCGAACTGGACCGGCTGATCGACAGCTTCAATCGCGAGCTGACCTTATGGCTGGTGGTTCTGGGCGCTTTGCTGGCCGCAACCGGCATTGCGATGATCAGCTTCGGCCTGCGCCCGCTGGACCAATTGCGCCGGGCGATCGCCCGCCTGCGCCGCGGCGAAGCGGACCGGCTGGAGGGCCGCTATCCCAGCGAGATCGCGCCGCTCGTGAATGACCTCAATGCCTATGTCCGCCAGTCCGGCGAGATGATCGCGCGGGCGCGCGTTCAGGCTGGCAATATGGCCCATTCCCTGCGCACACCGCTGGCCGTCGTAACGGACGAAGCCGAGCGCATGGCGGAGATTCCGGGCGCGCAAGCATCGGCCAAGGTGCTGCTGGAGCAAACCCGCATGATGGAACAGCAGGTCGAATACCATCTGGCCCGCGCGCGTTCCGCCGCCGGGGTGCGAACCCCCGGCACTGTCAGCCATTTGCCCGAATTGCTCGTGCCCATTCTCAGCGCGATGCGGCGCCTGCATCCCGATCGCCAATTCGTCCTGGCGGAGGAGGATTGCGAAGGCGCCACCCTGCCGGTGGACCCCGTCGACCTTTCCGAGCTTTTGTCGATCCTGCTCGACAATGCGGGGAAATGGGCGCGCGGCGAGGTGTCCATCTCGCTTAAATGCGGGGGTGACGGCACCTTCGATATCCGCATCAGCGACGATGGGCCGGGCCTGAGCGATGATCAGATCGTACAGGCCTTCGATATCGGCACCCGGTTCGATCCGGCCACTCCGGGCTCCGGCCTTGGCCTGGCCATCGCTAGGGACATCTGCACGGCCATGGGAGCCTCTCTGACCCTTGAGCGGGGGGTGGAGGGCCTGACCGCGCATATCGCGTTCTACGGGCTCGACAGGGAAGCCTGAGGGCTATTGGCTGCCAGCCCGATGATCTCTGTGCTGGCCCATTATGCGCAATCCTGATAGCCTGAGGAAAAGGGTTGTCTGAAAGGCCTGCTTTATGCGCACTCGCCTTTATCCGCTGGAAGATCTCGAGGACATTCCGGGCACGAAAGTGTTCACTGCCAAGCGATCCCGCCAGGCCTATCACCTGCACAAATTCTGCATGTCTTTGATGAAGGCGGAAAATCGGGAGGCCTTCAAGAAGGACGAGCGCGCCTATCTCGACCGGTTTCGCATGACCGAGGATCAGAAGCAGGCCGTGCTGGACCGCGACTTCAATCAGCTGATCGAACTTGGCGGCAACATCTATTTCCTTGTGAAGCTTTCCAACACCGATGGCTGGAGCACGCAAAGGGCGGTCAGTTCGATGACGGGCATGACGCCCGATCAATATGCCGCCATGATGCGCGAAGGCGGCCGTTCGCCGACGGGCCAGCGCTCCAAGCGGGACAGGAACTGAAATGGCGCGGATAACAGCCGGCATCGGCACAAGCCATGTCCCCGCAATCGGCGCGGCGATCGATCTGGGCCGCACGCAAGACCCTGACTGGAAACCGATTTTCGACGGGTATGAATGGGTGAAAGACTGGATCAAGGACAACACGCCCGACGTGATTATCCTTTGTTACAACGATCACGCTTCCGCCATGATGCTCGACATCGTGCCGACATTTGCATTGGGTTTTGCCGAGGAATTCGAACCCGCCGACGAAGGCTGGGGCAAGCGCCAGGTGCCGACGGTTTACAATCATATCGAACTCGCCGGCCATATCGCAGAGCAATTGGTGATCGACGAGTTCGACCTGACGATCATGAACGACATCGATGTCGATCACGGCTGCACGGTTCCGCTCTCGCTCGTATTCGGGCAGCCCGAAGAATGGCCGTGCAAGGTCATCCCGCTGATCGTCAATGTCACACAGTTCCCTACCCCTTCCGCCAATCGCTGCTGGCAATTGGGCGAGGCGATCCGCGACGCCGTGCGGAGCTTCCCGCAAGACCTGGACGTGCAGATTTGGGGTACGGGCGGGATGAGCCATCAGCTTCAGGGGCCGCGTGCGGGGCTGATAAACCCCGAATTCGACAATGCCTTCCTCGACCGGCTCGGCAATGAGCCCGACGATCTGCGCACAATCACCAGGCTGGAATTCCTGCGTGAATCCGGCAGCGAAGGCATCGAGCTGATCATGTGGCTGATCATGCGCGCGGCAATGGGATACAATGTGGAGGAGCTATACCGCTTCTACCGCGTCCCCGCTTCGAACACGGCCGTGGGCCATATCGTCTACAAGACGCCGGAATAGACGCTTCTCGCCTGACGCGTGAGCGGCTTCATGTGCTGCGCAAGCCTCGCCTCACGGGCGGTCAACGGGCGTCCACACGTCCATCGTGACGACCATATGATCCAGCACGGCAGGATGAAGCGGATGGCAGAAACGCACACCGACATATCCGCCTTCCCGCCAGATCACATTCGCTTCTATCGGACCGATCGAACCAACCCGCAGCGAAACTCTGTCTCCATCGGATAGGTTCGAATAGCGATCGAAGAACTTGCAGCCATGGCGAGACAGATCGGCCACGACAACGTCGCGGCTCACCCCGGTTCCGACGCGATAACGCCCCTGCATCTCGACAGCGTGGCGACCCTCATTTCTCTTATCCATAGTTACTCAACTAAGCACGATGCCTCAAAAGTATCTCCTAGAAAGCCCGCAGGGAGATCATCGCCCCCAACCCATAATCGGCCGTCCCATCGCTGAGGCCGGCAGAACCGTAAAATGTAAGAGTCAGCGTCTGTGAAACGGGCGTGCTGAAGGCGCCAAACACTTCCTGGCCGTCGACGGAAGCGGCGCTCGTCGCCTCGCGGTAGTCATATGACAGCATGACCACGGACTTGCCCACGATCACGCTGCCACCAACCGAACCGAACAGCGCGTTGTTAAGATCGACGCCTTCCGGGTCACCCAGAATACGATACCCGCCTGACACGAATGGCAAAAAGTTGCCGAAAGACTTGGAGAGTTCCGCAGCAAGGCTGACATCCGCCTTGCCCGTTCCAAGGCCGCTTTGCGCAGTCGGCAATTTAACGCGACCGCGGAAATCGACGGCGAGGCCAAGACGCTCTTCGGGTATCGCATAATTGGCGCCCAGCGTTACATCGCCGATCCCTTCGCGCGTAACGCGCGGACTGTCCGGATCGACCACGATGGGCCCGCCTTCGCCGCCAACGATATTTTCCGCTCCATCGATCCGAATATAGGGAACGCTGGCAATCAGGCGCAGATTGCCTGTCTTGAGGCGGGCTGCGGCGGGCACGACCAGGATATTGGTGTCTACCCCGGTGCCATAGTCACCGCTGGAATAGTCCACGCCCGTCGTCACGGTCAGTTCGGCATCCTGTGCCTGGGCGGCGCTCGCAAGCGTCAACGCGCAGAGGCCCCCAAGATATGCCGAAAGTCTGATCATTCCGATCGCTCCATCGCTGGCCTGCGGCACGCAAAAGTTGCGGCGGTCCAACGGCCTGCCCATCCGCAGCGCCGCTACCCCTTCAAGCTGTCTTTCGATTAAAACGAAACGGAACGACCGTTCAAATCCGCGTTCAGGTTGCTTTTGTCCACAGAATCGCGGGAAAAATGGAAATCAGCGCGCGGCTTCCCAGCCATTGGAGCGAGCATCGAGTTCCTCACTTGCGCTCAAAGCGGGACCCGCCGCCATTTCCTGAGCGCGCTGAAACAGAGAAGCGTCACCGCTCGACGCCATTTGGAATTCGGTAGACTGGCGTGTGCCTGCCTCACCCTTCAAGCGGATTTTCCAGCCATCGTCTGCCCGGCAGGCAATGCCGCTTTCGTCCGATCCCCCGTAAACGCGGCAGATCGCGCCTGACTCTTCCTTGAAGCTCAGGAGGATCCGGATCGCAGCATCGTCCGGCTGTGTAGCAACGAGCTGGTTGTCCAGAGCACTGGCGAGCCTGCCGCTTGCCAAATCGCTTGAAGGGGTACCGGTCAAAACGACAGCCAGCGCAACCGAAGCGGCCAGAGCGGTCGCCCCCATCCAGCCCCAAGTCGACCTGGCAAAATGAGCAATCCGAGGACGCGGCGCTGTAGCCTGCGCGTGGGTGCGAACCAGCCGTGCCAGATGCTCAGGCACGTCGTCGTCCAGCTTCCGCTCGAAATGTTGCTCCAGTCTGTTCCTCAAGGCTTTATGCGCTGCAACCTGCTTCGCAAGCGCCGGGTTTTCGGCAATCTTCGCCTCGACAATTCGAGCCCTCTGCGCATCGAGCTCGCCATCCGCGAATGCTGCAAGCTCTTCATCACTCGGTATCATCATTGTCCCCCAGGTGCTTGAGCAGTGCAGTTCGTCCGCGCACGAGCCGTGAGTTCATTGTTCCAACCGGGCATCCCGCAATTTCGGCAGCTTCCCGATATGAATATCCTTCAACCATGACCAGCAAGACGGCTTCGCGTTGCTCACCGGGCAGCACGCGCAGCGCGCGATCGATATCCTCGATCATGGCTGCATCCTCCTGCGAACCCCTGGAAGCCACTGCCGCACCCTCTTCCTCATGCACGAAGGTCTGACTGCGCCGCTGGCGCGCACGCAATTCGTCGACCCAGATGTTGCGCATGATCCTGAACATCCAGCTGTCCAGGCGCGTGTCGGGCGTCCATAATTTCTGTTTCTCCAAGGCGCGCATAATTGTTGCTTGGCAGAGGTCATCGCCATCCGAAGCATCCTGAGCCAAACCGATCGCGAAGCGTCTCAGCCTGGGTAGGAGCGCCAAGATGCGGTCCCGGAAGCTCTCAATATCGATCTTCGACCTCTTACATGTTTATAACGTTCGACCCGGCGAATTTCATCCAATTGCACATCACGCCGGTTTCACGAAACAGGCACGCCGCACGAAACTGATACTTTTTGGACATGGCAGCTTTGTCAGAAGGATGTTGATCAAAAATTTAGAGATGCCTGTGAAGATGCAACTTCTATGCTAACGCGTGCAGCCTGGCCCAAAGGCCGCTTGCTGTGCGAGGGCACGGCCATGCCGCAGCGAAGTTCGGCAAGTCTGAAGCGACGAGAAGCTTTTTTGAACATCGGGTAAGCACAAAAGAATGATCCGGCGCTCTCTTCTCCTCTTTGTCTCAATCGCTTTCATGGCAGGCGTGACGGCCACTGCCACAGCGCAAGGCGGCCCTCCCGGACATGCGGCGGACCGCGCAATCGAGGCGGCGGCGAACGCTCAGGAGCGGGCAGCACGTGCTTCGGAAAATGCTGCTGCCGCGCAAGACCGGGCAATGACCGCGCAAGAGCGCGCTTCGCGGGCATCGGAAAACGCCGCCACTGCTCAGGATCGAGCGATGGGCGCGCAGGAACGTGCCGCACGCGCTTCGGAGAATGCCTCGACGGCGCAAGACCGGGCCCTGAGCGCGCAGGAACGCGCTTCGAGAGCATCGGAAAACGCCTCCACGGCCCAGGATCGGGCAATGGGCGCGCAAGAACGCGCGTCGCAAGCTTCGGAAAACGCGGCCGCGGCACAAGATCGGGCCGCCGATGCTCAGGATCGCGCATCGCAGGCCAATGAGAACGCCTCGGCCGCCCAAGAGCGGGCTAGCACCGCCCAAGATCGAGCGGCTGCGGCGCCTCCGGAAGGAGTTGCACCGGGCAAACCCAGTTCGCCAGGCAATAGTGGCGCAGCTGGGAACAGCGATGAAACCGCAACCGAAAGCGAAGAACCGGGCGAAAGCCGAAGGGCGCTGAACCAGCTTCTGGAAACCTATCCAGAATTGCTTGAGGCCACTGACAAAGGGCCAGCGGTTCGCGGCCAGATCTTGGCGTTGTCACCGGACACCGCCACGCTGACCCGGCTGCAGGCGTCCGGCTACACAATTGAAGCCGATGAGTTGATCCCCGGCATAGACATCCGATCCGTGACGCTCGCCACGCCGGAAGGCATGCCGCTGATGGCCGCGTTGACCGATGCAAGGTCGCTGGCACCGGGCACGGAGTTTACCGCGAACCATCTGCACGCCCAGAGCGCGTCGCTCGCCATGCCTGCCGTGCCGGGGGCGGCGTTGCTGCAATCGAAAGTGGGTGACCGCAAGGCAATCGGCATTATCGACGGCGGCGTTGGGGCCCATCCGGCGATCCTCTCGTCCGTCGAACAGAAGGGATTTGCTCGCGGAGCTCCCTTGCCCAATCCTCACGCTACGGCGGTTGCATCCCTTGCCGCCGGTGCCAAGCCGATCAACAGCGCAGCACCGCTGGCGCCTCTGCTGGTCGCCGACGTATTCGGCGCCGATCCTACCGGAGGCAATGCTCTGGCATTGGCCAAGGCAATCGGCTGGCTCACATCCAAGCGCGTGCCGGTTATCGTCGTCAGTCTCGTCGGCCCCGAAAATGCGCTTGTGAAAAAAGCCGTCGAGAAAAGCGTCGCCCAAGGCGTGCTGATTATTGCCCCTGTCGGCAATGACGGGCCTGCTGCGCCGCCTGCCTATCCGGCGAATTTCGACGGGGTTATCTCCGTAACGGGTGTCGACGCCAGGAACCGGCTGCTCATAGAAGCCAGCAAGGCAATCCACCTCGACTATTCCGCTCCAGGAGCGGACACTCTGGCAGCGGACCTGAGCGGACAACTTATCGATGTGCGTGGCACCTCATTTGCCGCTCCCCTTGTGGCCGGCCGGCTCTTCATGTTGTCCGGCCCAGGCGCAAATGCCCTGCGCGCGCTCGACGGCGAAGCTCTCGATCTCGGGGCAAAAGGCCGCGATTCAGACTTCGGCCGGGGGCTCGTTTGCGGCAATTGCCGGACCACCCAAAAAAAATGATCCCTGCGGCGGATTAAATCCTCCGCTCCATTCGTTTTATCATTGGTAGACGTTCCGACGCTTCGCGTTTTCGCTTCGCGAAACGGCTGAATGTGCCGGTGATACGCAATGCAGTGAGGGGAAAATAAAACAATTGGGACTTGCTCGCGAGTGGAAGCACTCGTTCGTTGGGTCGAACAACACCTGCAAGTCCCCACTGCAAGCATATCGGCAATACCGGACGGGGGCACACTGATCAGCCTTATCAGGTCGCAGAGCGGA
>JAUIFP010000030.1 GCA_030430365.1 Alphaproteobacteria bacterium | reverse complement strand
CGCAGGCAGGATGGATCGGTGATCACGGTGGGCCCGGCATCGAAAGTGAAGCCTTCGCGCTCCCAGAAATAGGCCCGGCCGCCGGGCTTGTCCCGCGCTTCGATCAGCGTGGTCTGCACCCCTGCCGTTTGCAGGCGGATGGCCAGCGCCAGCCCGCCGAAGCCGCTGCCGATCACGCAGACGCGCTTGCCCAGGTATTTTTCCGCCGCTGCGTTCATGCCGCTTCCCTGGTCGTTTCGGGGCTTTCCTGCGCCATAGGCGTGCCTTTGCCCAGCAAGGCGCCCAGAGCTCTGCCGATGGGGACGGGCGGCTTGCCGCACAGCACGCGGGCCTGGTCCAGCCGGGTGGAGCGCGCGGCATAGAAACGCTCGATCAGGCTTTCTGGCAGGCGATAGAACCGCTCGAACACGCGCCAGCGCTCTTCGGGCCGCGCCGCGCCGAACAGCATCGATCCCAGCAGGCGGTAGAAGCGCGTCTGCGCCCAATGCGCCCTGGCCCTGTCATCCAGCAGGGCGGCCAGCCGCGGCCCGGGCAGATCCGCATGGCCTGCCACCAAAAGCGCGATCGCGGCGGCCTGCGGCAGAGAATAGGAAGTCAGCGGATGGGCAAAGCCCCCGCGCAGCCCCGCGCGTGCCACCCCGGCAATGCGGCTTTCCCGCTGGAAGGCGCTGAACTCTCCGCCGGTTATGACCGGCAGAATGCCGGTTTCGCTGACCAGCGTCTCGCCGCTCCAGCCACGCTCTGTGCAATAGGCGTCGATTCGCGTTTCCAGCGCATCGCGGTCCAGCACGGGATCGTCGGCGTAATAGGTATCTTCCACCAGCAATTCGCGGTCCGAAAGCGGCAGGACATAGACGAAGCGATAGCCGCCGATTTGCGGCACGGCGGCGTCCATGATCACCGGGCGCTGCACGCCATGCGGGGCATGGGTGCGCAGATGCCGCCCCAGGAAGACCTGCCAGCCGCCGGTCAGGTGGGGGGAGGGGGCCTGGCCGCGGCAGTCCAGCACGGCGCCCACGGTCATCCGCGTCCCGTCTTCCAGCATCACGCCGTTTTCATCCAGCGCGGCCACTTCCATGTTTCGGCGAATGGTGCCTTCGGGCAGCACGGAATGCAGATGCGCGGCGAAATCGCGCGAGGCGAGCGAGCGATAGGGGGTGGACAGGCGCCGCTCATGCCCAGGGAAGCGCACGTCATAGCCATCGCCCCATTCCGCCTTGGGGAAGGGCTGCAGCAGATCGGCGGCGGCAGGCGAAAGGTCGCTGGCAAACCAGCTCCAGCGATGGTTGCCGCCCAGTTCCTCGCCCGCTTCGATCAGTTGCAGGCTCAGATCGGGCCTGCGCGCGGCCAGCGCAGCGGCAATCAGGCCGCCCGACAGCCCGCCGCCTACAATGGCGATATCGCATTCGTACCCATTCATGATGCCCACGGGTTTAGACGATGCGGCCATATGCGCAACGCTTGCTTCGATCTTCAGGACGAGCAAAAAGGGGTGTGTGACAAGCCTGTTGCCTCATCGCCGTGCATTGGTCGCAACTATCGGGCTTGCCCTGCTGGTGCTGGCCATCCTGCTGGCGATGGGCCGTCCGCCGATCTGCGAATGCGGCACCGTCAAGCTGTGGCACGGCGTGGTCCAGTCTTCGGAAAACAGCCAGCATATCGCCGACTGGTACAGCCCCAGCCATCTGATTCACGGGCTGCTGTTCTATTTCTTCGCCTGGATCCTTTGGACCAAATTGAAGCTTTTCGGCGGCCTTCCGGCCAAATGGGCCTTGCCGATCGCCGTCGCTTTCGAAGGTTTCTGGGAAGTGCTGGAAAACACGCCCATGATTATCGACCGCTACCGCGAGGTTACGGTCAGCTGGGGCTATGTGGGCGACAGCATCGTCAATTCCATGTCGGATATCGGCTGGATGGTGATCGGTTTCCTGCTCGCCGCGCGCTTGCCGGTGTGGGCCAGCGTCGCGTTCGCCATTGCGCTGGAACTGTTCACCCTGGCGGTGATCCGCGACAATCTGACGCTCAATATCTGGATGCTGATCTGGCCGCTGGACAGCATCCGGGAATGGCAGGCCATGGGATGAAAGCCATCCGGGCAGATACCGCTTCGTGGAACGCGAGCCGCACTTTTCCGTTGATTTCAAAATGTCACAGGACACTCGTATGAAATTTGCGCCTTTTTGCCTTCTCGCCATGCCGGCATTGCTGGTCTCTGCACAAGCTGCGGCTCAGAACCCGGAAAACCTGCCGGTTGGTGAGGAAGGCACCGTCTTCGAAGGGGACTGGATCAGTGTCGGCGCGGGCGTGATGTATGGCCCATCATATGACGGTTCGGACGATTACGTACTCACACCTGCCCCGATCGTGCAGGGCAATATCCAGGGCGTCGGGATTTCACCGCGTCCGGCGGGTTTCGCGCTCGATTTCATACCCGATTCAGGGGACGGGATCGGCGTGTCGCTGGGCACCTCGGTGCGTCTGCGCTCCAACCGCGCGACCGATATTGAAGATCCGGTGGTGGAAAGCCTGGGCGAGCTGGACCGCGCCCTGGAAGTGGGGCCCACGGCGGGCATTTCCGTTCCCAAGGTGCTGCACGACTATGACAGCCTTTCCGTCGGCCTGGATGTCCGCTGGGACGTGCTGGGCGCGCATGACGGGATGGTGGTGGCCCCGTCGGTAACCTATTTCACGCCGCTCAGCCGCGGCGCGGC
Organism: Alphaproteobacteria bacterium; assembly: GCA_030430365.1. Lineage (GTDB taxonomy): Bacteria > Pseudomonadota > Alphaproteobacteria > Sphingomonadales > Sphingomonadaceae > Andeanibacterium. Next base: position 26,680 of record JAUIFP010000030.1, on the reverse strand, counting down.
CGTGGCGCTCACGCTCGACGCCGAATATGGCGACGGCGATTTCATGGACTATTACTACACGCTCACGCCCGACCAGGCCTTGGCCACCGGCCTCACCGCCTATGACGCGGATGCCGGCTTTACCCGCACGGGCCTGACCATGATCGGCGGTATCGACCTCAATGGCGATCTCACCGATGGCGGGTTGTCGTTGGTCTTCCTCGGCGGATATTCGCGCATGCTGGGCGATGCCAAGGCATCCCCCTTCACTGCGGAGCGGGGCAGCGCCGATCAGTGGATGGGCGCATTGGGCCTGGGCTACACTTTCTGATCGGCCCGCCCGCCTGAAGCGCCTGCCGCCGGGCGGCTGATCCAAATTTGCTTTGGGGCGATTGTCCCGCCCCCAATCCCGGCCTATCGTCACTACGGTTCTGCAAGGAGAGCGAGTGACAGTGACCGAAACCTCTGCTCCGCTTTCCCCCCATCCCGACAGGGACCGCGTCTTGGCGGAACTGCACGCCCGGCCATTTCTGCCCATCTCCACTCCCACGCGTATCGTCTATGCCGCCTTTTCCGCGCCGCCGGGGCAGCAGCAGGCGGATTAGGCGCTGCTGGCTGAGCTGGTGCGCGAACGCGGCTGGCCGCCGCCGGCCCAGGCCCGCTTCTACGCCGCGCCCGATCGCAGCCTGCGCTGGGAACGGCACGGCGAATTCCTGACCTGGACGCTGTACGATTGCGAAGCGGAGCTGACGCCGCTGCAAGTGCTCAGGAAGCGCCTGGGCAAGGCCGTGCCCGACACCACCGATCAAGGTGAAGGGCGGCTGCATGTCGCGCTGGTGATGCATGTCTCGCCCGATCCCGCGCCGCGGGCGGAGGGGCCGGAAGCGGAAGGCATCGTGTGCAGCGAATTGCTGGAGGGCAAGGCGCGGATCAGCTCCACCTTCCGCCAGGGGGATGACGGTTTCCTGCGCTTCCACCTGCAGAATTGCGGAATCGACGAAGGGGCCACCGGCGCAGTGGTGCAGCGCCTGCTGGAAATCGAAACCTATCGTTCGCTCGCCATGCTCGGCCTGCCGCTGGCCGAGAGGATCGCGCCCGAACTCAACGCGATCGAGGCGCAATTGCCCGAGCTGGTGCGCGGGATAGACGGCAGCTCCGGCCTGGAGGAAAACCGCCGCCTGCTGGACGAGATTTCGAACAACGCGCTGCTGCTGGAACGATCCAGCGCGCGCTCCGCCTTCCGCTTCGGGGCGACGCGGGCCTATCACGAACTGGTGCTGCGGCGGCTGGATGCGATCCAGGAACGGCCCTGCCCCGGCTATGTCGGGATGTGGGAATATCTTTCCCGCCGCACCAATCCGGCGATCCGCACCTGCGCCAGCATCGAAACCCGGCTGGAGCGGATTGGGGGCAGGCTGCAGCGCGCATCCGACGTTTTGCGCGGCCATATAGAGCTGGCGCTGGAACAGCAGAACAAGGATCTGCTGGGCGTCACGGCGCGGCGCCTGGCGCTGCAATTGCGTCTGCAGGAAACGGTTGAGGGGCTCTCCGTCGTGGCGGTATCCTATTACGCGGTCGGCCTGGTGCATTACCTGCTGGAAGGGCTCCACCGCGCCTATCACTGGCCCGATCCGACCATAGGCAGCGCCATTGCCGTGCCCTTCGTGGTGGTGGCCGCGGCGCTGATGCTGCGCCGTGTGCGCAATCTGCATCGCAAGCTGGACAGCGGGCAAGCTCGCTCCTAATTTCCCGCGCGATCCCACAGCAGCCCGCTCAGACGGGCAAATGGGAGGGAGCGGGCATTGCAGGCACCCCGGCCGGATGCGTCCGCAAATTCCCTTTCGGAATATGACAAGGGAAGAGGACTATGCCCGATACTTTCGACCCCACGGCATGGACGGCCGCTCTGCTCGGCCTGTTCGCGGTGTTCGCCGCCATCGGCGCGCTGCGCCAGCCCGGGACCTGGCGTACGATGATAGACGAGATCGACAAGTCGCCTGCGCTGCAGCTGATCGGCGGCCTGCTGGAACTGTTCCTGGGCGCGGCGATCTATCTGGTCAATCCGTGGGACCCGCTGGACATCGTGGCCTGCGTGATGAAGGCGATCGGCGGGCTGATGATGCTGGAAGCGCTGGTGGTAATGGGCTTTTCAGACCTCTATTTCCACTTCTGGCTCAAGAATCTGGCCGCCATGCATCGCGGCTGGGCGATCATCACCCTGCTGCTAGGCGGCGTGCTCGCACTGGGCGGTTTCGGACGGTTTGTGTGATCCAGGGCTGAGTTGCTCAGCGCCCTGCAATGCCGGCAGGTGCGGGAGAGGGGCGGGCACATGCCACGCCGCTTTCCGCGCACTGCCAGGGGCGGATTGCCGCCTCTTAATCGATTGCGTCTGAACCTGCTTCACCGACGGATTCGATGTCTTCCCCGGCGCCTTTCACCGTATTGCAGGCAGCGACCGACAGGCTCATGGCGGTAAAGCCGAGCGCAATCATAAGCTTCTTGATCATTTTCTTTCCTTCGCTCTTTTCCGATCCAACGATGTGACAACCATCTGGCGGGCGCTGTGTTCCTTCATTGTGAATGGGAACGACCGGCATCCGGGCCCCTGGCGGGCGCATTTCTGCAGGTTTCTTGCTGGAGAGCGGCCTCCTTTTATCGGCGCCGCAAGATGGATCGAGGCAGTTCTTTGCCGGTTGCCGGGAGCTAGCTCGAGCGCGCCAATTCACGTGCCAAATCGACGAACAGCCTGAAAGCAGCCGGAGGATTGCGCCTGCTAGGGTAATAGAGGCAAAGCGGCGACAACGGGGGCGTCCATTGCTCGAGAACGCGAACCAAGCGTCCCGCCGCGATATCTTCGCGCACATCGGATTCCATGAAAAATCCCAGGCCCACCGATTGGAGCACCGCGGTCCGTGCCAAGCTCGCCTCGTCCAAGGTGATCGGCCCATCTACGTCGACCTGTACCGGCTGCCCGTCCGCTTCGAACGGCCAGCGGAAGAGCGCCCCGTTGGGCAATCTGGTGCGGATGCAGGAATGTCTCAGCAGGTCGGCGGGAACCCGCGGCGGATCCCGGCTTTCGAAGTAGGCGGGAGAGCCGACCACGGCATAACGTCTTGGCGGCCCCAGGGGGATGGCGATCATGTCGGTAGGGACCAGGTTCCGGCTGCGGATGCCGAAATCGAACCCATTGGCCACGATGTCGATCAGGTTTCCCTCGGTCACGAGATCGATCCGAACTTCGGGATAACGACGCAGAAATTCCAAGACGAGCGGAGCGAGTATCTCCCGTCCTGCCGTTGCGAACGTATTGATGCGCAGTGTGCCCGAAGGCGTCTGCTGCTGCGATTGAACGGTATCGAGCGCGTGGTTGATGTCTTGCAGTGCAGGCGTCACTTGATCGACGAACTTTTGTCCCGCCTCGGTCAACGCAACACTGCGCGTCGTGCGATTGAACAGGCGCACCCCAAGCTGCCCTTCCAGCTTGGCGATGGCGTTGCTTAGCGCGCTCGTCGATATTCCCAGATCGAGGGCCGCCGCGCGAAACGAACCCTTCCGGTTTATTGCGAGCACGGCATCGAAATCGCTCAAATTATAGCTTCTCATTATCCTGCAATCCGCAACAGCTTATCCACATTTGTCCCAATTATCAGAATCAAGGCAAAGCTCTAAATGGTGATTTGCAGCCAAGAGGAGAAAAGCCATGAGTATCGAACTTCCAAACGTGATCGCGGACTATTTTGCAGCTGACAGGAAGGGCAACGCGCGGGCGATATCGGAATGCTTTCTGGAGGATGCCGTCGTCATCGATGAAGGCAATACTTACGCCGGCCGCGATGCGATCAGGCAGTGGATGGCCAATGCATCGACGCAGTACACTTATACCGTAGAACCTTTTGCGTTGTCGCAAGACGGCGATCGCTTGACCGTTACCAGCCACTTGGTCGGCAACTTCCCAGGAAGCCCGGTGGACCTGCGCTATCTTTTCCTCCTGAAGGGCGGACAGATCGCAGAACTCGAGATCGTGCCATGACACCGTTTCTGAGCCTGAAAGGGAAACGGGCCCTGGTCACTTCGGGCACGCGCGGAGCCGGAGCCGCTACGGTGGCCTTGTTCAATCAGCTCGGTGCACGGGTGCTGACAACAGCCCGGAGCAGGCCGCCGGAGATACCGGATTCGCAGTTCGTCAGTGCCGATCTCACCCGTTCCGAAGGCTGCGCCGCCGTTGCAGCGGCCGTGCGTGAGCGGCTCGGCGGGGTGGACATTCTGGTACACATGCTGGGCGGTTCCTCCGCTCCGGCAGGCGGATATGAGGCTCTAGATGACGAGGAGTGGCAGCAAGAGCTGGACCTCAACCTCATGCCAGCGGTTCGTCTCGACCGCGCACTGATGCCCGGCATGGAGGCGCGCGGTTCGGGGGTGGTGATTCACGTCACGTCCATCCAGCGGGAGCTTCCGCTGCCCGAAGCCACGACGGCATATGCGGCCGCGAAGGCAGCCTTGTCGACTTACAGCAAGAGCCTTTCCAAGCAGGTCGCCCGCAACGGAGTCCGGGTCGTTCGCGTGTCACCGGGCTGGATCGAGACCGAAGCCTCTGTAGCCTTGGCCCAGCGGCTGGCTGCGGAGCATGGCCTCGATATTGAGCAAGGCAAGCAAATGATCATGGATTCTCTGGGCGGAGTACCGATTGGGCGGCCCTCGAAGCCGGAGGAAATTGCGAACCTTATCGCCTTCCTCGCCTCCGATCGCGCCGGAACGATAACCGGCACCGAATATGTGATCGATGGCGGCACTGTGCCGACAGTTTAGGCTGTCACGCCACCCCCGCTCACGCCTGTGTGCGTTCCAGCATCAGGGATGAGGAATAAGGCGCGACCAGCCGGCTCGCCTCCTTCCAACCGGCGTGCAGCCAGGCGGAATGGGCGCGCGGATCGGGGGGCAGGATCACCGGCATGCTCTCGCGTCCGATGGCGCGCAGCGCCGCATTGGGCTCGCAGGTCAGCAGGGCAAAGCTGGGCACTTCGCTGTCCTTCCACACGCCGACAAAGGCGAACAGCTCCTGATCCGAAGGCGCGAACCAGTGGCGGATGCGCTTGCCTTCCTTGTCCACTCCTTTTCCCCATTCCATGAAGGCGGTGGCGGGCACCAGGCAGCGAAATTCGCTGTTGCGCAGATTGCCGATCCAGAAGGGGCTGTCTGTATTGCGCACGCTCAGCACCGCATTGCGCCCGTCATAGGGAACGTTCGGCGGCGGGGGCACGCCCCACACGCGCGGGATCATGCGCGGCTCCCCGCGGGTGAGCCTGGGCCCGGCCACGAATTCGCGCCCCGCCGTCACCACCGGGGCGAAGCCGCCCGGCGCGATATGCCCGCCTGCCCAGGGATCGGATCCACTGCGCGCGCCGAAGGCCCGCGCGATCTGCGCTGCGCTGGCATCGAGGCGATAGAGCTGGGTCATGCGGGCCGAGTCACGGGCAGGGCGATTAGCCCGGCCGGCCTGCCAGGTCTATCGCGGCGCCGCGCCCCTTTACCCGCTAGAGCGTCTTTTCCCGCCGCGGATAGACGTCATAGGTCTTGCCGCGCACCGTGATCGTCTCTGCCTTGAAGCCCAGCGCATCGGCGTTGCGCGCGCGGTGCCCGGTCAGCACCGCCGCGTCGCCCACCTTGGCGGCGTCCGGCCCGAAGCCGGAGCCCCGGGCAACGATCGGCGGTGAGAGATCGACTTCCCACAGCTCCCCTTCGGATCGCAATTGCAGATGCATATGCGGGTTGCCGAAATAGATCTTCTCGATCGTGCCTTCCAGGCGGCTTTCCTTTTCCTCGGTCCAGGCCCAGCCGTGATGCGCCGTGGCGGCAGCAGGCAGGGCCAGGGCGAGGGATACGGCCAGTATTCGGGCCACAGGTTTCGTCATATCGACTCTCCTTTTCTCGGCCCCCATCTGCAATCTCCATAGCACATGCCGCACGGCCTGTCCGGCGGCGCAGCGATGCGCTTGCGCGGGGCCGGGCGAAGGGTTAGTCTGCGCCCCATCCCCGGGGGAGCGCTGCGGGCCATCCGCACGGCGCTTGAGAGGGCGGCACGAGCCGTCGACCCGCTGAACCTGATCCGGTTAAGACCGGCGGAGGGAGGGAGCGGATTTCCAGAAGAATTCCGTGGCTCTCTCTCCGTATCCTGGAGAGTTTTTTATGGCCGACATCAATTCCCATATCGAAATAGGCGTCACCACCGGGCCGATCCGCGGCAGCCGCAAGGTGCATGTCGGCAAGCTGAATGTCGCCATGCGGGAAATCGACCTGGAGCCTTCCAGCGGGGAACCGCCGCTGCGCGTTTACGACACCTCCGGCCCCTATACCGATCCCGCTGCGCAGATTGATATTTCCGCCGGCCTGCCTGCGCTGCGCCGCGAATGGCAGCTCGCCCGCGGCGATGTGGAGGAATACGATCCGCGTGACGTGAAGCCGGAAGATAACGGCCAGCTGGGCCCGGACCGGAGCGGCGGCGTGCCGGCGTTCCCCACCGCGCTCAGGAAACCGCTGCGCGCCAAAGCGGGCGGCAATATCTCCCAGATGCATTATGCGAAGCGGGGCATCGTCACGCCGGAGATGGAATATGTCGCCTTGCGTGAGAATATCGGGCGGGAAATCGCGCGGGAAAACCTGATCCGCGACGGGCAGGATTGGGGCGCCGCCATCCCCGATCACGTGACACCGGAATTCGTGCGCGATGAAGTGGCGCGCGGCCGGGCGATCATCCCCAGCAACGTCAACCACCCGGAATGCGAACCGATGGCGATCGGCCGCAACTTCCTGGTCAAGGTGAACGCCAATATCGGCAACAGCGCCGTCGCCAGCGACGTGGCCAGCGAAGTGGACAAGATGGTCTGGTCGATCCGCTGGGGCGCGGACACGGTGATGGACCTTTCCACCGGGCGCAACATCCACGACACGCGCGAATGGATCATCCGCAACTCCCCCGTGCCGATCGGCACCGTGCCGATCTATCAGGCGCTGGAAAAGGTCGGCGGCGTGGCCGAGGACCTGACCTGGGAGATATTCCGCGATACGCTGATCGAACAGGCGGAGCAGGGGGTGGACTATTTCACCATCCATGCCGGCGTGCGCCTGGCCTATGTGCCGCTGGCGGCCAAGCGCGTCACCGGCATCGTCAGCCGCGGCGGTTCGATCATGGCGAAATGGTGCCTCTCCCACCACAAGGAGAGCTTCCTGTACGAGCATTTCGACGAGATCACGGAGATCTGCAAAGCCTATGACATCGCCTATTCGCTGGGCGATGGCCTGCGCCCCGGCAGCATCGCGGACGCCAATGACGAGGCGCAGTTTGCGGAGCTCTACACGCTGGGAGAGCTGACCAAGAAGGCCTGGGCGCAGGACGTGCAGGTGATGATCGAAGGGCCGGGCCACGTGCCCATGCACAAGATCAAGGAGAATATGGACAAGCAGCTGGAAGCTTGCGGCGAAGCGCCGTTCTACACGCTCGGCCCGCTCGTCACCGATATTGCGCCGGGATACGATCACATCACCAGCGGCATCGGCGCGGCGCAGATCGGCTGGTACGGCACGGCGATGCTCTGCTACGTCACGCCCAAGGAGCATCTCGGCCTCCCCGACCGCGACGATGTGAAAGTCGGCGTCGTCACCTACAAGCTGGCGGCCCATGCGGCGGACCTGGCCAAGGGGCACCCGGCGGCCAAATTGCGCGACGACGCGCTAAGCCGTGCGCGGTTCGAATTCCGCTGGCGCGACCAATTCAACCTGTCGCTCGATCCCGATACCGCGGAGCAGTATCACGACCAGACGCTGCCGGCCGAAGGCGCCAAGACGGCACATTTCTGCTCCATGTGCGGGCCCAAATTCTGCTCCATGCAGATCAGCCAGGAAGTGCGCGAATTCGCCGCCAAGCAGAACCAGGGTTCGGATGAGTTCATCGCCGCCACGGAGACGCAAAAGGATGCCGAGCAGGGCATGGAGGAAATGGCGGAGAAGTTCCGCGAGGGCGGCGATCTCTACGTTCCGGCAAAGGACTGAGAGCGATGGCAGACGAAAAGGTGAAGGGCCCGGCGTCCTATTTCCCCTCGATCGAGAAGAAATACGGCCAGCCGATCGCGCATTGGCAGGGGCTGCTGCGCGAACGCATGCCGGCCAAACACATGGAACTGGTGGCGTTCCTCAAGGATGAACACGGGCTGGGCCACGGCCACGCCAATGCCCTGGTCGCCGCGACGCTGGCGGGCGATTGAAGCCTGTCCCAGGTGAAGTCGAACGGGCACGCGCGAAATGCTCGGCAAGTCCAGACAGGAAGGCTTGGCGATTTGCGCCCAGGCCGTTTGACGCAAAACGTGCTGTTTTGAAACAGTGGACGGCTCTGATTACTGAACGGCAGGCGCGTTCTTCTTGGCAGATACCCCCTTCTTTGTAATAAAAGGAATCACTGGCCAATGGGGGTTCGTTCGGGGGGACGATAATGGTCCGAAAAGTCACGCTGGTTTCGGCTTTTGTCGCTGGCCTTGTCGGTCAGGCGGCGCCATTGCAGGCCAGGGAGCCGGATCCCTGCCTGCCCGAGGCGGAGTTCGATGCCGCTTTCTCCGACCAGGTGCGGGCTGGCCAGTTCGCCATCTCCACGACCCGCTATGGCGGGCGGACGCTGTGTTCGGGAAAGACCTTCGCCCAGCGCCTGCAGGAACTGCGGCGGCAATTCTTTCCGCATGAAGAGGAAGAGCGGCAGCGCGCGCAGGCTCTCCGCGCGGCGGCCGATCGTGCCGAGCGGGAGGCTTATGAGCGGCGCCTGGCTCTGGAACAGGCCCGGCAGGACCATCTTGCCTCGCTGGATTATGAAGCCGACATAGCAGAGGCCCGCTCACGCAAGGCGCAGGCGGAGCAATTTGTCGAGGAAGCGCGGCATCGCACCGCCGTGGCCAGGCGCCGCATAGCAGAGGAAGAAGCGCGCGCGGCGCTGGCCCGCTCCAAAAAGGCCATGGCGGAGCTCAGCCAGGCGGAGGCGGAGCGCCAACTGGCCAGCTTGCCGCCGCCGGTTCGCACCGGCGCGATCCGCCTGGTTCCGGCCCAGCCCTTGAGCGGCCGCGTTACGGATAACACGCTTTACAGCATCGACACTTTCCTGCGGCACGAATCCGGCAATTGGCCGCATGGCGCCCGCTACCGCGCCAACAGCGCCTATGCTCTGGAAGCTTACCAGCCGGCAGGCCAGGGCACGGATTACGTCGTGGCCGCCCGTTTCAAATATACCGACGGTTCCGATGGCTGGGTGGAGATCTATCACGACGGGGCGGATATCACGCAGGGGCGGGTCTCGCGCCAGGACGAAGCATCGGGGCATTCCTGGTTCGACACCGGCCTGCAGACCATTTCGAGCTTCGGCTACGATGTCATGACCAATGTCGTGTCGGACTGGCTGCTTCGCGTCGTGACCCGCGGAAAATACAAGGGCTGATCCCGGCCGGCCCTGTCACTGCGTTCAATTGATTGGCCCTCTTCCCCCGTTGCGGGGGGTGCAGGGGTCTCGGGGAGAGAGGGCCAAGGGCTAACTCAGGGGTGAGCTAGCCCGGGGGCTTGAAAGGAAATCAAACTGCCGGAGTGGCGGGCGCGTCTGCCGGTGCGTCCACGGCGGTCTGCACGTCGGGCAGCGCCGCAAGCTCATCGGCGGTCATTTCGGTTTCGACCTGGGTGTCGCCGCCGCTGATGCGCGCGGAAAGCCCGTCCAGCGGGAGCTCCACGAAACGGTCGGGATCGCTGTCTTCCAGCTCCACCACCAGCGCGTCGGCCACGCCGTCGGCATTGCGGCGCACCTGCTTCACATCGCCCAGCTCCTTGCCGTCGGGGGAGACCAGATCGGCATCGATCAGATGCGCTTCCGTCAGGCCCAGCGCGGCCACGGCATCGCCGCCGCCCACAGCGCTCGCCTCTGCCTGTGCTTCGATTTCATCCTCCAGCTGATCGGCCTGCTGGCCCGCTTCGGACTGGCAGGCGCCCAGCGCCAGCAGCAGCGCGGCAGGGGCAAGGGGAAGGGCAGAAACACGCGTCAGATTCATCGAAAAATTCTCCGGTTGATAGGACTCTCGCGGGTGAACCCGCTGGCCCGTCACCGGTTCCGCGCGTTGCGACGATGTGAGGCTGGGATGCGTTGGGAGGGGTGAGGACGGCGGACTGTCACTTGTCGCTCTTTGGGCGCAACACCGGCACGACGATTGGCCACGCTTACAGCCCAAAGGCTGAAGCGAAAAACACCTCTACAGTTTCCTGACATTTTCACGAAAATTTGAGGGTGTAGCGTCAACCGAGTGGCGAAGGAGAAAGCTCTTTCATCAATCTCGCGAGCGCTAGTCAGATTGAAGAATTATTTTGGGCCTTTTGATCGGGGCTGCCACCACGCGTTTGTCGTATGCCTGATCGAGGATCCTCTCCATGTATATTGGAAGTACTTCGCTTCGCATTCTCCTAAATTTGCGCATTCTGGCGGGAGGTGTTTGGCTGTCCTCCTCTGTAAGGCGTGACAGTCGCTCGATTTCCGGCTCTGGTAGAGCAAGTCCAAATGACAAATCCTCAAGCACGAAGTCCTCTATTTCCGTTGTTCTAGAATCAATTGCTTCATTGATGATTCGCCGGAATACTTCGGGCCTCGGCGTCGATCTTTGGTCGTCGTTTTCTGGTTCCAAAGCGAACGGCTCGCAAAGTAATTTGGCTAGTGGGAAAAATAGTGGCTTGAGGAATCCCACTCTCTTGTATGGCCGTCTTTGTGGTTTTGCTTTCACCATCTCTCGTACTAAATGAGAAACAGCAATTCCGCTCGCCAGTTCGAATCCCGAGATTGCACCATTTGACTGGTCGATTGTTCCTTGCGGATTGTAAAATGCATAGAGAGGGATCGTCGGTATCTTCTCATTTGCAGATGAACGGATAAGTGTCGCGGCTTGACCGCCCGAATTGTGAGGGTGTGCGAGCTCCTTGTACGACCCGGTTTTCCAGTCCGTGGGGTGGGCGGAGAGCCGCTTAGCTTGCAGTCTAAATTGGATTGCGTCCTTACGGTCGTCGGCAACAACGGTTATATCAAAGTCGGAGCCTGTAATCTTTTCCTGTGGAACAGCCACAACAAGTCGTTCGATAGGCAAGGCTTTAAGTGATGCGACAACGAGATCTGTAATCGTCTCTTCACGAAATCGTTTCTTCAGGTCCGTATCGGCTTGAAGCAGTTCAGCGATAGCCGCGGGGATATTTTCAGCGAGTTTGCATGGAGATGCATATTTGGGAAGAAAGCTCATAAAATGCTGTTAGTGCATTTTTGAGAAGTTTGTACTTCGTACTTCGTCTAAGACTAACTTTGAGTGAGAGCTTTCACTCTATCGAATTGTGACGAGAGTGATTCTGTAGACCGAGGCATTCGCCGCAGGAAACTTTAGCCAATTTGGGACCCCGCCTTCGCGGGGATGACGATATCGTGGGGCATATTTTCTAGCGTGCCTTCGCCCTTCGGAAGCGCAGCTTCGCCCTTCGACAGGCTCAGGACGAACGGGGAGGCGCAAGTTGGCCTCTACCCAACCACTCACCTATACCGCGCCAGTTCCGCAGCGACGTCGATCATGCGGGACCCCTGGCGCGTCTTGGCCAGGTCCACATTTTGCAGCGGCTCGGCGCGGGCGGGCTGCACCTCGATCACCGCCTGCTGCACTTCGCCTAGCCCGATGCGTGCGGCACTGCGACCGGCCTGCATAGTCCGCTCCCAAGCGCGCTGAGCGCCGTCCGCACCGCGCTGTGCCATGCTATAGGCGTCATCGCGCCAGAGGTGAGCGCGACTGCGCTGCACCCCGTACCAGGAGAGCTCCGAAATCGGCACCACGCCGCGGGGCGTTTCCAGCGGATAATGGTCCGGGCCGCGGGCGACTTCGCGGTTCACGGCGGGCTGGGGATGCCCGGCCGCGAAAGACGGGGCGGCGCTATCGGCGCGCGATACCGGATCGGTGTTGACGGCCGATCCTGCGGCTGCGCCCGACATCAGGGCCAGTGCTCCAGCGCCCAGAAACGCGAATGTCAGCTTCATCAGCGATTGCTCCGGTTTTGATTAATATCTGGCGGTTTAACGCGGTTTGCGGCGGATTGGTTCCGGGCGGGTGGGAACCACTTCGTCATTGCGAGGCGGCGTAGCCGCCGCCGCAATCCAGTGCAGTGCGTTTGGTTGTTGGATTGCTTCGCTTCGCTCGCAATGACGATTTGTTAGGTTGGGGACCCAAAAAAACACCTTTCCTACAACTCCCCATCTGTGCCTTACACTGCCGGATGAAACAGCACGCACAGACACTCTTCGCCGCGCAGCTGCGCCCCGATTTCGCTCCGCCTGCCTATGGCTCACCGGAGGTGCTGCCTCCCGATCCTCCTCCCGAGCATGCCGCGCCCCCGGACGCTCCGCAAACCTATGACGAATATCGCTGGACGCCGCATAAGGCGCTCGCCTTCCTGCAGGCGCTGTCCGAATGCGGCAAGGTGGCCCAGGCCGCGCGCGCCGTGGGGATGACGCGGCAATCGGCCTATCGATTGCGGCGGCGTTCCGCGATGGTGGCCGAAGGCTGGCCGCTGGCTCTCGCCGCGGGGAAGGAGCGGCGTCGGGCGGCTCTCAGGCGTCCTTCCCGGCCGGGCTTTTCCATGATCGACCGGATGCTGCAAGGCGACAGTTCGGGGAATGCAAGGTGACACTTTTCGCAGGCCAAGTTGACGCTTTTTCGGCCGAAGGTGACGCTTTGTGCCTGCGGCCTGCGCAAATGGGCCGCAAGGTTACGCTTTTGCCGCCCAAGGTAACGTTTTTTGCCGTTTCCCCCATTGTACAGTGCGAACTGTGTCAACTAGTCTGACAAATATGACAGACACTATCATCACAGCAGAGCAGCCGCGCATCGCCTTCCACGATGGGCGCTCCATCCCGCAGATCGGCCTTGGCGTATTCGACATGGCGGAGAAGGAGACGGCCGATCTGGTCAGCGGGGCGATCCAGGCGGGCTATCGCCATATCGACACGGCGACCCTCTATGGCAACGAGGCCGGCGTGGGCGCGGGTGTGCGCCAGGCGGCGCAGGAATACGGCGTGCCGCGCGAGGAGGTGTTCGTCACCACCAAGCTGTGGAGCACCGATCATGGCCGCGACAGGACGCTGGCCGCGTTCGAGAAGAGCGAAGGGCTGCTGGGTCTGGGGCCGGTGGACCTCTATCTGATCCACTGGCCTTCGCCGGAGCGCGGGCTCTATGTCGAAACCTGGCGCACCTTGATCGAGCTGAAAGAGGCCGGGCGCATCCTTTCCATCGGCGTGTCCAATTTCAATGCCGAGCAGTTGGAGCGGCTGATCGGGGAAACGGGTGTGACTCCGGTGATCAACCAGATCGAATGCCATCCCGCCTTCCAACAGCGGGAACTGCGCGAAGCCAATGCGCGGCATGGGATCGTTTCGGAAAGCTGGGGGCCGCTGGGGCGCGGCAATCTGCTGGCCGATCCGGTGCTGGGGGGCATTGCCGAAAAGCACGGGCGCAGCATCGCGCAGGTGATGATCCGCTGGCATGTGCAGAGCGGGCTGGTGGTGATCCCCAAATCCTCCAAGCCCGAGCGGATTCGGGCAAATTTCGACGTGTTTTCCTTCGAACTGGACGAGGATGATAAGGCCACGATTGCGGCGATGGACGCATCTGACGGTCGGGTCGGCCCGGACCCGGCAACCGCGAACTGGTAGGAGACGCGGCGATTTGACAGGATGGCGGCAGAAAATAAGATCGCCTGAAAATATCGGAGAGAGGGTCGAATGAATATGCTGACAGAGGCGCTGCTTTGGTTCGCGCTGATTTCCGCCGGCTTGATGGCCGGGCTCTATTTCGCATTCTCGGTGTTCATCATGTACGCGCTGGCCGCGCTGGACCATCCGGCGGGCATGCAGGCGATGAATGCGATCAACTTCGTGATCCAGCGGACCATATTCCTGCCGCTGTTCTTCGCCAGCACCGCCGCCAGCATGGTCTTGTGCCTGATCGCGCTCATCAATTGGGGCGCACCGGGCACGGCCGCTCTGCTGCTGGGCGGGATCCTCTATGTGGTGGGGATGAGCGGGGTGACGATCGCCGGGAACGTCCCGCTCAACAATGCGCTCGCCTCTGCCGCGCCCAGAAGCCTGCCGGGGCATACAATGTGGCTGGAATATTGCCGCCGCTGGACCCGGTTGAACCATGTGCGGACTATCGCCTGCACGGCGGCGCTGGCGCTGTTCGTGCTGGCGGAAGCGAGGTTGTAAGGCGGCAGCGGGCAGGGGCGCCTGGCGTGTTGCCATGCGCGGAGGTCTTCAGGCGATGAAACCGTCCCACATCAGCTTGCCGCCCAGCAGCACCATCAGCCAGTAGATCAGCGTGTAGAATGTCGCCGGGTTCTTGATCCGCCGCACCAGCCATACGCCCGCCAGCGTGCTGACGATCGCCAGCGGGGCCAGCAGGGCGCTGGCCTTCAGGTTGCGGGGGGAGAACTCGCCCAGCGCGATATAGCCGGGCACCTTGGCCCAGTTGACCAGCGCGAAAGTGATCGCGGTGGTGCCCACGAATTGCAGATGCGGCAGCTTGCGCGGCACCACCCAGATCTGGAACGGCGGGCCGCCCGCGTGGGCGATATGGCTGGTGAAGCCGATCGCCACGCCCGCGATCGATCCCACCCAGCCGGGCGATGTGGACTGCGCCACCAGCCTGCCGCCGCGCTCCAGCCACAGGCGGAACAGCGCGAAGCCTGCGGTGATCGCGCCCAGTGCGCCTTTCACCGCGGCGATCGGCATGCCGGCGGAAAAGAAATATCCGATGGCGATGCCCGCCAGCGCGCCGGGCATGATCCAGGCGATGATCCAGCCGTTCCAGCTCTTGCGGTATGCCCAAACGCTCACCGCGTCCTGCAGGATCAGGATCGGCAGCAGGATCGCTGCGGCCTGCATCGGCGGCATGATCAGTGCCAGCATGGGCGTGGCGACGGCGCCCAGCCCGGAAAAGCCGCCCTTGGATATGCCCAGGACGAAAACCGCAAAACAGGAAAGCGCAAGCGTGCCCGGGTTCCCGAACGGGGTGCCGCCAAACAGGGTGTCGCTCAACATGCGGAAAGCGCATAGCGGGGCGGGGCAGGGGGACAAAGTCCGCGGCCGCCCGCCGCCCGATAATATTTCGCTTTGCGCTATGCCTTTGGGTGCTGGCGTTTCTCGCATGGCTGGCAGTGCAATGGATGCGCCCGGTTGAACCTGCAGACTGCCGCTGGCACTCTCGCTGCCAGCGATAGCCCTTCCCCCGACAATAGGAGCATGCATGAAACCCCTGATCGCACTCAGCCTTGCCTTTGCCATTGCAGCCTGCGGCGGCGAACCGCCAAGTGCGCAGGAAAGCGACGCGATGGCCGGGCAGGAAACCGCCGCTGCCGGTGAGGCTGCGGCTGCCGTCGATCCTGCAGAGGAAGCCAAGCGGCAGGAAGCCTATTTCGCGACCGTGAAGGCGAATTTCCAGCTCAGCGAAGAACAGACGCAGTGCCTGGTGGATGCCTTGAGCTGGGAGCAGATGACTCAGCAAAGCGGCGATCCGGAAGTGCAGGCGACGATCACGGAGTGCGGCGTCGATCCGGAGAAATTCACGCGTTACGCGCAGTAGCGCATTGCCGGGCAAAGTCTCGCCATCGCCAATTGCCGCGATGCCCCGGATTGATGCCCGTCAAGGAACTGCAGCCTGTCAGGCGTAAGTTTCGGCCCTTGGCGGCAAATAATCCGGCAGGAGGTGCATGATGCGAAGACGCGACGTGCTGATCGGGGCGGGGGCGGGGGCGCTGGCCTTGGCCGGCGGGGCGGCGACCTATGTCTCCACCGCCACGCCCGATTATGCACGGGCCGTGGCGCCGCTGCGCAGGCCGCGTGCCGCGCGCGGCCCCCGCGATCTGGAATATCTCGTCCAGTATGCCCGGCTGGCGGCGAACGGCCACAATACCCAGCCCTGGACCTTCGCCGAGACGCCGGGCGGCGTTGCGATCCGGCCCGATCTTTCGCGCGCCACGCCGGTGGTCGATCCCGACGACCATCATCTCTATGTCAGCCTGGGCTGCGCGGCGGAGAACCTGCTGCTTGCGGCCTCCGCAGCCGGCGCGGCAGGGGCGCTGAGCTTCGAAGCCGAAGGGGAAGGCCGGCTGCTGGTGGACGTCGCCGAGGCCGATCCGGTGCGCAGCGACCTGTTCGATGCCATCCTGCTGCGCCAATCGACCCGTTCGGATTATGCAGGCGGCGCGGTGCCCGCGGCGACACTGGCTGCATTGGAGAACGCCTCCGCCATGGGAGGCTGCGATATCGCGCTGCTTACTGCCAAACCCGAACTGACGCAGCTGGAAGAGCTGATCGTCGCGGCGAATGACCGGCAAGTGGCGAACCCGGCCTTCGTGAAAGAGCTGGCCCAATGGATGCGCTTCAACCCGCGCAGCGCGATTGCCAGCGGCGATGGGCTCTATACCGGATCCACGGGCAATCCGCGTCTGCCCAGCTGGCTGGGCCGAGCGCTCTTCCCGCATGTCTTCACGCCCGATGCGGAGCGGGAGAAGATCATCGGGCAGGTGCGCTCGACCAGCGGCTTTGCCATCTTCTTCGCGGACCGCAGCGATCCGGCGCATTGGGTGCAGGTGGGGCGCAGCTTCGAACGTTTTGCGCTCAAGGCCACGGCGCTCGGTCTCAGACTGGCGCTGCTGAACCAGCCGGTGGAAGAACCGGCCTTCCGCGCGGATCTGGCCGCGCTGGCGGGAGCGACGGGCAAGCGCCCCGATCTAGTTGTGCGCTTCGGCCATGCGGCGCCGCTGCCGATGTCGTTCAGGCGCCCGATCGCCGATGTGGTGCTGCCAGCGTAGAGGCGCCGGAACTCCGCCCCGGATGTCCGGATATGAAACACGCGTGCCTTGTTTGGCGGCAGCGGCAGCATTGGCTTCGATCGCCAGCGCGGCTAGCCTAGCGCGCTAAGCATCGGGTCGATTGGATAGAGCTGGGCAAGGTCCGAAACGGGCCGGCCACGTCGATGGGGGACGGACATGGCGAATTCGGCAGGCCGCGGGATGCTTGGCCGCATCTATGGATTTTGGGCAGCCATCGCGGCCGCCTTCGCGCTCTCGGTGGGCTTTGCGGGGCAGGCGCAGGCCAAATGGCGCGAGGCGCAAAGCGATCATTTCGTCGTCTATGCGAATGACAGCGAAGACGACATCCGCGAATTTGCGGAGGATCTGGAGAAGTTCCATTCGGCGCTCGTCTATTTGGCGCAGCAGGGTTTGGGCAAACCAAGCCCCTCCAATCGTGTGACCATCTATGTTGTCGGCAATGATCGCCGTATCAGCAAAATGGCCGGCAATCGTTTCGTTCGCGGCTTCTACATTCCGCGAGCCGGCGCTTCGGCTGCGTTCGTCCCGCAGGTAGGCAGGGGAGAACGCAGGCTGGACGGGTCGATGATCGTACTCCTGCATGAATACAGCCACCATTTCTTCACATCGACTTCGCAATTTCCGATTCCGCGCTGGCTTTCCGAAGGCAGTGCAGAATTTTTTGCGTCCGCGTCTTACGAGCGCGAAGGTGCCCTGATTGTCGGTATGCCTGCGCAGCATAGGGCGCGCGAACTGCACCAACTTCGGGATGTGCCGATCGAGCAGCTCTTCGACAACGAGCTTTACCAGGAGAATAAGGGAAGCAGTTATGATTCCTACTACGGCTGGAGCTGGCTGCTTTTTCATTACCTGATGTTTGAGGACGAGCGTTCAGGCCAGTACGAAAACTATGTTCGGTATCTGGTTGAAGGCGAGCCGTCGCTGAACGCGGCCAGCAAGGCTTTCGGCGATCTGGAAACGCTTGAAACCGAACTGAAGCGATACATGAGACGAGGCAAGATTTACTCGCTCCGTTTGCCGCCCTCCTTCATCAAGGTCGGTGAAGTAACAGTCCGTACCCTGCGCGAGGGAGAGGAAGATATGATGCCGCTGCGGATCCAGTCCCGCCGCGGCGTCTCGCGCGAAGAAGCGTTGGAGCTCTTGCCCGAAGCGCGCGAGATTGGTGCGAAATATCCGAATGATCCGATGGTCCAGGCGGCGCTGGCCGAGGCGGAATTCGATGCCGGAAACGATGCAGAGGCGATTGCAGCGGCTGACAGGGCGTTGGCGGCGGATCCCGATTGCGTCGATGCCTATGTGCAGAAAGGCTATGCCCTGTTCCGCATGGCAGAGGATGCCGATGACATGGACGCAGCCTATCAGGAAGCACTCAAGCCCTTCCTCGCACTCAACAAGGTAGAGAATGATCATCCCCTGCCACTCGCCTATTATTACCGTTCCTTTGTGGCTCGCGGTGAAGAGCCCAGCGATCTCGCCAAGCAAGGGCTTTCCCGTGCCGTCGATCTTGCCCGCTTCGATCTGGATCTGAGAATGCAGCTGGCAATGCAGCAGATGCGGGATGGCGATTACGAAAAAGCCCGGCAGAACCTGGCGCCTATTGCCTTCAATCCCCATGGCGGCGGCATGGCAGGTTCGGCGCAGCGTCTGATCAAGCGGCTGGAGAGCAGCAGCGAACCGGTCGACGCAGTGGAGCTATCGATGATCCTTGCCCCTGAACTCGATGTGCCGGAAGTCGAGGAGCCCGACGCGGACGAATAAGGGGGAGGAATGCGTGGGATGCATTCAATTCGCACGCCGCGGAACCCGGGCCGCCCAAGCGGCGTTCTTCCGTCATGAAACAACTGCTCTGCGTGACCGTGCTGGCGGCTGGACTGGCTGCCTGCTCCCCCCAATCGGCTTCCGATGAGGAGCAGCCGCCTGCAGGCGCCGGTGGCGACAGCCAGGCGGAAACGGCCACCGGCAGCATGGGCGAAGGCAGAGTGCCGCTGAATGCCGGCATGGACGGAGCTCTGGTGCTCACGCCCGGCGGGCTGGGCGATCTCGAAATCGGCGAAGCCGTGCCCGAGGGATCGAGCTGGAGCGAAGACGAAGTCCAGATCCCGGGCATGAACTGCAAGACGCTGCATTCGGATGACTATCCCGAAAGCTATGCCATGAGCGACGGCACCGCGATCAGGCGGATCACTGTCGGCATGGGCTCCGAGGTCAAGGCCGGCGGCGGCATTGCGCCCGGCGCGAGCGAGGCAGACGTGCGCGGCGCCTTCCCCGCCGTGACGGAAGAGCCGCATAAATATGTCGATGCCCCGGCCAAATATCTGACCTGGATGCCCGAAGGCGCGACACGCGGCCTGCGCTTCGAATTGGACGCGGAAGGCAAGGTCAATCTGATCCATGCCGGCGAGATGCCCTGGCTCGCTTATGTAGAGGGCTGCGCATAATCCAATCTGACGGTTCCCTGCCGGGATGAATTGCGCTTAGTTGGCTAAGTACCAACTTTGCCCATCCCCGCATGGAGAACGACTATGAGCGATTTCAGCGCCAGCAGGCGGCAGCTTTTTGCAGGCGCGGGCAGCATCGGCCTGGCTGCCGGCTTGTCAGGGGCATGGCCTGCTGCTGCCGCGTCTTCGGACAGGGCAGGCTGCGAATTCACTGGCAATTGGCGTGCAGGCAAGAAGTTCGCTCGGGTGCTGGACCGGCAGATGGCTTATGTCGAAGTGGGAGAGGGCGATCCGATCCTGTTTCTGCACGGCAACCCCACCAGTTCCTATCTCTGGCGCGACGTCATTCCGCATCTCAGCCATATGGGCCGCTGCATCGCGCCGGACCTGATCGGGCAGGGCGATTCCGACAAGCTTCCGGATGCCGGGCCGGGCACCTACAGTTTTGTGAACCACCGCAAATATCTGCATGAGCTGCTGCGCGTGCTGGGCGTGACGGAGAATATCACGCTGGTCGTGCATGATTGGGGTTCGGGCCTGGGTCTCGATTTCGCGGCGCAGAATCCCGGAGCGATCAAGGGCATCGCCTATATGGAGGCGATCCTGCGCCGGCCCGGTTCGCCTCCGCCCGATCCCGGCAGCGCGGGCGGGCTGTTCGGCCGCTTTCTGAGCGAGGAAGGCGAAGAGCTGATCCTGCAGCAGAATCTATTTGTGGAGCAGGTGCTGATCGGCGGGCTGGGCACCTATCTGACCGATGCAGACCGGGAGGAATATCGCCGGCCCTTTAGTGAGCCGGGGCCAGGGCGCTGGCCTTCGCTGGAATGGCCGCGGCAACTGCCCACTTACAACGCCGAAACGGCCCCGATTGCGGAGGCCTATACGCATTGGCTGGCCACCGACGAAACGGTGCCCAAACTGTTCGTCCATGCCGCGCCGGGCGCGATCTTCTCCCAGCCGGAAATCCTGGAATATTTGCGCAGCTTCAAGAACCAGAGCGAAGTGACCGTCTACGGCACGCATTACGTGCCGGAGTTTGCGCCCCATGCACTGGGGAGGGCGGTAGCCCGCTGGCTTGGAGCAATGGGGTGAGAGCGGCTGGCGGCTAGTTTCTGGCCAGATTGACCAGCGCGGCATCCAGCGCCTGCAGGAAGCGCGAGCGGTCCGCCTTGCTGAAAGGCGGCGGGCCGCCGGTGATCCCGTCCGCACCGGCGCGCAGATCGGCCATGATGGCCCGGGTCGCCACGGCACCGCCGATCGAACTGGAGGTGAAGGGTTTGCCATTGGGGGCCAGCACGCTCGCGCCTGCTTTCACGCAGCGTTCGGCCAGCAGGATGTCGGCGGTTATCACGACGCAGCGCGCATTGGCCTGCTCGGCAATCCAGTCATCCGCGGCGTCGAAGCTGTCATCCACGACTACCCTGCTGACAAGCGGGTGATCGGGAATGCGAAAGGGCGAGTTACTGACGATGACAACTGCGGCCTGATGGCGGAAGGCGACCTTGTAGATCTCTTCCTTCACCGGGCAGGCGTCGGCATCCACCAGAATGCGGACAGGGCCGCTGGATGGTGCCGGTGCGCTCAACGCTTCTTCACGAACTCGGCGCGCAGGACCAGGCCTTTGATGCCGGGATATTTGCAGTCGATTTCCTGGTCGTCGCCCGTGAGGCGGATCGCCTTGATCAGCGTTCCCTGCTTCAGCGTCTGGCCCGCGCCCTTGACGGTAAGATCCTTGATCAGCGTAACCTGGTCGCCATCGGCCAGCAAATTGCCCACGGCATCGCGCACTTCAACCTGCCCGGCGGAAGCCTGCTTGGCGGCAAGATCGGAAGCCGGCATCCATTCGCCGCTTTCCTCGTCATAGACATAGTCTTCGTCTTTACCGGCCATCGATTGTCTCCATTTTGCCGGGCGGCCTATGGCAGGCGCCCCGCGGCTTGGCCAGCTATGTGCAGGGCGAGCGCAGGCCGGCCTGGCGCCATGCAATTGCCCTGCGGCCGATTTTGCCGCACAAACGGGGCATGAAACCTTTGCTCTTCACAATGCTCCCTGCGCTGCTTCTGGCCGCCTGCAATTCGGGCGGCGGCGCCAATATTCCAGGCGATATGGATTCCAACGAGCCCTTCGCCGGCGTTTCGGAGGATGAAGTGCTGCGCTTTACCGGCACCGAGCCATTCTGGAACGGGCAGGTGCAGGGCACCCGGCTGACCTATTCGACGCCAGAGAATATCGATGGGCAAACGATTACCGTGGAACGCTTTGCCGGTCGTAATGGTGTTTCCTTCAGCGGGGAACTGAACGGATCGCGTTTCGACATGGCGGTGAGCGCGGCCGAATGCAGTGACGGAATGTCGGACCGCACCTATCCCTTCAACGTCACCTTGCAGGTGGAAGGGGAAATGCGCTCCGGCTGCGCCTGGTCCGAAAGTAACCCCTATACCGGCCCCGAGAGCCCCTGAGAGGGCCTCAGAATGTTCGTCGCGGCCTATTGGTGGAAAGTGCATCCCGGCAAGGAGGAGCAGTTCCGTGCAGCCTGGCGGCGGGGCACCGAACTGATCAGGCAGAAATACGGATCGATGGGCTCGCGGCTCCATCAGGATGAGGAAGGGCGCTTCGTCGGGGTGGCCGAATGGCCGGACCGGGAGACGTGGCAGCGCGCCTTCGATGCCAAGATGTTCTATGACGAGCCCGATACGCGCGCGTCTTTCGTGGATGCGATTGCCGATGCCGGGGATGAGCCGCTCTTGCTGATGCTAGTAACCGACGATTTGCTGGGCAGGGAGTAGCGAAAGGGCGCGAAAGGGCGCAGCGCACCCTCAGTCCTCCCAGCTCCAGTCTTGGGCGGTCAGTGCGATGCGGATATCGCCTTCCACCGGCTCCCAGCCTTGTTTGGCGATCACGTCATTGCTTTCCTTGGCCCGCCGCCCTTCGCCAAGCGACCAGGTGATGTGCCAGGTGCTGCCGTCCGGCCGCCGCGTGCCGCCTGCAATGGAAACCACCATCGCTTCCACCCCCTCGCCGTCATCCGCGCGGCCGACCAGCAGGCAATGATCGGCCTCGGGCATGGGGGCATCCTCCGGCCCCGGTTTGAAGGTCACGTGATCGGCAATCGCTTCGGCGTAGCGCGGCGGGAAACGTTCGAGCAGCTCGGCCCGCTGCGCAAGGGTGAGCTTCCAGCCGCGCACATGATGAACCCTGCCCATGACGCCGCTGCGCCGCTCAGAACAGGCCCGGAATGCGGTGCTGCGCCGCATTGGGGCGTTCGGGCTGGAGGATGCGTTGGCGGCCTGCATCCTGCGCGGTGCGCGCGGAACCGATCGCGCTGCAACTTGCGCCGTCGATCCAGCTTAGCGCGGCAGAGAGCATCGCTTCGTTCGGATCGCCGAGTTCATGGCCTATATCGTCATTGGCGCGGCAGGTGACCGGCATGGTGCTGGCTAGGCCGGTGTAATATTCGCCTTCGCGGTCGGCATTCTCCGTCTTGAAGGTGACCACGCGCAGCCGGTCGTCGCAGCCATTGCTGTCGTCGAAGCCGAACTGCCCCACCGGCTTGCCATAGGTGTTGGTGCCGATCAGCGCGACATTGCCGGCGAGATAGGGGGGCAGTGCATTCATCAGCAGCTCGCTGGCGGAAGCGGAGGAGCCGGTGCCGATAAAGGCGACCTTGGCCGCCGCGATTGCGGAAGAATTGGCTGCGACATTGCGCGTCTGGTTCTGGGCGGACTTCGAACTGCGCAAGGTGGTATAGCTGAAGACTTCGCCGACATTGCCGGCCAGCAAGAGATCGCCGAATGTCTCGGCGACTTCGATCAGCCCGCCGCCATTATAGCGCAGATCGATGACCAGCTCATCGATCCCCTGATCCTTGAACTCGGCCATTGCATTGGCAAGGTCGTTCTTGGCCGAATTGACGATGAAGGTGCGCAAATTGATATAGCCCACCTGCCTCCCGCCGAAATCGATCACCCGCGATCCGTAATCGGGTGACAGCGGATCCATGGTGAAGGTCCGCTTGGTCAGCGTGACTTCGCGCGTCGTGCCGCTCAGGCTGCGGATCTGCAGCGTGCGCGTGTCGCCGGCCTCGGACGGGCCGAGCGCGGCGATCACGGCATTCGGCCCGCCGGAGGCCATCAGGCTGCTGACGGTGGTTCCGTCGATCCTCAGGATCTCGTCGCCGCGCAGGATATTGTTGCCATAGGCCGGGCCGCTTTCGAAGCTTTCCGCGATGAACACGCGGTCCGCCCCGGTATCGTAACCCAGGCGGAAGCCGAAGCCCGCGGTCCTGCTCGAATTGATCAGCGCGTCTTCGGCGGAGGCGGAGGTGATGTAGGTGAAATAACGGTCTCTCGATTGTGCCCGGGCAGGTGCCACCAGCGCGTTGATATAGCTTTGCAGGTCGCCATGGGCCGATTTGTTCACGCCCGATGCAATAAGGTCGGGGAACAGGTACCATTCGTCGATCAGCGCCTTGGCCCAGTCCTGCCGCGCGGAAAGCGAGCATGAGGAGACGGTCGGCGTCGGGCTGGGCGTCGGACCGGGCGTGGGGCCGGCTGTCGGGCTTGCAGTGGGGCTGGGCGAAGGCGTGGGTGCGGGTGATCCGCTATCGTCTCCGCCGCATGCGGCCAGGGCGGCTGCAAGGCAAATGGACAGTGTCGGTCGGCTCGATCGCATCGGCTTCATTCCCCTCCTACCCGCGCCGGTGAATGCGCATTCAGGGCCGAAGGGGCAATGGCTGGCGCGGCTGCTGCCTGGTTAATCCACAAGCGTGTGGCGGGCGCCCTTGGCCTCAGTCCGAATTGTCGAGCCAGTGGACGCGGTAGAGGTCGAACCGGCGGTCTTTCAGGTTCTGGACAGAGCCGCTCTGCCGGCTGGTAGCCAGATCGGCCAGCGAGAGATCGGCGATCGCGATCGTCTCCGTATTGGGCGCCGTGTCGGCGGCGACGCCGTCGCGCGCGAAGGGGAAGTCCGAAGGCGTCAGGATCGCACTCTCGGCGTAGTGGACGTCCATATTCTCGACATTGGGGATGTTGCCCACCACGCCCGATGTGACGACGTAGCACTGGTTCTCCACCGCGCGCGCGTGGCAGCAATAGCGCACGCGCAGATAGCCGCGCCGTTCGTCCGTGCAGAAGGGCACGAACAGCAGCAGCGCCCCCTGATTGACCAGATGGCGCGGGAGTTCAGGGAATTCGGAATCGTAACAGATCATCACCCCGATCGGCCCGCAATCGGTCTGGATCACATCGGCGCCATAGCCGCCGCGAATGTTCCACCAGCGCGCTTCGCTGGGCGTGGGATGCAGCTTCTGCTGCGTGTGAACGGAGCCGTCGCGCAGGAAGACATAGGCGATATTGCGGATCTCTCCGCTTTCCATCCGCGTCGGATGGGTCCCGCCGACAATGTTGATGTTGTAGCTGACGGCCAGCTTTTCCATGAAGGCAACGAAGCGGTCGGTATAGTCGGCCACTTCGTGAATGGCCTTTTCGGGCGGCAGCTTCTCCGTCGATATGGAAAGAAGTTCCAGCGTGAAGAGTTCGGGGAAGCAGACGAAGTCCGAATTGTAATCCGCCGCAACGTCCACCCAATATTCGACCTGTTCCTCGAACTCCTCGATTTGCGTGATGCGGCGCATCATGAACTGAACGGTGGCCACGCGCACGCTTGCCGGCAGGCGGTCGATCAGCCCGTCCGCCTTGCCGCCGCGCACTTCCGGCGCCAGCGGATTGGTCCAGAACATCAGCACGGCATTGCCGCCGCTGGCCTTGTCCGTGGGATCGTATCCCCTGATGACCCGCTTGGGCTGGAAGCCGTGGGTGATCTGGAAGTTGATGACCTGGTCGCTCACTTCCTTGTTCAGCACGGCGTCCAGATAGTCCGTGGGATCGGGATAGCGCCGCTTGCGCCGGTTGTAGCCGGGCATGCGGCCGCCAAAGGCAATGCCTTTCAGCTCGTAATGCTGGCACAGTTCCTGGCGCTTGCGATAGAAACGCTGGCCGATGCGCAGCCTGCGGAAGCGGGAATCCACGCAGACTTCCATTCCGTAGAGAACGTCCCCGTTCTCGTCATGCCTTGTGCCGTATCCCTGGCCCGTGATCTCGTGCCAGCTCTGCCCGGAAAAGGCCGCCCTTTCCGGCAAGATCAGCGTGGCGCAATAGCCGACGATCCGGCCTTCATATTCGGCGACGTACTGGCCGTCGGGAAAGTTGTTGATCTGCCCCCGGATCTGGGCCGCGGTATAGCCTTCGCCCTTGCCGTAGATCCTGCTGGATAGGCGAACGATCTTCATCGCATCGGCAGGCTCGGCATTGCGAATGATCAGTTTGGCTTTGGTCGAATCCATCCCGGCCTCGTATGAGCATTGTGGCCGTGCTGTCTATCCTTCTGCGCAGCGGACCCGCGCGGTTGCCGCGCAAATCCGGGCTGGAACCTTAAGAAGAGGCAGGCAGTTGTGGTGGTAAGGGGGGTGCCCCTTGTCCTCACCGGCTGCGCTTGCCTAAGGACGCAGAACGATTCCCCCAAGCTGCGAAAGGATATGTACATGGCAGCCAAGGACCCATCGCCTGCAGGTATGGGCAGCCTCTCGCTTGCCCGGCTCGGCTCACCCGAATTGCTGGGCGCGGACGGCTTCAAGCTGAAATCGGCGGCGTTCGAGGATGGCGAAGCGCTCGATCCCTGCTTCACCGCCGATGAGGAAGACGCCGTGGCGCCTCCGCTGGAATGGAACGATCCGCCCTCGGGCGCGATGGAACTGGCGCTGGTGGTCGAAGATCCCGATGTGCAGGGCGGCGAGCCGGCCTGTCACTGGCTCGTCTGGGGCCTGGCCCCGCAGCAGGGCCAGTTGCTGGAAGGCGAAGTTCCGCCCAAGGTCGGCAAGAATGCCCAGGCCAACAGCGAATGGCTGTTGCCGCGTCTGCCCGATGGGGAGCGGCACAGTTTCATGTTCCAGCTCTTCGCGCTCGACGCGCCGCTCGACGTCGCGCCCGGTGCGACGCGCGATGCTTTGCTGGATGCGATGGAAGGGCATGTGATCGGCTCGGCCCTGCTGACGGCCACCTATGAGAAAGCCGATGACGATGAAGAAGGCGATTGGGGCGATGTCGATATCGAAGACATCGACTGGGACGGAAATTGACCAGGAATTCGCATCTCTGAAAATTTCAAAATGATGAAGCGCGGCGGCTTTGGCCGTGCTAAACGCCGTTCCTATCTGTTTCGTATGCCCGGAGTCGCCATAAATTCCTGAGCGGCTCCGCAATGGAGGAGGAAGTCCATGGCTACCATAGTTGGCGGTGTCGCCACGTCGCACACGCCCACCATCGCTTTTGCGAAGGATGCCGGAAAGTTCGACG
>JAUIFP010000124.1 GCA_030430365.1 Alphaproteobacteria bacterium | reverse complement strand
AGCAGGAAGCGGGCAAGATCCGCTTCATCGGCATTACCGAGATCTTCCGCCACGATACGGAGCACGAGCTGCTGCGCGCCGCCCTGCCGCATGACGAATATGACGTGGTAATGGTAGGCTTCAATCTGCTCAACCCCAGCGCGCGCAAGACAATCTTTCCGCTGACCATGAAGAACGATGTCGGCACGCTGATCATGTTCGCGGTGCGCCGCGGGCTGAACAGCGCGGCGAATACGCGCGAGGCGATCGAGGCGATGATCGAGCTGGACGATGTCGATCCCGCCGCGATCAACCCGGAGGACCCATTGGACTTTTTGCGCGAGACGCCGGGCGTCAAATCGCAGATCGAGGCGGCCTATCGCTTCTGCCGCTACGAGCCGGGCGCGCATGTAATCCTGACGGGGACCGGCAGCGCCGAGCATCTGGAGGAGAATGTCGAATCGATCCTGGCCCCGCCCTTGCCGGACGAAACACTGGCGAAGCTGAAGGCGATCTTCGGCGATTCCAGCAAGGCTTCGGGCAACTGATCCCCGGACCGGCGGGCGGAATCAGCGCTGCAGATTGGGCCCAAGGAAACTGCGCATCCAGCCGGCCATGCGCTTTGCATCGCTGGGCTGGGACAAGGTGGCCAGGGCGGCTTCCACCGCCTCGTCCCCCACGGCCGGACGGTGAATCTCGATCAGTTCACGCTCGAATCCGGGTTCGAATTCGGGATGGCACTGGAGCGACATGGCGCGGCGCGACGTGTAATTCAGCATGCCGAGCGGGGTGAATGCATTGCCCGCCAGAAGCTGGCAGTCCGGCCCGATCTGCTGGACCTGGTCGCCATGCTCCACCAGCAGATCGAAGCTTTCGGCTTCGTCCATCCATTCGGTGCGGTGCACCACGTCGTAGCGGTGCATGCCCAGCCCGCGCCCCTTGGGCGACTTGATGACCTCGCCCCCGAAGGCTTCGGCCATAAGCTGGTGGCCGAAACAGATGCCGATCAGCGGGATTTCCGCCGGCACGCGCTGCACGAAGGCAATCAGATCGGCGATCCACGGATCCCCGTCATAGACGCCGGAGGAAGAACCGGTGATCACCCAGGCGGAGCAGGCCGCCGGATCGGGGAGCGGCCCTGCCCTGACATCGAAGCTCTGGCCCGAAATACCCGGCCCCAGCAGATTGCAGACCATCGCGGGGTAGTCTCCCCAGCACTCGGCAAGTCCGTTGGGAGGCACGCCCGTTTCGAGGATTCCGATCATGCGCGCGGAGGTAATGCGCAGCGCCGGACGCGGCAAGCACAAGCTATGCGATGCGCCCATAAGCGCGGCGCTTCACTTACTTGCGCAGAAATGTGATCGACAGGCGGAATGCGCCGTTACTTTCGACATGGTGCGGAACACGGGGTGGAACGACGATCTGCGCCGGCGCGGAAAGGTCCAGCGTCTCCCCACCCTCGTCTTCCCAGACGAAGGAGATCGTTCCCTCGGTTAGTTCCACCAGGCCCCATGTGTCCTCCGCCAGATCATGCGTACGCCGAAGCCCGGCTGGCAGAGTGGCATCGTCGAACGGGCCGATCGTTCGGTAGGGCCGGACATCTTCGGGAAGGCGTTTGGCGCGCATGTTCCTCCTGCTTGCGTCTCATACACCGGCAAAGCTGGTGACGATCAGCAAGCCGATGCCGAAAGTTGCCAGTGCGGCGGGGATGGTCAGCACCTGAACCCGCACCGCGCCGATGCCGAGCGGGCCATTGAGTGTCTGCAGGGGCTCCGACTTGTCCGCCTTGCGCCTGTCGGAACCGCCCAATGCAGTCAGGATGGTCGCCGCGGAGAAATAGACCAGCATGAACAGGGCGGAGATCGCAATGACGAAACGGGCCGCCGAGCTGCCACCAGTGGCGAGAGCGAGCGAAGCGATGAATATCGCGTAGCAGGCGAACATCGCCCGCCAGATCGCGCCGGGTAGCTGAAAGCCTTCCGAACAGGGTTGCTGCCTTGCCGGTGCGGCAACGGCTTCCTGATCGCTGGCGGTACCATGCAGTTCTTGGGTGAAATCGGTCTTGTGCAGGGGTTGCTCAAACATGGGGCAGATCCTTTCCGGCACGCGCGCCGGAAAGCCCGGAGCGGTGCATTTCAATTCCAGTGAGCAGGCTGTCGGCGATCATGCGCGCACGCGTCCCAACCAGCCGCGTGGCAGCGTCTTGCGGTTCCTCCTCCCGCAGGGTTTCATAAAAAAGCTCCAGCCAGTGTGAGAAATGCGAACTGTCCAGGCCGGGAATGGCAGTATGTTTGACCATCGGGTTGCCGCTGAATTCGCCGCTATTGTGAAGGATCGAACGCCAGAACTGCTTCATCCGGCCAAGATGAACGTCCCAGTCCGCAATCCTTTCGGCGAAGATCGGGCCAAGCAAGTCGTCTTCGCGGATGCGCGCATAGAAGCGATCGACGAAGCCGGAGATATAGTCCGCGTCCACGCCGATTGCTTCCGCTTCGGCACGCTTCTTGTCCCTTGCAGCTAGCACATGGGCCCTTCCCGGCCGTTCGTCTGCGGCAATTGCGGTGGCGGGGGGATCTGTCTCGTCCAACATCGTGCGACTCCATAAATAGGTAATCTAAATGCCTATTTATACGTCTTGCCTTAAAAAGCAATATCTGAGATACCTATTTTATGCAGCTAAGCCTTCACAGCGACTATGCTCTGCGCATCCTGATGGCCCTCGCCGCCAAGGGGGAACGGCTTTCGGTCGACGATGTCGCGCGGCAATACGGCATCTCGCGCAATCACCTGGCCAAGGTGGCGCAGGAGCTTCAGTCTCAGGGCTTCGTCAGCACCACGCGCGGACGCCGCGGAGGGATGGAGCTGGCGCAGAAGCCCGAAGACATCCGTGTTGGCGATGTGGTCCGCAGGTTCGAAAATCTGGACGGCTTCGTCAGCTGCTTCGGCGACAATGCCTCTGGATGCGCGGTGAACGGCGTGTGCGGCCTCAAGCCTGCTCTGTCAGGCGCGCTCGAGGCTTTTCTGGATCATCTTGACGGTTACCGGCTCAGCGATCTCGTCCCCAACCGCAAGCGTTTCCTCGCCCGCCTGGTTGCATAATCACGGTTGCTTCTAGCGCTGTGAATCGGGTGCCTCCGGTCTGCCGCTCAGGTTCCGGTCTCCACCTCTTCGCGAAGTTCGGGCGTGATCCTGCGCTCGACTGCTCTTTCCGCTTCCTCGAGCAGCTTGGGCGTCAGATCGGCAGTGCGCGGCGGGATCGGCGTTCCATCGCCCATTTCCCCGTTCGCCTCGATATCCTCCAGCAAGAGCTTCATCTGCGCGATCTCCTTGACCTGCGCCTCGATAATCTCGTCGGCTAGCTTGCGCATGCGGGGGTCGGAAATCTCGGCCCTGCGGCTCGTAAGGACGGCGATCGAATGATGCGGGATCATCGCCTCCGCCCAGGACACATCGTCGACCGTATCCTGGCTGCGGGCGAGAAACAGGAACAGGACGAAGCCTGCAACGGCACCGAGCATCACGAGAATCTTGGTCAGCCGCGTCTTGTACATGCCCCACATGAAGCCGAGCATGATGACGATCATGGCCATGCCCATCATCAGGGCCATCCACATTCGTGTCTGGCTGAAGAATATGTGATCGGGCTCGTAAGTGTTCGAATATTTGAGCGTGAACATCGTCACGATTGCTGTCGCGATCATCGCGAAAAACGTGGTCCATTTGCCGTGCCCGGCCTGCTGTCTGTCATCCATCCCGAATTCCTTCCATCAATAAATCCAACGGAAGAGACCGGGCGCCGTTCCGAATAGGCCGCGCAACGAAAAGCCCCGCCGGAGCCTGAGCTCCAGCGGGGCCGTTTCATTCGGTCGGAAGCTTCAGCAGCTCCCGGCGCGGATCACTCCTCGCCGGAAACCTCCGCTTCGGGCGTTGCAGGCTCTTCGGCCGGTGCCGGCTCAGGCTCGGGAGCGGGGGCCGGAGCTTCCGCTTCCTGCGCGGCCGCGAGCGCGTCCTGCATCTTCTTGTACTGCGCACGCAGCGCGGCATCGCGGCTGGAGGCGGTCACGCGGACGCGGTTCATGCCCGCGCCGGTGCCGGCGGGGATGAGGCGGCCCACGATGACGTTTTCCTTGAGGCCGACCAGCGTGTCCTTCTTGCCCTCGACCGAAGCCTGGGTAAGCACGCGGGTGGTCTCCTGGAAGGACGCCGCCGAGATGAAGCTGCGGGTCTGCAGGCTGGCCTTGGTGATGCCGAGCAACACCGGCTTGCCTTCGGCGGGCTTCTTGCCCTTGGCCAGCTTGGAGTTGTGCTCGTTCATCTCTTCGTAGTCGACCTGTTCGCCCGGCAGCAGCGTGGTGTCGCCGCCTTCGGTGATCTCGACCTTCTGCAGCATCTGGCGAACGATCACCTCGATGTGCTTGTCGTTGATCTTCACGCCCTGCAACCGGTAGACTTCCTGGATCTCGGCCACGAGATATTCGGCGAGCGCTTCCACGCCCAGAACTTCCAGAATGTCATGCGGATCGGGGCTGCCAGAGATCAGGTTGTCGCCCTTCTTCACGAAGTCGCCTTCCTGAACGTCGATCACCTTGGCCTTGGGGATCAGATATTCGACCGAATCCCCTTCCTCCGGCACGATCGCGATCTTGCGCTTCGCCTTGTATTCGCGGACGAATTCGATTCGACCCGAAATCTTGGCGATGATCGCATTGTCCTTCGGCTTGCGCGCCTCGAACAGCTCGGCAACACGCGGCAGACCGCCGGTGATGTCGCGGGTCTTGGCGGCTTCGCGGCTGGCACGGGCAAGAATGTCGCCCGCTTCCACCTGCTGACCGTCTTCAACCGAGAGCGAGGTACCCGGAGCAAGCATGTAACGTGCCGCTTCGGTTTCTTCGCCCTTCTTGCCGCTCGCTTCCTCACCCAGCAGGGTCAGGCGCGGACGCAGATCTTCCTTCTTCGAACGACCACCGGCCTGGTATTCGGTGACGACGCGCTGGGCGATGCCCGTTGCCTCGTCCACCTGCTCGGCCATGGTCGTGCCGTCGACAAGATCCTGATAGCGCACGACGCCGGACTGCTCGGTGATGATCGGCAGGGTGAACGGATCCCATTCCGCCAGCCGGTCACCTTCCTTCACCTTGTCCCCGTCCTTGAACATCAGGACGGTACCGTAAGGCACCTTGTGGATCTCGCGCTCGCGGCCTTCCTTGTCGATGACCAGGATTTCACCGTTGCGGG
>JAUIFP010000123.1 GCA_030430365.1 Alphaproteobacteria bacterium | reverse complement strand
GGCGCAGCCTGTTGCATCCTTGCACGCTGCTGTCGAAAATTATCCCTAGAAGCGCTTGAGGCAGGGGGCAAGCGCGCGTATAGGCCCCGCAAATCTTGCCCCGCCTGGGGCGTCAAACGGGCTTTTGAGGCCCCTTTTCGAGAGCGGAAAGCGTCAGACAGATGAATTTTGGCGAAATGCTTCGCAACCGGTCGAGCAAGTTGAAGGCCCTGATTTTCGGGCTTCCCATGATCTTGGCCCCTGGGATGGCCTTTGCACAGGAAGCGGCGGCAGAAGCCACCGATGCTGCGGCAGAAGCTGCTCCTGAAGCGGCAGGCGGTTACACGCCGATGGGTCCGGAAATGATCGTAGGCCAGCCCGAACCGGGCGGCATCTGGTTCCAGGATCAGCATTCTGCGATCGGTAAGGAAGCCTTGTGGATGCACGATGCGGTGCTGACGCCGATCATCACCGTAATTTCGATTTTCGTGCTGTTCCTGCTGATCTGGGTTGTCGTCCGCTATAACCGGAAAGCCAATCCCAATCCTTCCAAGACCAGCCATAATTCGCTGCTCGAAGTGGTCTGGACGCTTGTCCCGGTCCTGATTCTGGTCGGCATTGCCGTCCCTTCGATCAGCCTGCTGGCGCATCAGTATGAAAGCCCGCCGGAAGATGCCCTGACCGTGAAGGCCACGGGCTACCAGTGGTATTGGGGTTATTCCTATCCCGATAACGGCGATTTCGAAATCATCTCCAACATGATGCCGGATGAAGAAGCCGTCTCGAAGGGGCTGCCGCCGCAGCTCGCCGTGGATAACCGCATGGTCGTCCCCGTTGGCGTGCCGATCCGCATGCAGACGACCGGTGCCGACGTGATTCACGCTTTCGCCGTGCCGTCCCTGTGGTTCAAGATCGACGCCGTTCCCGGCCGCCTGAACGAGCGCGTGATGCAGATTGACAAGCCGGGCATCTATTACGGACAATGTTCGGAACTGTGCGGCGCCCGCCACGGCTATATGCCGATCGCGGTCGAAGCCGTGCCAATGGAACAGTTCAATGCCTGGGTGCTCTCGCAAGGCGGGACGCTCGGCGGCGAGGAAGAAGAGGCTGCGGCCGCTCCTGAAGAGGAAGCGGAAGCAGCGGGCGAAGAGCCGGCACCCGCCGTCTAAGCCCTCGGAAGTTTGATACAGAAGGTCGAAAGATAGCCATGGCCACTACCGCCGACACTTTTCAGGCTCACGCCGATGATCATCATCACGACGCCGACCACAAGCCGAGCTTCTTCGCTCGGTGGTTCATGTCGACGAACCACAAGGATATCGGTACGCTCTACCTGATCTTCGCGATCTGCGCGGGCATCATCGGCGGTGCGATCTCCGGCATCATGCGTGAAGAACTGCGCGAACCGGGCATCCAGATTCTCGGCACCGTGGCGGCCTTCCTCAATGGCGGCGAAGTCAATTTCGACCAGCAGCTCCATTTGTGGAACGTGCTGATCACGGCACACGGCCTGATCATGGTGTTCTTCATGGTCATGCCGGCAATGATCGGCGGCTTCGGCAACTGGTTCGTGCCGATCATGATCGGTGCGCCGGACATGGCCTTCCCGCGCATGAACAATATTTCCTTCTGGCTCACGGTTGCCGGTTTCTGCAGCCTGATGATGTCCACCTTTATGCCGGGCGGTACCGGCATGGGCGCGGGCACGGGCTGGACGGTCTATGCGCCGCTGTCGACTTCCGGGTCGGCCGGGCCGGCAGTGGACTTCGCGATCTTCTCGCTCCACCTCGCAGGCGCGGCCTCGATCATGGGCGCGATCAACTTCATCACGACCATTTTCAACATGCGTGCGCCGGGCATGACCCTGCACAAGATGCCGCTGTTCGTCTGGTCGGTTCTGGTCACCGCATTCCTGCTGCTGCTGGCGCTGCCCGTGCTGGCTGCGGCCATCACCATGCTGCTGACCGATCGTAACTTCGGCACGACCTTCTTCGATCCGGCCGGCGGCGGCGATCCGCTGCTGTACCAGCACCTGTTCTGGTTCTTCGGCCATCCGGAAGTGTACATCATGATTCTGCCGGGCTTCGGCATCATCAGCCAGATCGTGTCGACCTTCAGCCGCAAGCCGATCTTCGGCTATCTCGGCATGGCCTATGCCATGGTCGCGATCGGCGTGGTTGGCTTCATCGTGTGGGCGCACCACATGTATACGGTCGGCCTGGACGTGAACACGAAGATGTATTTCACGGCCGCCACGATGGTGATCGCAGTGCCCACCGGCATCAAGATCTTCAGCTGGATCGCCACGATGTGGGGCGGCAGCCTGGAGTTCAAGAGCCCGATGGTTTGGTCGATGGGCTTCATCTTCCTGTTCACCGTGGGCGGCGTGACCGGCGTCGTGCTGGCCAATGGCGGCATCGACGACAACCTGCACGACACCTATTACGTGGTGGCGCATTTCCACTACGTGCTGTCGCTGGGCGCGGTGACGTCGCTCTTCGCCGGGTTCTATTACTGGTTCCCGAAGATGAGCGGCCGGATGCATTCCGAACTGCTTTCGCACATCCATTTCTGGATCTTCTTCGTGGGCGTGAACCTGATCTTCTTCCCGATGCATTTCCTCGGGCTGCAGGGCATGCCGCGCCGCTATCCGGACTATACGACCGCCTATACGCATTGGAACGAACTGGCGACGATCGGCTATGCCATCATGGCAATCTCGATGATCGTGTTCTTCGCCAACATCATCTACGCTTTCGTTGCCGGCAAGAAGGCGGAAGGCAATTACTGGGGTGAAGGCGCAAACACGCTGGAATGGACGCTGACCAGCCCGCCGCCCTTCCACCAGTTCGAAACGCTTCCCGTTATCGAGGACAAGGGCCACCACTGATTGGCCTTTCCCTCGGGGAAAACGACAACATCGAAGGGCCGGTCGGGAAATCCGATCGGCCCTTCTGCTTTTTGGGCCCCGGAATGACGCTACAGATCGATCCCTGGCGCATTGAAGATGCATGCCGCCGCGCATGGCCGGCCGTCGATGAAACGATGGTGGCTGGATGGCTGGCACGCAGCAGCGGCGGTCCGTTTCGGCGGATCAATTCGGCCACGCCCGGGCCCGAAGCTATTCCTCTTGGCTCTGCCTTGCCTGCACTAACCGACCATTTTTCGGCGCTTGGCCGGCCGGCAATCCTGCGCATTCCCGATTTCGCTGGCATCGATGAAGCGGCAATTGAAGTATCCTGTGGCCCGCCCGAGGCGGAGACCGACACGCTGGCCATGGCGCTCCGGCGTTCGGTCGGTCCCGTCTTGCCGGTGGAATTGCATCCGCGGCCTGACAGTGAATGGTTGACGGCGCGGGCTATCCTGGCTGGCGAGACTCCCCAGGCTACCGTGCTGACTTCCCGGCTTGTCACATCGATTGCGGATCGCGCGGCCTTTGCCGCCATACGGCGCGACGGAAGAATCGTCTCGCTGGCTTTCGCCGTCCTTCACCGCGGGCTCGCGATATTTGAATCCGTGCGGACGGAGGAAAGCTGGCGTGGCCGCGGCTTTGCACGCGATTGCATGCTGGCCTTACTGGGCTGGTCGCGCGATCAGGGCGTGGAACTGGCGGCCTTGCAGGTTGTGCGCGGCAATGCGCCTGCGCAGCAGCTTTATGCCGATCTCGGCTTCACTATGCTGGTTTATCGCTACCACTATCGTTTCCCGCTCCCTGCAGAATGAAAGCTTTGCCTTTCATACATGGCCGCTGCGACCTATAGGCCCCCCAAGATGGATTCCACTGCAACCCAGCTTCCGGCCGAATGGCGCGATTTCTTTGCGTTGACCAAGCCGCGCGTCATGAGCCTGGTCGTGTTCACGGCGCTGTGCGGCCTGCTGGCCGCGCCCGGTTCCATCGACCCTGTCCTTGGCTTCACCGCGATACTGTGCATTGCCATGGGCGCGGGCGGGGCCGGTGCACTGAACCAATGGTGGGAAGCGGATATCGATGCCGGGATGAAGCGCACGTCGCGCCGTCCGCTGCCGCAAGGCAAGATGGATCGGCAATCGGCTCGCGATTTCGGGGTCGGGCTGTCCTTCGCCTCGGTGCTGCTGATGGGCCTGGCGGTCAATTGGCTGTCCGCCGTGATCCTGGCCGCTTCGATCGTCTATTATGCGCTTATCTATACCGTCTGGCTCAAGCCGCGTACGCCGCAGAACATTGTGATCGGCGGCGGGGCAGGGGCCTTTCCCCCGCTGATCGGGTGGGTGGCAGTGACCGGAGAGATCACTCTCATGCCGGTGCTGCTGTTCGCGATCATCTTCATGTGGACGCCGCCGCATTTCTGGGCGCTCGCGCTGTTCGTGAAGACCGATTACGCCAAGGTGGGCATCCCGATGATGCCGGTCGTGGCGGGAGAGCGCACCACGCGCCGGCATATCCTGGTCTATTGTCTGCTGCTGCTGCCGCTATCGGCTGCGCCATGGTGGATCGGGGGCACCGGCCCCGTTTATGGAATTTGCGCCCTGATCCTGTCAGGCCTGTTTCT
Organism: Alphaproteobacteria bacterium; assembly: GCA_030430365.1. Taxonomy (GTDB): domain Bacteria; phylum Pseudomonadota; class Alphaproteobacteria; order Sphingomonadales; family Sphingomonadaceae; genus Andeanibacterium. Next base: position 976 of record JAUIFP010000123.1, on the reverse strand, counting down.
GTTGCTTTCGCTGCCGGTTGCCTTTCGCAGCCGCAGCGGCGAGGATGACACGATGAAGCCTGAAAAGCGCCTTTTCGCCTTTTCCGTGCTGTATCTTTTCGCTCTTTTCGCCGCACTGGTTGCGGATCGAATCATTTGGGGGCAGGGGATATCGATATGAGTCTGACGCCCGAAGAAGAGAAAGAGATCAGGCGCCGCCAGCGGTCGCGCAACACCGTTCTTGCGCTGGTGCTGGTGGGTTTCGTCGTGCTGTTCTACTTCATTACCATAGCCCGCATCGGAGGCCAGGGATGAGCGTTGTCGCCCTGGAAAACAAGAATCTGCGCGTTGCCGCCTTGGCCTTTTTGGCCGCTTGCGGGATGCTTGCCCTCGGTTTCGCTTCCGTGCCGCTTTACCGCATTTTTTGCCAGGTGACCGGATTTGGCGGCACAACCCAGCGCGTTACGGAAGAAGAGGCCGCCGGGGTGAAGTCCACGGCCCTTCAAATGTCGGTCCGTTTCGATGCCAATATCGCGCCCGATGTGCCCTGGACGTTCAAGCCCGAACAGGTGACCCAATCGGTCCAGATCGGCGAGCGCGCGATTGCGTTCTTCATTGCAAAAAACAATTCGGATCAGCCGGTTACAGGCCAGGCGAGCTACAATGTTGAGCCTGAGCAGACGGCGCCCTTCTTCAACAAGGTGCAATGTTTCTGCTTCACCCAGCAGACCCTGCAGCCGGGTCAGGAAGTGCGCATGCCGGTGATCTATTACGTCGATCCGGCGATCCTTGAAGATGAGAACTCCGAGGGCGTCGAACAGATCACCTTGAGTTACACGTTCCACAAGCTTGAAGAACCTTCAAGCTAGCCTCTGGACCGGGGGCGATCAGCACATTATGGGGCGCGCATCGCGTTGTTGCGCAAGACCAGGTAGGACCTAGCAGGAAGCGAATTCATGGCCGGTACTAAGAATCACGACTATCATATTCTTCCCCC
>JAUIFP010000122.1 GCA_030430365.1 Alphaproteobacteria bacterium | reverse complement strand
TCTCCGCATGGCAAACCCCACCCGGAGCAAGACCGAATAGGGGCGGCGCGCCGCAAGGCAGATGCGCTTCGCATTGCCGCCCGGGTTGGTTGCTTGAGCGATGCGGCAACGTATCGCCTAGATGAATGGCTGCCATCGCGGCGTTGGTCCTCACCGGATACCGCCCGCGATACAGAACCCGGCTTACAGGCCCCCTGGCACTTACATTTGTATAGACGAAGGTATTCTCGCTGCGGTGGTTACGCAGCGGCGCCGTAAGGCGGGTAGTCACTATAGCCTTCGGCGCCCTGGCCAAGCCAGCTCGAGCGTTCAGTTTCTTCGAACGGCAGCCCCTCGGCAATGCGGTGCGGCAAGTCCGGATTGGCAATGAATGGCCGCCCGAAGCTGACGGCGTCGCCGATGCCGGCGTCGAGCTGAGCCTGCGCACGCGGGCCGTCGAAGTCGGAATTGAGGATCAGCATGCCGTCAAAATGCGGGCGCAGCTGCGGTGCGAGCGGTTCGATATAGGCGTCGCCATAATCGCTTCCGAAGGGCGGCTCCTTCAGTTCCAGATGCGCGATGCCAATCTGTGCCATCGCCTTGGTCGCGGCGGTGAAGAGCGGAAGGGGATCACTATCGCGCACGCCCTGAACCTCGCCATTGGGGGAGAAACGCACGCCAGTGCGATCAGCGCCTACGGCGTCGACCACGGCCTGGGTCACTTGGCATAGCAGACGGATGCGGTTTTCAACCGAACCGCCATATTCGTCCTGCCGCAGATTGGCACTGTCGCGCAAGAACTGGTCGATCAGATAGCCATTGGCGGCGTGGATCTGAACGCCGTCGAAGCCGGCTTCCATCGCATTGCGCGCGGCAGCAGCATAGTCGGCCACGATTCCGGGAATTTCCTCCAGCTCCAATGCACGTGCCGGCATGTAGGGCTGCATCCCGTCATAGGTGTGGGCCTGGTTGGGGGCCGTGGTGGGCGAAGCCGATACAGGCGGCTCCCCGCCCAGAAAGCTGGAATGCACCATCCGGCCCATATGCCACAGCTGGGCGATGATCAGCCCGCCGGCATCGTGAACGGCCTGGTTCACGGGTTTCCAGCCTTCGATCTGGTCCTTGGTCCAAAGGCCGGGGGCGTAGGGCCAGCCAAGGCCCTGCCGGCTGATCCCTATCGCTTCGCTGATGATCAGTCCTGCCGAGGCGCGCTGAGCGTAATATTCGGCCATCAGAGGTGTCGGCACATGCTCGCGCGTGGCACGTCCCCGCGTCATGGGCGCCATGAAGATCCGGTTGGGCGCAGTGATCGCGCCAAGTTGAATGGGATCGAAAAGGCTCGGCACTGCAACTACCCCCTTGCATCATGGGTGCATATGAACTTGGATTGGCGGGCGGGAATTATTGCCGCCCGGACACCTTTCGGATTTGTCCGGCACACTTGTCAATTATCATGTTAAATGTCATGCGGCGCCGATGAAAAGCTCGCATCAAGGGAGAACAATGTGGCTGACCTCGACTATCGTTTTCTAGGCCGGAGCGCCCTCAAGGTCTCGCCGCTTTGCCTGGGGGCGATGATGTTCGGGGACAGGACCGATGAAGCGACATCCAAGCGGATCATCGACAAGGCCGCCGATCAGGGCATCAATTTCATCGACACGGCCGATGCCTACAAGGCGGGCGAATCCGAAGCGGTGGTTGGCCGTTCGATCCGCGACAATCGCGACTTCTGGGTGCTGGCGACGAAGTTCGGCATTGGCGGCGGCCCTGGGCCCAATGCGCCCACGCAGTCGCGCAAATGGATCGTCCAGGCGACCGAGGCGAGCCTGAAGCGCCTAGGCACCGACTATATCGATATCCAGTATTTCCACCGCGCAGCGCCCGGCGCGCCGCTGGAAGAGCCGCTGCGCGCGCTGGGTGACCTCATCCGGCAGGGCAAGCTGCGCTATTACGGGCTGTCCAACTTCAAGGGCTGGCAGATTGCCGAAGTCTGCCGCATTGCCGACGAGATCGGCATGGACCGCCCGGTCATCACGCAGCCGCTCTACAACATCACGAACCGGACCGCGGAAGTGGAGATCATTCCGGCGGCCGAATATTACGGGCTGGGCGTCGCGCCATACAGCCCGCTGGCGCGAGGCGTGCTTTCGGGAAAATACGCCCCGGGCAAGGAACCGCCCAAGGATTCGCGGGCAGCCGTTGGCGACGTGCGCATCCAGCAGACCGAGTGGCGCGACGAATCGATCGAGATCGCCGAGAAGATCGGTCAGCGCGCTGCCGACAAGGGCATCACTACGATCGACTTCGCCGTCGCCTGGGTGCTCAACAACAATGCGGTCAGTGCGCCGATCGCCGGCCCGCGCACTGAGGAGCAGTGGGACGCCTATATGAAGGCGCTGGACGTCAAGCTCGATGCCGAGGACGAAGCCTTTATCGATGCGCTGGTCGCGCCCGGGCACGTCTCCACGCCCGGCTTTACCGATCCCGTGTTCCCGGTCGAAGGCCGCAAGGCGCTGCGCAGTTGACCCCAGACGGGGCGGGGCGCGTCAGACCCTGCCGATACTCGCATATTCGAAGCCGGCTGCGCGCATTTCCGCCGGTTCGTAGACGTTCCGGAGGTCCACCAAGACGGGGGCGTTGGCGATCTGCTTGATCCGTTCGAGATCCAGCGCGCGGAATGCGTCCCACTCGGTAACCAGGGCAATCGCATCGGCGCCTTCGATCGCGGCATAGGGGCTGTCCACCATCGAAACTTCGGGCATCAGCGGTTTGGCGATCTCCATCCCTTCGGGATCGTAGGCGACTACTTCGGCTCCGGCATCGACCAAGGTCTGGGCGATGGCGATGGCCGGGGAATCGCGCATGTCGTCCGTGTCGGGCTTGAAGGTCAGGCCCAGCAGAGCCACCCGCTTGCCGCGTGCATTGCCGCCTAGTGCATCGATAACCTTGCGGCCCATCGCGCGCTTGCGCGTGTCGTTTACCTTCACCACCGCTTCGACGATCCGCGTGGGGCTGTCGTAATCCTCGGCCGTTTTCAGGAGGGCGAGCGTATCCTTGGGGAAACAGCTGCCGCCATAGCCCGGACCTGCATGGAGGAATTTGGGCCCGATGCGGTTGTCCAGCCCGATACCGCGGGCGACATCCTGCACATCGGCGCTGACCTTTTCGCACAGATCCGCCATCTCGTTGATGAAGGTGATCTTGGTCGCCAGGAAGGCATTGGCCGCATATTTAATCAGTTCGGCCGTGCGGCGGCCGGTGAAAAGGATCGGTGCCTTGTTGAGGAATAGCGGGCGATAGACCTCGCTCATCACCTGTTTGCCGAATTCGCTTTCGGCGCCGAGCACGATCCGGTCGGGCCGTTTGAAGTCCGTGATCGCCGCGCCTTCGCGCAGGAATTCGGGATTGGAAACGACGGCGAATTGCACATCGGTTCCGGATTCGCCGATGATGCGCTCAACCTCGTCGCCCGTGCCGACAGGGACGGTGGACTTGGTGACGATGACGGCCGGGTTCTTGAGATGGGCGCCGATCTCCCGGGCGACTTCATAAACGAAGGTCAGGTCCGCGTGCCCGTCTCCGCGGCGCGAAGGCGTGCCCACGGCAATGAAGATCGCATTGGCGCCCTGGATCGCTTCGGAGAGATCGGTGGAGAAGGATAGCCGCCCCGCTTTGACGTTGCTGGCCACCAGTTCGGCCAAGCCCGGTTCGTAAATCGGCATGATGCCGGCAAGCAGGGATTCGATCTTTGCCGGGTCCTTGTCGATACAAACGACATCGTGCCCGAAATCGGCGAAGCAGGCGCCGGAAACCAAGCCGACATAGCCTGCACCGACCATCGCAACCTTCATTCTTCAACCTTTCTGGTCGACACCTTGATCGTGCCGTTCTTGACGCTGGTTTCCATAATTTTGCGCCCGGTGCCCTCCAATACCAGCACGGTCAAGCGCCCCGTTTCGAATGCGCCGGTATCGATACCGATTCGGTTGTCGCGGATCTCCGGGTTTGAATAGATCGTGTGCCCATGAACGATGACATGGGAGAAAAGTTTTTCATGCGAAAGAAACGGCTCGCGGATCCAGCGCAGATCCTTGCCGTCCTGTTTTTCAAGCGTGAGGCTCGGGTGGATGCCGGCATGGACGAATGCATAATCGCCGATCACGACCTGCTCTTCGAAACTGCGGATGAATTCCAGATCCTTGGCCGGCACATAATCGGCCATGCGCGCCTGTAGCGAGGCCAATTGCGCCTTGTTCTTAGCCTGCGGATCGATGCCGTAGCTTTGCAGCGTTTCCTTGCCGCCGAAACGCAGGAAATGCCGCAGCACTTCCTTCTTGTCGAAGCTTTCGAGAAACATCTCCTCGTGATTGCCGCCGAGGATGTGCACGTCGCGCCTTTTCTTCCATTTGCGGGCACGTTTGAGCACGCCGGCGCTGTCCGGGCCGCGATCGATCAGATCGCCGAGCAGAATAACCGTCGGTTCCACATGCTGCGCCTGCGTAGCGAAATCGTCCTGCAATGCAGCATCATCGGCCCCGTCTTCCTCGATATCGCGCTCGATCGCCTTGATCGCCGCCTTGAACAGATCGAGCCGGCCATGGATGTCCCCCATGGCATAAACCCGCCTTCCCGGGGGGATGGCGGGCTTCTTACTCTCGGCGGGGCGGCCGAAAAACTGGCGGATCGACATGTTCATGCGTTTCCAAGCTTATTTGGTGATTAGGCAACGCGAAACAAGCATGCCATGCGATCATGGCCCGGTGGAAGCCCCCATCCTTCAAGTGATGCCAAAAATCCACAGTGTTGCGAATTGTCTGTTACACCAAGCAATTACTCTTGTGCGTCGCAACAACGGCGGGCAGGTTAATTGCGCATTATGCAAGGACCGCACACTAAAAACGAGGCGGCCGGCAAATGCGCAGGTGGGACGAGGCTGACTAATCAAGTAATAAGGAAGATTGCCATGCTTACGTCCGTTCGCAGCCTGATGGCTGCTACTGTTCTTGCAGGTGCTACATTTGCCGCTGCCACTCCCGCAATGGCTCAGGAAATTTCCGTTTCTGCAAATGCAGCAATTGTTAGCGAGTATCGCTTCCGCGGTGTCGACCTCTCTGGTGGTGACATTGCCATTCAGGGCGGTTTCGATGTCGGTCACGAAAGCGGCATTTACATCGGCACCTGGGGTTCTTCGATCGACGAAACCAGCGTTGGCTACGGCCACACCGAACTCGACGTCTATGGCGGCTGGGCCGGTGACCTTGGCGGCGTTTCCGTCGATGTTGGTGTGCTTGCATACCTCTATCCGAACGCACCCGCCGGTGATTTCGACTATATCGAGTTCTACGGCTCGGTTGGCAGCTCCGTTGGTCCGGCTGACGTGACCGTCGGTGTCGCCTATGCTCCTTCGCAGGATTCGCTGGACTTCGGTCCGTTCCTCGCGGACGACAACCTGTACCTCTATGGCGATGTGGGCTTCGGCATTCCCGATACTCCGCTGAGCATTTCGGGCCACCTAGGTTACACCGATGGCGCGCTGACCTACA
>JAUIFP010000121.1 GCA_030430365.1 Alphaproteobacteria bacterium | reverse complement strand
ACTTGGTGGCTTCCACCTTCACGAAAGGCGCATCCGCCAGGCGGGCCAGGCGGCGGCTGATCTCCGTCTTGCCGCAGCCCGTGGGGCCGATCATCAGAATGTTCTTGGGCGTCACCTCGTCGCGCAGCTCGGCCGGCAGGCGCTGCCGGCGCCAGCGGTTGCGCAGCGCCACGGCGACCGCGCGCTTGGCCTCCGACTGGCCGATAATGTGTTCGTCCAGAGCGGCGACGATCGCCTTGGGGGTCAGTTTGTCATTCATAGAGAATCAGATTTTTTCGACTGTGACACTGTCATTGGTGAAGACGCAGATCTCGGCCGCAACCGCCATCGCCTTGGTGGCGATCGTCTCTGCATCCTGTTCGTAGGCATCGAGCGCGCGGGCTGCGGCCAGCGCGTAATTCCCGCCCGAACCGATCGCGGCGATTTGCGAATCGGAATTGCCATCGGGTTCCAGCACGTCGCCATTGCCGGTGAGCACCAGCAGCGCATCCTTGTCGGCAACGATCATCAGCGCTTCGAGATTGCGCAGATATTTGTCGGTCCGCCAGTCCTTGGCCAGTTCCACCGCGGCGCGCAGCAATTGCCCGCTATATTGTTCCAGCTTCTTTTCCAGCCGTTCGAACAGGGTGAAGGCATCCGCGGTCGCGCCGGCGAAACCGGCAATGACCTTGTCATCCTTGCCGATGCGGCGGACCTTGCGGGCATTCGGTTTCATCACCGTGTTGCCCATCGAAACCTGGCCGTCACCGGCGATGACGGTCTGGCCGCCCTTCTTCACGCCGATGATGGTGGTGCCATGCCACTGAACAGTGCCGTGGCTCTGTGCGGATTCAGTCATGGCGAGGATATGGGCGCTGGCCTGCGAGCTTCAAGTGCCCGAATTCATCCAGCGCAAAGAACTAGGTACCGCCGGGCCCGCCTGCGCCTCCGGCTGCCCCGCCGACGCCGCCGACCTGCCCGATATTGCCGAACAGATCCTGCAGGAAGCCGCGTTCCAGCCCCAGGGTGGGCGTCGCGGCGCCATCGGGATCGATCCGCGCGACATTCTCCATCCCGCTGCGATCGGCCTGGACCACATTGCCCGCTTCGTCGAACTTCACCGCCAGCACGTTGTGTTCCTGGATCTTGGGCGTGGTGAAAGGCTTCTGATAGGTCGTGCTGGAAATATAGTACCAGGTTTCCTGGCCGAACTGGCTGGTATAGGTCGGGCGGCCCAGCGTCCCTTCCACCGATTGCTGGTTGTCGATGCCGGGCTGGATGGCGCCCATCAGAGCCGGGTCCGCGATATAACCGCGATGGTCTCTGATCGAGCTGCAGCCTGCCGCCAGCGTTGCCAGCGCCACCACTGCACCGATCCGAACCGAAAGATTCATGACGTCCCGCCTCTTCAACTCAAACCTGCGCACGATTGTCATTGGCCGTGCTAGTCTCTAACGGCGCGAGCCTTAGGGACAAGCGCGGCGATGCGCAATGGTAGCCGCCGCCGCGATGAACAACTCGCTTACGGATGGGCGTTCTTGGCTGCCCGCTCTTAAGCGCCGCTGAACGAAGGGCCGCGAATGGCCCTGCTGGAAAGGCAATGCCGATGAACATTCTCTCGCGCCTGTTTGGAAGGGCCGAGGATCCGCGCGAGGCACTGCGCCCGCTGTGGCACCGCGTGGTGGAGATCGCGCGGGAGAAGCGCTGGTATGCCGATCTGGGCGTGGCCGATACCGTGGAAGGCCGCTTCGACATGATCACCGCCGTGCTGACGCTGGTGCTGCTGCGGATGGAGCGGGAGCCGGAACTGGCACAGGCTTCGGTGTTCCTGACCGAGCTGTTCGTGGAGGACATGGACGGGCAGCTGCGCGAAAGCGGCGTGGGCGATGTGGTGGTCGGCAAGCATATGGGCCGGCTGATGTCCGCACTGGGCGGCCGGCTGGGCGTCTACCGCACCGGCCTATCGGAACAGGACGATGCGGGCCTGTGCGAAACGATCACGCGCAATGTCCGCCTGAACGAAGATACCGGGCCGGAAGGCATGGCCCTGGCCCTGCGCGCGCTGCATAGTCAGCTGGCGGAAAAGACCGGCGAGCAGGTGCTGGCCGGAGATATCTGAGGCCATGGACAAGTCCGAACCCGAACTGCCCGATCTGCCGCCGCCGGAATTTTCCCGCATGGTGGATGTGCGCGCGATCGGCCCGCAGCCCAAAGCGCTGGAAGCGAATGAAGCAGAGCGCGAGGCATTGGCCCAGCGCTTCGGCCTGATTTCCATCGCCCGGCTGGAGGCGCGAATCGAACTTGAGAGCGATGGCGAGGCGGTGAACGCCCACGGCACGCTGGAAGCCGACATCGTCCAGAGCTGCGCCGTATCGGGCGAGGACCTGCCCGCGCAGATCCGCGAGGACATCGCGCTGCGCTTCGTGCCCGAAAGCGAAGAGGAACCGGCGGAGCCCGACGAAGAGATCGAGCTGGAAGAAGACGAGCTGGACGAGATCCCGTATTCGGGCCGCCACTTCGACCTGGGCGAAGCGGTGGCGCAGAGCCTGGCGCTGGCGATCGATCCCTATGCCACCGGCCCGGAGGCGGAAAAGGCGCGCCAGGAAGCCGGGCTGCTGGACGAAGAGAGCGCAGGCCCCTTCGCCGCGCTGGCCGCGCTGAAGGGCAAGAACGGCGAAGGCGAGTAGCCGACCAGGCGACTAGCCTGCGCACGACGCGGCGCGCGCTAAAAAGTCACCTCGGTGGAAGTCGGACAGGCAAAGAGGCTCTAGCGCCGTTTTTCGCCGGCCGGCTTGTTCTTTCCCTTGTTCTGGCCTTTGTCCTTGCCCTTGAAGTCCGGCTTGGGTTTCTTCGATTTGGGCTTGCCGGAAAAAGCCTTGCCGCCTTCCGCACGGTCTTGCGGTTTCTTGCCATGCTTCGGCTTGGGCCCGGAACGCGGGCCCCCGCCCCGCCCCTGGCGGAACGGTTTGGCATGAACCTTCTGCTTGCGATTGTTGCGTGCCTCAATCCGCGGGCCTTCGTCCGATTCTTCGATCAGTATCGCATCCTGCTCGTCATCGCCGGATCCGGTGCGCTGCAACGTCTCGCTGAATTTGGGGGCGATCGCGCGGGGAATTTGGAACCAGCTTTCGTTCTGCCCCAAGCGAATGGCGCCAATCTCGTTGCGCGTGATGTGTCCGCGGCGGCAGATCAGCGGCAAGAGCCAGCGCGGCTCCGCATTCTGGCGGCGGCCGACGCTTACCTTGAACCAGACCACGTCTTCGAAGCCGGGCCGGTGGCGCTCCGCTTTGGCCTTGTCACGCGCTTCGGGCGTATTGGCGAGCAGCTCTTCGGGATGCGGCATTTTCGAACGGTGCGCATGCACCAGCGCGGCGGCGATGTCTTCGGCCGGGAGCTGTTTCATCAGTTCGCTGGCGATCGCACGATCGCCTTCGTCATAGTCGGCCGGAGCGGTAAGCTTTTCGATCAGCCGCGCATGATCCTTCTTCCGGATCGCCTCCGGCGTAGGCGCGTCGATCCACTGCGCTTCGATCTTGGCCCCGCGCAGCATGCTCTCGACGCGGCGGCGGCGGTTGTAGGGCACGATAATCGCCGCAGTGCCCTTCTTGCCTGCGCGCCCGGTGCGGCCGGAGCGGTGCTGAAGCGTTTCGGCATCGCGCGGGGTTTCGACATGGATGACGAGGCTCAGCGAAGGCAAGTCCAGGCCCCGCGCGGCGACATCGGTGGCCACGCACACACGCGCGCGTTGATCGCGCATGGCCTGCAGCGCCTGGTTGCGTTCCGACTGGGAATGCTCGCCGGACAGAGCGACCACGCCGAAACCGCGATTCTGCAATGTCGTATGCAGGCGCCGGACGCTGTCGCGCGTGGCGCAGAAACAGATGGCGGATTCCGCCTCGTGAAAACGAAGCAGATTGACCACCGCGTTCTCTATTTCCGACGGACCGACTGTGATTGCCTGGTAGCTGATATCGCCGTGGCCCCGATCCTGGCCTGCCAGTTGCAGCCGCAGCGCGTTCGACTGGTATCTTTCGGCGAGCCGCACGATTTCGCGGGGCATGGTGGCGGAGAACAACAGCGTGCGCCGCGTATCGGGCGTCGCATCGAGTATTTCCTCGAGATCCTCGCGGAAACCCATGTCGAGCATCTCGTCCGCTTCGTCGAGGACCACGCCGACAAGCCCGGACAGGTCCAGCGCCCCGCGCTCCAGGTGATCGCGCAGGCGGCCCGGAGTCCCGACAACGATGGCAGGGCCCGACCGCAGCGAGCGCCGTTCCTTGCTGGGATCCATTCCGCCGACGCAAGTTGCGATGCGCAGCCCCGCCTTTCCATAGAGCCATCCGAGCTCTCGGCTGACCTGCAAGGCAAGTTCGCGGGTGGGCGCGATGACGAGCGCAAGCGGCTTTTCGCTCAGCGGCATGCCGCGCGTTTCGCCCAGCAGTTCCTCCGCCAGGGCGATACCGAAGGCTACGGTCTTTCCCGACCCGGTCTGGGCGGAAACGATCAGATCCCGCCCCGCGGAATCGGGATCGATGACAGCGGCCTGGACGGGTGTGGGTTCGGCATAGTCGCGCTCGGCCAGAGCTTGGACGAGTAATTGGGGAAGGCTTTCAAAGGACATTTAAGTTCGCTTGGGTAACTGCACAACGGATCGCGCGGGGGAACAGGGGAATGAGAATGGCGCGTCGGTTGCGCTAAATTCATGCGGTCTGCGGACAGCACCGAAGCTGTCCGCGCAAGCCCTCTAGCGGCAAATTCGCGCTTTGACTTGTTCTATATTGCAGGCGCGAACTGAAAGCTGCCATCGAAGCAAGGATGGTCCGCACGCCAACGACGCCCGGCCGCTCCCCGGCGAGGTAATCCTGACAGCCTGCTTCGGCCCGAAGACCGGTATGGATTGTTAGCAGCCAATCGTGCGCGCCGCCGCCTGAGCGCGGCCGGCAAAAGGCCGATCAGAACGGGATATCGTCGTCCAGATCGTCAGCCATGCCGCCAGCCGCGCCTGCGCCCGCCGCGGCGCCGCCGCCCTGGCCCCAGCCGCCGGAGGACGAACCGCCACCGCCGCCGCCGGAACCCCAATTGTCGCGCTGGCCGCCTCCGCCGCCACCACCGCCGCCGCTGGCACCGTCGAGCATGGTCATAACCGCGCCCGGGCCCTGCAGCACGACCTCGGTCGAATAGCGGTCATTGCCGGACTGGTCCTGCCATTTGCGGGTTCTGAGCTGGCCTTCGAGATAGACCTTCGATCCCTTGCGCAGATAGCGTTCCGCCACGCCGACGAGCCCGTCCGAAAAGATCGCGACGCTGTGCCATTCGGTGCGTTCCTGCCGCTGGCCGGTGTTGCGGTCCTTCCAGCTTTCGGAAGTCGCCACGCGCAGATTGCAGACGCGCCCGCCATTCTGGAAGGACCGGACTTCCGGGTCCGCCCCGAGATTTCCGACCAGTATGACCTTGTTGACGCTGCCTGCCATGGAATCGCTTTCCTATCTTGAAGTGTGGGCAAGACTTATCGGAAGGCCGGAGGAGTCGCCACCCCCGCTCGCCCCTTTCCACAGGCTACCGGGGAAAAGTC
>JAUIFP010000120.1 GCA_030430365.1 Alphaproteobacteria bacterium | reverse complement strand
CGATGAATTCGGTCATGGAAACGGGCGTGGCCATGATCGCCTCCATCGTGCCGCGTTCCCATTCGCGCGCCACCACCAGCGCGGTCAGCAGCGTGCCGATCATGGTCATGACGATGGCGATCGATCCCGGGACCAGGAAGTACCGGCTTTTGAGCCCGGGATTGAACCAGTAGCGCGAACTGACTTCCACTTGCGGCGCGGCGGGCCTTTCCGCCAGCCCTTCGTCCGTCAGCCAGGTCTGGAACACGCCCTGGGCATGGGCGGAAACGAACTGCGCCATATTGGGCTGCGATCCGTCGGTCACGATCTGGATGTCCGGCACCTGGCCAGCCAGCACCGTGCGGCCGAAATCCTGCGGGATCACGATCATGCCGCGGATTTCGCTGCTGATCATCTGGTCGCGCGCGGTCTGCCGGTCCTTCACCACTTCGGGGCTGAAATAGGGCGATGCGCGGTAAGCCTGGGTGAGTTCCACCGCCTGGGAAGAATCGTCTTCCACCACCAGCGCCACCGTGGTCCCCGACGTATCCAGCGACACGCCGTAGCCGAACATGAACAGCAGCAGCAGCGGCATGAACAGGGCGATCAGGAATGTGGAGGGGTCGCGGCTGATCTGCGCGAATTCCTTGCGCATCATCGCGCGCAGCCGGCGCAGGTCGAAGCGGATGGGCGGCGCGCTCATGCCGCGTCCCTTTCCTCTTCATCGCGCCGCCGGTCGCTTTCCTCGATCAGCGCGATAAAGGCGTCTTCCATGGTCGGGTCGCCGCCGCCATTCAGATCGGCGACCTCTTTCTTCAGCGCATCGGGCGTGCCCTTGGCGATCTGCTCGCCGCGATAGATCAGCGAGACGTCATCGCAATATTCCGCCTCGTCCATGAAGTGCGTGGTGACGAGCACGGTCACGCCCTTTTCGACCAGCCCGTTAATATGGGTCCAGAACTCGCGCCGGGTTACCGGATCCACTCCCGATGTCGGCTCGTCCAGGAACAGCACGGGCGGCTCGTGCATCACCGCGCAGGCAAGCGCGAGGCGCTGCTTGAAGCCCAGCGGCAACGCGCCGGCATTCTGCGAGAGCATGTCGCCGAAATCGAAGATCTCGATCATCTCCTGCTTGGCGCGGTTGGCCTCTGCGCGGCGCAGATTGTAGGCCCCGGCAAAGAAGTCGAGATTCTGCGCCACGCTGAGATCACCGTAGAGCGAGAATTTCTGGGCCATATAGCCCAGCGATGCGCGCGCCTCGGCGGCCGAATGGCGCAAATCGTTTCCGGCCACTGCCCCGTGCCCGTCGCTCGGCGAAAGCAGGCCGCACAGCATCTTGAAGGTGGTGGACTTGCCCGCGCCATTGGGGCCGAGAAGCCCATAGATGTGCCCTTGGGGAATCGAGAATTCCATGTCGCGCGCGGCAGTGAAATCGCCGAAACGCTTGGTCAGCCCGCGTGCCTCGATCGCCGGCTGGTCGGTATGCGGGATCGTGCGGTAATTGGCGGCCAGCTCGCTGGTGCCCTTGGGCCCGCCGCCCAGAATCTCGATAAAGCCGTCTTCGAAACGCGGCGTTGCCGGAGCGCTGACGGTATCCGGCCCGCCATCCAGATCACCGGCGGAAGGCACCGGGGCGTCCGATCCGACCAGCAGGCGCACGGCGCGGCCCTGGATCGTCCCGTCGATAATATCCTCGCGGTCCAGCATTCGCGTCAGGAACTCGCGCCTGCGCGGGGCAAAGCCGCTGACCCTGATTACCCGGTCCGCCACCCGGCCGGTCAGCTCCTCGGGATCCCCTTCGAACAGCAGCTTGCCTTCATTCAGCAGATAGACTCGGCTGCAATTCTCCGCCTCGTCGAGATAGGCGGTGGACCACAATATGCCGATGCCCTGATCGGTCAGTTCCTCCACCATCGCCCACAGCTCGCGGCGGGAAATCGGATCCACGCCCACGCCCGGCTCGTCCAGCAGCATCAGCTTGGGCGTGCGCACCAGCGTGCAGGCCAGGCCCAGCTTCTGCTTCATCCCGCCCGATAGATTGCCGGCCTCGCGGCCCTGGAAGCGGGCGAGATCGGTGAAGCGCAGCAAACGCTCGAAAGTCTCTTCGCGCTCCTCGGCGGGCAGGGCGCGCAGCTCCGCATAGAGCTCCAGATTCTCGCGTACCGTCAGATCTTCATACAGGCCGAAGCGCTGGGGCATGTAGCCCAGATGCTCCAGCATTTGCGCCGGCGGCTGGCCCAGGATCGCGACTTCGCCTTCATCGGGCGCCAGCAATCCGGCCAGCAGGCGGATCAGCGTGGTCTTGCCTGCCCCGTCCGGGCCCACCAGCCCGGTGATCGCGCCGGGCGGGACCGTGATCGAAACGCCGTCCAGCGCGGGCGCAGGGGCCCCCGGGAAGCGCTTGACGATGTTCGTCCCACTGGCGGCCGCGTCGCTCATGCCTCGCGCCTCAGCGGCTCTCCTCGGCGGTCCTGGGCACGACGCTCACCGTTACCGGCTGGCCCTGGCGCAATCCGTCGTCGGCATCGGTCACGGTGATCCTGATGCGGTAGACCAGATCGGTCCTGAGATCGGAGGTCTGTACCGTCTTGGGCGTGAATTCGGCGCGCGGAGAGATGAAGCCGATCGTGCCGTGATAGGTCTTGTCGTTGCCGTCGGCCGTCACTTCCACGTCCATGCCCGGGGCCACGCGCGAAAGATCCGTCTCGCCGACATAGGCGCGCACGCGCAGCGGGCGGTCGATCGAAAGCGTCAGCACGGTCTGGCCCGGCTGGACGATCGCGCCCGGTTCCTGCGCCCGCGTCACCACGGTTCCTTCGACCGCGGCCGTTAGCGAAGTGTCCTGCCTGTCCAGCGCCAGGCTCCCGCGCGAAGCCATCGCGGCGCGCAGCTGCGCATCGGCGGCGGCGATCTGTTCGGGACGGGCGCCGGTCTGCAGCTTGGCCAGGGCTTCCTGCGCGGCATCCGCCTGCGCCTGCGCCTGATCGCGCTGGGTCAGCGTGGCTTGCCACACGTCGCGGCTGATCGCGCCCGGCTCGACCAGCGGCCTGCGCCGTTCGACATCCTGCTCGGCCTTTTGCAGCGCGGCCTTCGCCGCATCGAGCTGGGCCTGCGCCTGGGCGACATCTTCGCTGCGGCTGCCATTGCGCAGCTCGCTCAATTGCGCGCGCGCCTGGGCGATCGAGGCGTCGGCCTGGGCGATCCGCGTATTGACCGGGGCCGGGTCGATGGTGGCCAGCTTCTGCCCCCGCTCGACCTTGTCCCCTTCTTCCACACTGATGCCGTCGATCCGGCCGCCGACGCGGAAGGCCATGTCCACTTCGCGGACATCGACATTGCCATACAGCGTCAGCCGCTCTCCATCGCCATTGCCGAACAGGCCGAAGCCTTTCGTGAATATCGCGGCGGCCAGCAGCACCGCGACTGCCGCGATCACAATGATGCGCTTCTTGTTCATTGAGTCCCTCCGCTCAGGATGGCGAGTGTGTTGCTGCGGAGATGCCGGCGCAGCATGGCGCCTTCCGCTTCGTCGAGTTGAGTGGTGCCCAGCGCCTTGCACACGGTGGCGCGCGCCGCGCGCAGCACCAGCGTCTGGCCGAACAGCAGCATGGCCATGGCGCCCAGTTCGTCGCGGGGAATATCCGGCCTCGCCCGTTCCAGCAGGCTGCCCACGCCGGTCAGCATGTATTTCATCGCGCCTTCGTAAAGCCGTTCGAAGGCTTCGGTGGGCGCTTGCTGTTCGCGCACGATGAAGCGCGCCCAGTGCTTGGAATCCTGATGCAGCATGGTTTGCGCATACATGTCCACGATCGCCAGCAGGCGCTCGATCGCGCTTTCCCGGTCCAGATCCTGCGCGTCCTTCGTCAATTCCATGCTGGGCGCGTGCCGTTCACGCAGCTTGGCCGCGATATGATCGGCGCAGGCCAGATAGAGGCCCTGCTTGCCGCCGAAATGATAGGTGATGGAAGACATCGCCGTATCGCTGGCGCGGGCGATGTCGCGCGTGCTTGCGCCGTCGAAACCGAACCGGCCGAATTGGTCGATGGCAGTCTCTATGAGGCGGTTCTGCATCATGCCGCGGCTTTAGTTCGTTCGAACGAACAAGACAAGCGAATAGAATCTGCGTGGGGCAAGGACGGCAGAAATGGTGGGCAGAAATAGGTCGTCCCACTGGAATAAGATCGATTCTTGCCTTTGTGGGCAGCTTCCGGCATGGGCATACCACGCCTCGCCGTGGAAAAGTGGGCAAATGCCCACTCCCATGCGTGGGACCGATTGTGGTTTACGCTGACCGAGTCGCTCGGCTCTGATGCGCCAACAGTGAGGTAAGGCGCGTGGCCCGTTGCCGCGTAGCTTTCGTTTATTGAGAGGTGTGTATGGCTGATCAGGCACAGGCTGAAGCGATCAAGGACGCCAAACCCGCCGCCGCTGGCGACGAGGATTCGGGTACCAATTTCCGCTTCTACGACAACCGTCAAAAATATCTGATGTTCGTGAACACCTGCTCGGAAAAGTGGGTGGTGTCCGAAAGAGTCGCGCAGGAGCTCGACCGGCTGGATCCCAAGCCGCCGGCAGTGCGCTTCTTCGATGCGGGCATCGGTGACGGTACCGTCCTCGCCCGTGTGCTGCGCAGCATGCATCGCCGCTACGAACGCTCCCCCTTCTATGTCGCCGGCAAGGAAATCAGTCTCGAAGACGTGCGCCTGTGTCTCGACAAGATGCCGGACCGCTTCTTTGAGCATCCCGAAACGGTCCTGGCGATCACCAATATCTCCTACAAGGACGCGCCGTGGCTCACGCCGTCCAATCCCGAAGCCGCCAAGAAGATGATCTGGAAGGAAGTCGAACTCGAAGGGACGACGACCGCGGATTTCGAACGCCAGATCCTCGAACTGCAGCCCTTCCTGGCGGAGACGTGGCGCACCAAGACCGGTAAGACCGGCAGCATGCTGCCCGAAACGCCGATCGCGCTGATCCTCTACCGCAAGGACTGCAAGTTCCTGCTCGACAACGTGATCCCGCGCCGCAACGAACCGCGCGCCGATTTCGACCTGATCCTGGCCAGCCAGCCCTTCCGCCTGCGCGCCAAGACCGAGTTCAAAGCCCAGCGCGTCCTCGCGCCGATGGCCAAGGCGCTCGGCCCGGGCGGCCGCCTGTTGGGCATCCATTCGGCCGGCAACGATCCGGGCATCGAGATCGTGCAGAAGGTCTGGCCGGGTGAAGACCCGTTCAACGTTTCGCGCCGCGAATTGCTGGAGGCGACCCGCGATGCGCTGGGCGCCGAGGCGAAGAAATATCATTTCGACCCGCTGCCCAACCGCGAGGCGGTGTTCCGGTACGAAATGCACACCATGCCTGACGAGATCGACAACGAGTCGGCCTCGATCGGGACGTCGACCCTGCTCGCCGCCTGGAATGCGGCCACTTATGTGGCGCAGATCGAGGACGAGCGGCTCGCCGATGCCATGGGCTCTGCGGACTATCTCGAGATTACCCGCGAAGTGCTCCGCAAGAATGGCGAGCTGTGGTTCAATGACGAGAGCTACGTGATCGCACGTAAGCCCTGAGCTTCACAAATCACCCAAA
>JAUIFP010000029.1 GCA_030430365.1 Alphaproteobacteria bacterium | reverse complement strand
CGTCCGGGTTCATATTGCCCATCGTGCGGTTGATGGTGGCCTGGCTGTTCGGCCAGATGCTGTCGGGATGCGGATAGTCGCTGGCCCATAGCAGGTTGTCGGGCCCCCAGAAGTCGATCAGCGCCATGGTGCTGGGGCTCTGCTGGAATGTGCCGTAGACTTGCCGCTTGAAGATTTCGCTAGGCTTCATCTTGTGCGGAATGCCGCCCTTGTCGTCCCAGTAATCGGCGCATTCCCAAAGCCGGTAATGGCGATAGTCGAGCTCTTCGACCACCCAGGGAACCCAGCCAGCGCCGCATTCCGCAATCACAATCTTCAGCTTGGGATGCCGCTCCAGGATCCCCCAGGCAAACAGGTCCACGAAGGGATCAAGGAACTGTTCGATGAACATCTTGGCGTGCAGGAATGTCGCGCCGGGCGAACCCTTATACTTGTCGAACGCGTCGCCCGCCTTGGGGAAAACGGTGACGTGGAAACTCAGCACGATCCCCGATTCCTCAAGCAGCTTGAAGAGCGGCTCCCATGCCTTGTCTTCCAGCCGCGGTTCGCAAACCGCGATCTGCAAATTGGCCTGGCGCACGCCGCCGCGCGCGGCCAGACGCTTTAATTCGTCGATCGCGGCCTCGGGGCGGGGCGGCAGCATCGCCACGCCGACCAGCCGTTCGGGTGCCGCGATGCAGAATTCATCGTGCAGCCAGTCATTATAGGCCGAATAGCATGCGCGCATCAGCGCATCGTCGCCCGAGGGAATGGAGGTCACCGGGCCGAAGATGATGTGGCCCCATACGCCGTCACGGTCCATGTCTTGCAGGCGCAGTTCGGGATTGCCCGCGCGCAGCTCTGTCAGGTCTTCCACGCCGCCGCGGTCATAGGCTGTCAGCAGCGGCTTGGGACCGCTGAATTTGGAGGCCCTGCCGGACCAACGGCCCCAGCTTTGCCCGTCCGAGACCCATTCGGCTCCGCCCTGGTCGTTGACTTCAATATGCGGAGCGCGGTCGCCCCATTTGGACGCCATGCGGTCTGTCCAGACGTTTTCTGGCAGCATATTGAGGTCGAGGTGGTCGTCACCGGAAACAAGCGGCGTCTCGATCATTGAGTATCTCCCGTTGGACCGGGAATCGCTAAACCCGGCTCGCTTGCATGAATACCTACAATGTTACATAGATCGATGCAACGGATGGCCGGGTCGATCACAATTAAGGAGAAGGTAGCGATGACTTTGCCGGCGGCTTCCAGGCGCTTGCTGCGCAATTCGCCGCGCTACGTCGAATATTACAAGCCGGGATCGCGGCTGGAGCAGGAGTTCCGCGCGATGCTGGCGATCATGGGCACGTCGCGCCTTTACGCACGCTCACTCGAAAAGGTGATCAGCAGCCGCACCGGGCAAACGCGCGTGCGTTGGGAAATGCTGTTTGCCGTGGCCTTTTCGGAAGGCCCGACCACAGCATCCGCAATTGCGAAAATGCTGGGCATTCAATGGCCCGCGCTGGTGCGGATTCTGGACGCGCTGGAGGAAGATGGCCTGGTCCAGCGACGCGGCAATCCGGACGATGGCCGCTCCCGCCTGATCGAACTGACCGACAAGGGGCAGGAAACGATCGAGGCGGTCCGCGCAACGGTGGATCCCGCGCGCACGCAATTGCTCTCGCTGCTTACCGATGACGAACTCTTCACTCTGGTCGAGCTGATGGAGCGCCTGCAGCTCCGCCTGCGCGAGGGTAAGGAATAAAGTCGAGGCCCGGCGAATAGGACAGGACTTTTGCAGTGCCCAGGATGAAGCTCGATCTCGTCGATGTATTCGGCGCCGCCGGATTGCGCGGCAATCCGCTGGCCGTGGTCAGCGGGGCAGGGCATTTGAGCAGCGCGCAAATGCTGGCGCTCACGCAGTGGCTGGGTTTTTCGGAGACGACCTTCCTGCTTCCGCCGGAAGATGACGGGGCGGATTACCGCGTCCGGATCTTCTACCCGGGCGGCGAACTGCCCTTCGCGGGCCATCCCACGCTTGGGACCTGCCATGCCTGGTTGGAAGCCGGCGGGGAGCCGCGCAAGGAAGGGCGGATCGTGCAGGAATGCGGGCTCGGCCTGATCGAACTGCGTCAGAATGATGGGATGCTGGCCTTCCAAGCGTCTCCGCTAACCCGCACCGGACCATTGAACGCCGAAGAACGTGCCGAAGCCGCCCGTGTCGCCGGCGTAGCTGACGATGCGATCGTCGAAGCGGTGCACATCGCCAACGGCCCGCAATGGCGCCTGCTGCGCCTGGCTACCGCAGAAGACGTGTTGGCCGCCCAACCTGCAATGCACGCCTCCACCGGCACGGATGTTGGGCTGGCCGCGCCATCCAGCGGTGTTGGCGGCGGAGATTGGGAATTGCGAGCGTTTTTTGCCAACCAGCATGGGGCCGTCGTCGAAGATCCCGTCACCGGCAGTTTCAATGCGGGGCTGGCGATGCATCTGTTCGAAAGCGGACTTGCCAGTGGATGCTATGTAGCGGCGCAGGGTCGCAAGACCGGCGCCGATGGCCGCATCCATTGTTCACAGGACGATGACGGGAGCGTCTGGATTGCTGGTCGGACCGTTACGGTCGCGAGCGGTGCCTCGCTGCCGATATTCGATCAGGCTTAGGGGAAATAGGGCAGTCCACGCCAGGATACGGCCGGAGGCGCAATCCCTGCGCTTCCGGCCGTGTCGCAGCTGGGCTTAGAGCCCGATGATGCCCCCATCGTCCTTTGTGATGGCCACGACTGCGGAGCGGGGGCGGCCCGAAAAGGTTCCGCTCTGGCTCTGCGGCCAATTGCTGCTTGGCGCTGCAGGATCGCCGTTTTCGCCGGGATGCTGGATGCCCACGAATATCGTCCGGCCATCGGGCGTCGTATCGACGCCGGTCAGTTCGCATTCCAGCGGCCCGGTCAGGAAGCGCCGAATATTCGCTGTCGTGGCTGCGGTGCCCACGATCGTGCTCTGCGTGGCAGTGCCGCTCTCTCCGGTGTTGGTGATCGTCACCGCGCCGCCATCGCCAACCGAACCCGGCAATGCTGCCAGCATCTGATTGTTCGTTCGATCGGTGAAGGCGCCATCATCCGTCTGAAGCCAGAGCAATGGACGGCCCTGACCGGCGGGATTTTGGGTTCGTGAAAACCACAAGCCATCCGGGCTGGAAAAGTCGTTTTCCGCTTCGAGCGAGGAGATATTTACGTTCGTGGGGTCCGCGTCGGCTGAATCCGCGCCGAACAGGTAGATGTCCCATTCGAAACCGGTTGCCGCCGGATCATTCCCGCTTTCGGCCAGCCGAATAATATGGCCATTCGCATTGCCATAGCTCGTCGAACCGTCTTTGACCGCGCCGTAATGCCGCGGATTGGCCGCGTCTGTATCGTCTAGCGGACGGTTGGACGCGTTGTTGTTGGTCAGCGTGAGATAGATTTCGCCGGTTTCCGGATTGACTGCGGTCCATTCCGGACGATCCATCGGGGTGGCGCCCACTGCATCCGCCGCGAGCCGCGTATGCACAAGGATATCGGCCTGGTTGGCAAATGCGTATTCCGGATCGCTCCCGGTCGCCGGGCGATTTGGGACGTCGCCGTACACCAGAGGCAGCCAGCTGCCCGTGCCATCGGCATCGAAGCGCGCAACATAGAGCGTGCCGGCGTCGAGATACTTGTCGCCGATGGCAAGGCGGTTATCCGCGTTGGCATCTGCCGGGTCCCACGCGGCGTCGGACACGAATTTGTAGAGATATTCGCGCCGGGCATCGTCACCCATATAGACAGCGACTTTCTGTCCCTCGGTCAGCTTGCCCAGCCAGGCGCCTTCATGGCCCATACGGCCAAGGGCGGTGCGCTTGCGCGGCGTGCTTGCCGGATCGAACGGATCGATTTCCACCACCCAGCCATACTGGTTGGGCTCGTTGCGATAGTCGGACATGGCATCGGCCCCAGTCGCCCGCGCATCCCACTTGCGGAACATCGCATTGGACGACGCGACGCTTGCCCAGCCATAATTGCCGGTGCTGCTTGAAACGCCGTAGCGATTGAGCCCCGTCAGTTCCTTGGGAGTCCGCGCTCCGTCGTCGCCGTCACGCAGGAAGTAACCGGCCCAGTTTTCTTCGCAGGTCAGGAGCGTGCCCCACGCCGCACGTCCATTCGCACAATTGTTGATAGTGCCGCGGCCTTGCGTCCCACCGGTGGAATAGGTTGTCATGACGAAGTTGGAGCCGCGAACCGGTCCGTAGAGATCCATCCGCGTCATGGGCGTGATCCGGCGGTTGAAGGTGCTGTCCTGGACATAGGTCCAGCTGCGATCCCCACCGTCGACATATTCGATGACCGAAACGCCATGCGCCTCGATCTCTTTCCTCGCCTCGGCTTCGGGCCGAGCGCCGCCGGATTCGGTCGGGCCTGCAGGGTGGAGGTACTGGACATTAAGGTTCTCGTGGTTCTGCACCAGCAGCCCGCGGGTCGAGCTGTTATCATCGCGTATGCCGTCGGTAGAGAGACCGAACCAGCCGAGGGCGTCACCATGGTCGCCCACGCGTTGGGCGAAATTGGTATCGGTGCCGTCATTGGCATAGGTGGATACGCCCGCTGCAATCGGATCGCCCAGGCGCGTCATCACAGTCACGGAATAGCCCGCAGGTACCGTGACGATATCTTCAAGGTTCTTGGCGACTGCATCGAACCCCAGGACGGCAGGATCGACGGTGACCTTCGTGGTTGCAGTCGAAGACACGTTGTCCGCATTGGTGCCTTGAAACGCGAAGGAAAGCTCAGTCGTTTCGGCAACGCCCGGCGCGAAGAAGCTCACTGTGGTGCCATCTCCCATGAGTTCCACGTCGGGCCCGCCATCCTGCGACCAGCGTGTGCTGACGGCGTCGGAGTCGGCGGTTCCTTGCAGAGTGACCAGTCTGCCGGCTGTGGTCGAAGCATCGCCGCCGGCGTTTACGACCGGGCCTGCGCCGCCGCCGAGAATATCGTCGTCGCAGGCTGCAAGCAGGCCAGTGCCTACCAGTGCGAAAGCGCTGGCGCGCAAGCCGCCGAAAATCGTCTGCCTGCGTGAGAAACGTTCGCCCACAATCGATTCGAGCGTGCGGTTACCGCTATCGTTCGTATCGACTTCGCCGTCGGAATAACCAAGCAATCCAGTATGATCAGTCATCGCACAAAACCCCGCCTTCTGCATTCGGAAGGCTGTCGGCTAGCTTGCGATTCTTACAGGGATGTGCGGTCTATTCGCCCGACTTGCGGCACAGTTTTGACCGTTGGACACAATTGGCCCTCTCTACCGGTCCGTATTCTTCAGCCTGGGGCCCAAAGGCTGTTCTATTGCAAGGAATTGCGCGCGATTTCCCTTGCCGACGCTGCTCCGGCAATCAGCGCGCAGCCGCAGCCTCCCGGTCCCGCTCTGCGCGGCTCTTCTTTTCGGCGGCCGTTCTCAGCTGGCCGCAGGCGGCATCGATATCGCGCCCGCGGGGTGTGCGCACCGGCCCGCTGATGCCCGCTTCGAAGATAATCTCCGAAAAACGGCGAATGCGATCGGGATCGGAACATTCATAGTGTGCGCCCGGCCAGGGGTTGAAGGGGATCAGATTGACCTTGGCGGGCAGATTGTAATGCTTGATCAGCCGGACGAGTTCATGTGCATCCTCGTCGCTGTCATTCTTGTCCTTGAGCATCACATATTCGAATGTGATGCGCCTGGCGTTGGAGGCACCGGGATAGGCCGCGCAGGCCTCCAGCAGTTCCTCGATGCCGTATTTCCGGTTGAGCGGCACGATCTCGTCGCGCACTTCCTTGCGCACCGCATGCAGGCTCACGGCGAGATTGACGTTAATCTCCTGACCGCAGCGTTCCATCATCGGCACCACGCCGCTGGTGGACAGCGTGATCCGGCGGCGCGAGAGGGCCAACCCTTCCGCATCCATCACCAGCTTCAGCGCATCATGGACGTTGTCGTAATTATATAACGGCTCGCCCATGCCCATCATCACGATATTGGTGAGCAGCCGCCCGTCGGCGCGATATTCGCTGGCGGTTTCCTCTTCGGGAATGTCCATCCTGCCCTTGGGCCATTCGCCCAGCGCATCGCGCGCCAGCATGACCTGGCCTACGATTTCGCCGGGGGTGAGATTGCGCACCAGCCGCATCGTGCCGGTGTGGCAGAAGGTGCAATTGAGCGTGCAGCCGACCTGCGAAGAAACGCACAGCGTTCCGCGATCGGCATCCGGAATGAAGACCATCTCGAAATCGTGGCCATCCGCGGTGCGCAGCAGCCATTTGCGCGTGCCGTCAGAGGAATGCTGCGCTTCCACCACTTCCGGCCGGCCGATCACGAAGCGCTCCGCCAGCCAGGGGCGCATCGCCTTGCCGATATCGGTCATCGCCTCGAAATCGGAGACGCCGCGATGATAGAGCCAGTGGAACACCTGGCGCGAACGCAGCTTCGCCTGCTTCGCATCCAGCCCGGCCTCTTCGAACAAGGCGGCAATTCTCTTTTTGGGCAATCCGATCAGGTCGACGCGGCCGTCTTCGCGCGGCGTAATGTCGCGCGCGACGGGAACCGGGTCGATCTGCCCGGGGAGCGGGATAAGCGGAGTAGCTGTCACAATGCGGCGCATATAGGCGCTGCTTCGTCGTTCGCAAAGGGGCGGGAACGCGTTCTTTCCGTAGCTGTTCCAACTGTTCGGCGCAGATGCGGCGCATTTCGTCGTGCATATATGTTGCTGAAATACAACAGAAAATTGGTTGTGTGAGGTTCAGGAAACTTCCTTCAGTTCCATGATTTCCACTCTTCGCATGCGGCGAGGTTGCCGCAGCAAATTAGAACTGGAGTAGAAAATGAAGAAGCTTGTTTCCATCGTTACCGCAGGTTCCATGATGGCCATTGCGGCCCCTGCCATGGCCCAGGATGCCGATGCGTTCACGGGTTTCCGGATCGAAGGACTTGTTGGGTATGATAGCACTCGCCCGGGTAGTGACGAGGACATCGACAATGCCGATGAAATCGACCAGTCGATCGACGATATCGCCTATGGTGTGGGCGTCGGTTACGACATGAATATGGGCGGCCTCGTGCTCGGCGTAGAAGGCGAGTGGATGGAGTCCGAAGCCAAGACCGAATACGATACGACGGGCTTCCCCAATTTCGGCGTCGCCAATGTCGAAGCCGGGCGTGACCTGTACGCGGGCATCCGCGTGGGCGCTCCGCTTGGCGAACGAGCTCTGGTCTATGCCAAGGGCGGCTATGCCAATGCCAAGATGAACGTGCTGGCGACCGACAATGTCACCGACACGGACACCGATGTTAATCTGGATGGCTGGCGCCTCGGCGCTGGCGCGGAATATGCCGTGTCGGACAACATGTTCGTGAAGGCCGAATATCGCTATTCCAATTATGGCGAGGGCGAAATCGAAGCGCCCAGCGGACTGGAAAGCGATCGCTTCGACCTCGACGTTGACCGTCACCAGGTTGTCGCGGGCGTTGGTCTGCGTTTCTAAGCCGCAAAGGCAAATTTGATACAGGGCGGGCCGGGAAGCGATTTCCGGCCCGTTTTGTATGCCTCTAATCCAGCCGCGCGCAGCCCAGAGTGGCCGCATCCATCGCGGTTGCCGCCCCGTCCAGGTTGTAGGAGTCGACGAAGCGCCGACCGGCGCTGTCGCGGGCGGTTATGTACATTTCGCTGGCCGAACGCATGGCGGCGACGATTGCGGCATCCATGCGCTTGTCTTGCGCCCAGGCATCGCCGCCGCCTCCGGTCAGCACGAACAGAGCGCCGCCCCGAATGCGCAGCGTAACGCGCGCCGAAGGCGAAAGCTTGCGCGACAGGCGGATATGGAGTTGCCCCCTCAGCTCGCGCTTGGGCCAGGTGCCGATACTGGCGAAGGGTTGATAGTCACGTCTGCGCTCGTTCGGTTCGGCCATGGCAATCGCATAGCAGCGCGGAACTTCGGCATCGCGGAACGCTCCCCAGGTCGAATAGATGCCCAGGCTCTCTTTCGCCGCCACCGGTGCGGCAAGCAGGCACGCGGCTGCCGTCAGGGCGGCGGCCCATCGGGCAGGGCCTTTTCTGGCAGAAGTTTTGGCGGATGCGGATCGCATTGACGCTTCTTGGCAAAGCTCGCGCCTGTTTTGAAGTGCCGGCACCTTTTGTCCGCCGCTGGTTGGAACAGGCTGAAGCGTTTCCCGCTTGTTGCAATGCAACATCATTCGTTTCAGAGTACCGTCATCAAAGCTGCATGCAGGGAGAAGAACTCTCGTGAAACTCAAGGACAAGGTGTGCATCGTCACGGGCGGGGCAAGCGGTATCGGCCGCGGCATTGCCGAGCGTTTCGTGGCCGAAGGCGCCAAAGTGGCGATCGCCGATCTCGCGGCGGAAAAGGCGCGGTTGGCGGCGGAGGAGATTTCGGCCGGCGCGCCGGGTGAAGCCATGGCCGTGGCGATGGATGTTACTGCAGAAGACAGCGTGAATGGCGGTGTTGAGCAGGTGATCGACGCTTGGGGCAGGGTGGATGTGCTCGTCTCCAATGCCGGGGTCCAGATCGTAAATCCGGTGGAGGATTTTGCCTTTTCCGACTGGAAGAAGATGCTGGCCATTCATCTGGATGGTGCGTTCCTGACCTCCAAGGCCTGCCTGCCGCATATGTACAAGCAGGGCGGCGGCGCGGTCATCCTGATGGGGTCGGTCCATTCCAAGGAGGCATCGCCCCTCAAATCCGCTTACGTCACTGCCAAACACGGTCTGCTAGGCCTGGCGCGGGTGATCGCGAAGGAAGGTGCGGCACATGGTGTGCGCTCCAATGTGATCTGCCCCGGCTTTGTGCGCACGCCGCTGGTCGACAAGCAGATCCCCGAACAGGCCAGGGAACTCGGCATCTCCGAAGAGGACGTGATCAAGAAGGTCATGCTGGGCCAGACAGTCGACGGCGAATTCACCACGATTGAGGATGTGGCCGAAGTCGCGCTGATGTTCGCCGGCTTCGAAACCAATGCGCTCACCGGGCAATCGCTGATCGTCAGCCATGGCTGGCACATCGAATAGGGCGAGTGTTTCGGCCTACGATCGAGCGCCCAAAAAAAGCCCCTGCCGAAGCAGGGGCCTTAATTGTGAGCGGAAGGCAATTTGCTTCCACTCATCGGGTCGCAGCCCGATAGTATCTCTAGTTTTGTGACGATTCGATGACGGCGGCGCAGATGCGCCTGCTTAGCGTGCCTTTGAGCGACCGCTAAATGGCCGATTTCCTCACATGCAGCCCTATTCCTCTTCTTCCAGGGGCCCGACGCCGGTAGTCGTTTGAAAGCGGATCTTGCCGTCGCGGATGATGAATACGTCATCGCCCTGCATCGCATCCGGCTTGCCCCGATTCTGTACCCAGTGGAGCACGCCGACATCGCCTTCCACTGTGGAAATCTCGACCTCGAACGTGTTTTCGTTCGGGGTGTCGAAGAAGGACTGGAAGGTCTGCTGCATGGCTTCCTTGCCCTGAACGATCTGGCCGAAGAAGACGAGCACGACATCGTCGGCATAGTCCTTCATCAACTCGTCGGCATCGCGTGCGTCGAATGCCGCCATGTGGTGTTCCAGGACTTTGGTGATCTCGGCTTCATTGGGAGTGAGCGCTGCTTCATCGGGCGCGTTTTCTGCGAGGGCAGGGGGCGAGACAAGCAGCGCAGCTGCCAATGCGAGATGACGGAAAGTTCTCAAGGGGGGCATCCTCTTTTCGTATCGTGATTGTTATATGATTGGGACTCTCTAGGCGGGCCGATCCGTGCACTCAAGCAGTGAGCGTGTGTGCACGGCAAGCGGGCCAGGGTCGCTTAGCCTTCAGTCAGGTCGAGATACGCCACCACGTCGTTATCGGTGGCGATGAACAGGCCTTCCTGCACTTCTTCCGTCTGCTGCGCCGCGATGCGCATGGCTTCGGCGAGCGGACCGTAGAACAGCGTTTCGGCCGCGCCGCCTTCGACGTCACCATTGAGATGATAGAGGCGTACGGTCGCTTCCTGAAAGGTGGTGCGCATTGTGCCTGTTTCTTCTGCAATAAGAGAGGGGCCCGCTCTCGCAGGCCCCTCTCTCTGTGTCCAGCGATGGTGTTTCAGGCCGCAACAGGCTGCTGCGCCATCGCGTGGACGTCTGCGGCCGTGAGCATCTTTCCGCCAATGCCCCAGTCGCCCTGTTCCACTTCCATGATGCGCACCCAAGTGACCGGGCGCATCGCTTCGCCTTCGATCGAAACCATCGCTTCGGTGACTCGGCTGATGATTTCCTGCTTCTGCGCTTCGTCGAAAACGTCCTTGATGATGTCGATAGTTACGAGCGGCATTTCCATTCTCCTCAACGTGTTGGCCGGACCATCCGGCGGTGAGGAGACTTCTGACCGAACGCGGCCCAAAAGGTTAGTTCACGGATTGAAGCAGACCACTACAGATTGTGAAGTGACGCACTACAGATTTGGATGCACTCTGCCCGGAGGTTGGGGAACGAATCGATGAACTATGGTCAATTTTGTCCGATCGCCAAGGCAAGCGAGATCCTGGGTGAGCGTTGGAGTATCCTGATTGTCCGCGAATTGATCATGGGCGGGCGGCGCTTCAACGAGTTGCAACGCGGGCTGGGAGATATCTCCCCTGCCTTGCTGACGGCGCGGCTGAAATCGCTCGAGGAGCAAGGGATGGCAATCCGGCGGCGAATTCCGGGACAGCGCGGCTACGAGTATTATCCGACGAAGGCCTGCATGGAACTCACACCGGTTCTAGTGGCTCTGGGCAATTGGGGCCTGGTCTATGCCCGCCATAATGTCGTCGATGCCGATCTCGATGTGGAATTGCTGATGCTCTATCTCGAACGGAGCATCGATCCGACCGAGCTGGTCGGGAGCAAGAGCGTAATCCAGTTCAAGTTCCACGATCTTGTGAAGCAGCAGAACTGGTGGTTGCTGGTGCAGGACCAAAAGGTCGATTTGTGCATCACCGATCCGGGCACCGATGTGGACGTGTATTTCTTCTGCAGCGTGAGAACCATGCACGATGTGTGGATGGGGGACCGGACCTACCGCGAAGCGATCAAGCAAGGCGATTTAACGGTCGAGGGCGAACCGGCCTTGCTGCGCGACATCGGCCGATGGCTCAAGCCGAGTGTTTTCGCCGAATCCGAGCGGGCGCCTTTACCGTTGGCCAGCTAGGCACTCACGGGATAGTCGATCGTGACGACTTCCCATTCCTTCTCGCCGCCCGGGAGGCGCACCTTGCGCAGATCGCCCACGCCGGCGCCGCGCAATGCCCGCGCGATCGGTGCGCTCCAGCCGATTTTTCCGCTGCTGGCATCCTGTTCGTCATCGCCAACCAGGGTCAGCGTGCGCTCATTGTCGTCCTCATCCGCGATCGTCACCGTGGCGCCAAACCAGGCGCGGTTCTTGTCCGGCTGCTGCGCGGGATCGATCACCCGCGCTTTCTTCATGCGCCGGGCAAGATGGACGAGTTCTCGGTCGATCTCGCGCATGCGCTTGCGGCCATAGAGATAGTCGCCATTTTCGCTGCGGTCCCCATTGCCGGCGGCCCAGCTGACGATCTCGACGATTTCGGGACGCTCGGTGCCCAGTAAATGGTCATAGCGCTGCTTGAGCGCTGCCAGCCCGGCAGGTGTGATAGGGTTGCCTTCCATGACGCGCTTGGGCCCGGCTCAGCCGGGTGTAGACTTGCCCAGCAGGCGGCTGATCGTTTTTGGGCGGCCATATTCCGCCTTTTCGGGATGCATCGCCTCATACACCGCAGCATTTTCCAGGACGCGCTGAACGTAGTTCTTGGTTTCGTAGAACGGTATCCGTTCGATCCATTGGACCCAGCTCATCGATCCGGTGCGTGGATCGCCATTGGCGCGGATCCATTTGTTCACATTACCCGGCCCGCCATTATAGGCGGCCACGGCCAGGGGATAGGATCCGCCATAGTAAGACATCATGCGCGCGAAATAGCCGTCGCCCAGGCGCATATTGTACTGCGCATCGTCGATCAGCGAGGCGCTGAGATAGGTCAAGCCGGACTTGCCGGCCTGCTCGCGCGCGGTGCCCGGCATCAGCTGCATCAATCCGCGTGCACCGGCATGACTGATCGCATTCTGGGCGAACTGGCTTTCCTGCCGCGAAATTGCGTGGACCATCGCCCAGTTCGTCGCAGGCGGTGTGGGCACGGTGGGGAAGGAAATCGCGGTGAAGCCGTCAAAGCCTTTTTCCGCCGCTTCCTCGCCCAGAATCACGGCCAGATCGCGCCGCCCGATATCGCGGGCCAGTTCGGCCACCAGGACCATTTCCGCTTCCGTTTCGGCCTGTTCGGCGATTGCGCGGTAGAAGCGCACGCCAGTGCTCCAGGGGGCATCGCGCGCCACTTCGCGCACCGCCTTGGTCAGTGGCTGGGCATTGAATTCCGCGCGCTGCGCGGGATCGGGCTGCGCGCTTGGTGCACCGGCAAAGGCAGGAATGGGCCGGCCGAGCCGCTCCAGTGCCAGCATGCCGTAAAAGCGGCTGGGATATTCCGCCGCCATTTCGAAATAGCGGTTGGCACTGGCGCTATCTCCGGCCTGCGCGGAAGCCAGCCCGGCCCAGTAGAACCCCTTTGAGCGAGTCTGCGGCGTGCGGGCGGCGGCGCCATAGCGATAGAACAGCGGTGCGGCACTTTGCGCATCGCGCAGGTCCCACAGCGAGCTGGTGCCGCCCAGCCACATCAAGGACGTGTAATCGTCGCGAAGGGAATAGCCCATGCGGCTGACATCGGCGCCAGGCACGAACGCATCGTCGATGGAAGCGGCAATCCGCTGTGCCTGCCGGGCGTTGCCCAGCCTGGCGACCGTCAGCAATTCTTCGACCCAAGCGGCCGGATCGTGCGGCAGGCTCTCCAGCTTCGGGCGATTGGCCAGCAGATCCACTGCCTGGCCGGCCCTGCCGCCTTTGCGCATTTCGCGCACGATATTGTAGAGATAGCCCGGATCTTTCACCGCGTTGCGAACGGGAACGGGCAGGCCCAGTGCTTCGGGCCGTTCGCCTTGCGCAGCGGCCAGCCGGGCCATGAATACGGACCGCTTCGTCATCGATGCCGCATTGATCTGCCGTGCCGCTTCGTCCGTGTCGCGGTCCCACAGCAGCGCATCCATCCGCGCGTCGTGATCGTCTTGCGTGAACTGGTTGCCGAAGAGCGTAAGCAGCGTGGCCTCTGCCGTCGGGCTCATCGTGCCGCCGCGCCATGCTGCGCGCGCGACGCCTGCCGCTTCGGGCCTCCGCTGCGTGGCGAGCGCGATGGCGTATTGCGCGCGGGCCGGATTCGTCAGCGGAGGATGCCGGTCAAAAAAGGCGATCAGCCTTTCCGATTCGATGTAGTCCTCCTGCAAACGGCTTTCGGCATAGCGGCGCAGTCTCTCTTCCTGCGGGAAGCCGGGATAGGAGAGGATGAAGCTGGAATAATCGTTGAAATTGTAATTCTGGGACGCGCTCAGCCGCTCCCACCTTGCGATCGCGCCGGCCATGGCGCCTGGCTGCGAAGCGACCAGTTCGGCACGCGCCTGATCCCACGCCCGGGCATCGGACATGGCATTTTCGGCGACGAGTGGAGCGGACGCGCTAAACGCGGTGCTGGCGGCCAATACTGCAAGGGTAATACGAAGCATGCTGGACATTCTAGCTACTGCATCCTTATCAGGCGCTGAACATGAATCCCCTTGCATCGCAAACGGAAATTACCGGATTGCGAGGATTGGGCAAGATGAGAGGCGAAATCCATGTTTTCCGGCTCAATTCCGGCCCTAGTGACTCCTTTTCGCGGTGGAGCGTTTGACGAGGAATCGTTTTGCCGTCTGGTCGAACACCAGATCACGAACGGGACTTCGGGCCTGGTTCCCTGCGGCACCACCGGCGAATCTCCCACTTTGAGCCACGCCGAACATATGCAGGTGACCGAAACCTGCATCAAAGTGGCTGCTGGGCGCGTGCCGGTGATTGCAGGTGCGGGCTCCAACTCCACCGAGGAAGCGGTGATGCTGGCCCGCCACGCGCAAGATGCCGGCGCCGATGCCGTGCTGGTGGTTACGCCCTATTACAACAAGCCGAGCCAGGAAGGCATCTATCGCCATTTCGAGGCGATCCACGAAGCGAGCGACATTCCGATCGTGGTCTACAATATTCCCGGCCGCTCGGTCGTGGACATAGGCAATGCCACCATGGCGCGTCTCGCAAAGCTGCCCCGCATTGCCGGGGTCAAGGATGCGACCGGGATCATTGCGCGCGTTTCTGCCTATCGCCAGACGATCGGCACGGATTTCTGCCAGCTATCGGGCAATGACGAGAGCGCGCTGGCCTATAACGCCCATGGCGGCCATGGCTGCATATCGGTGAGCGCCAATGTCGCGCCGGGGCTGTGTGCCGATTTCCAGAAGGCCTGCCAGGAAGGCAACTATACCAAGGCGCGCGAACTGAACGACCGGCTGCACCCGCTGCATGAGGCGCTGTTTACCGACACCTCGCCGGGGCCGGTGAAATATGCGCTCAGCCGGGTGCACAACTGGTTCGATCCCGAAGTGCGCCTACCGGTCGTTCCTTGCAGCGAGGCCTCTCGAGTGGCCGTCGACGCGGCGCTGGAGCATGCCGGACTGATCTAGTCGGCCGGATTGTATTTCTGGACGAAGGCCATGGCGGCGCTCAGCATCTGCTTGCGCGTTGCGGCGCGCGAGAGATGGTGGTCTTCTTCTTCAAGTACGACAAATTCGTAGGGCTTGCCCGCATCATCCAGCGCATCGGCCATCTTCTCGCTGTGATTGAAGTCCACAACCGTGTCGTTCTTCCCGTGGATCAACAGGATGGGGGCATCGGCCCGTCCTGCCAGCTTGCGGGGAGAAATGGCATCCAGATCTGTGTCGGGCCCGAGCGTGTTCTTCAACGCCCGCCTGACGACGGCGCTTCTGCCGCTTTCCCGAATGTCCTGGGAATACATCAGCTCCAGATCGCTTACCGGCGCGAATGCGACTGCGCATTTGTAGAGCCCTTGCTGCACGGTCACTCCAGCCAGCGCCGCGTATCCGCCATAGCTTCCGCCCATGATGCAGGCCCGGTCTGCATCGACATAGCCTGCACTGGCAAGCACGGCGAGGCCATCCGACATGTCCGATAGCATCTTGCCGCCCCATTCCCCCTTACCGGCTGCCTGGAATGCGGCTCCCCGATCGGTGGAACCGCGGAAATTGGGTTGGAACACGGTATAGCCGCGTGAGGCAAAAGCCTGTGCCCACCAATCGAAATTGGGTTCATCGCGCGCATTCGGCCCGCCATGGGGCAGGACAATTATGGGCAACGGTTTCTCGGCGAGCTTGTCCATCTTGGTCCCGGGGGGAAGGGTGAGCACTCCGTCCAGATCGAGCCCGTCTGCGGCCTTGTATTGAACCGAAGTAATCAAACCGACCTTGGCGGCAGGGATGGCTGGCCGTTCTTTCCCCAGATCCTTGGCCGAAGCTTCGGCAATATCGATCAGATACCAGGTGCCGCTGTCCCCATTGCCGTTCGTGCGGACGACCATGCGGTTGAAATCGGGCGTCCAGTCCACGATTGTTATACGAAGCCCGGCAAAAGTCTTTTCCAGTTTGGTTACCGCATCCTGGTGGGCCGGGTTGAAAAGGACACGGCGAGTGTTCTTCCCGTCGTCCCGGTAGCCGAGCAGACGCCCACTGGCCTTGTCTATGAACAGACGGTCCAGATCCGCATCGGCGAAGACTTCCTTTGCCGGTGCGCTGCCGTCGAGAGGCGCCTCGAAGCGGCGTATGAAATCCTCATTCTCTTCCCGCTGCCAGAACAGGACCGTGCTTCCGTCTTTTCCGAATGAAGTGAGGCCTGCCGATCCTTGGCGCTGCTGCCCTACGGCGAGTTCGTCGCCATCCGGGCCAAACAGCGCCCAGACGCCGGACCGGCTGTCGATATCGAAAGTCGCAGCCACGCGGCCTTCGCCGTCCACCAGCCAATCCCGCCAGGTATTGTCTGCGGCCGGCCTTTCGATCCTGCGGGGAGAGTTCTTCTCCATATCCACAGAGAAAAGTGTCGGCTTGGTGGTTGGAATATATCTGCCGATGGTGCCGAACTCCAGCTCGATGCCGCCGAAAAAACCGGTCCACACGCCATCCAGTTTGCGCAAGCCGAAGCTGCCGAAGATCGAATCCACGATATCGCGATTCTGAATGAAGACGGCTTGGTCTTCCCGCTCCGGATCGAGCCAAAGCATGTGTGTGTACACTGCCTCATATTGCTCGGCCGTGAAGCCGTTGCCCAGATCCTCGGTATCGGTGACTGTCAGCAGTACGCCGCGCTCGCCAATCCACTGAATATTGCTAAGCTTCGTGTCTCCCAGCGTGACCTTCTTGAGAACGTTCAACTCATCATCCAGCATGAGGAGCAGGCGCTCTCCGTTCATTGTGCCCGCAATTGCGACGTTCTCGCCCGTCGGGGAAAGCGCCATATCCTCCACTGCAGGCAGGTCGCCATAGGCCTCGAGCGGGGGAGGGGGGGCGGCCTGTGATGTGGCTGGCGCAAGAAGTGTCAGCGCCAGAATCGCGGCGCAAAGATATTTCCCCGGCATGATGTGAAGGTCCCCCCAGAATTCCCAAATTTCGAACTTGCGATGCGAACCCGGCGCAAATGCTACAAGCGAGCGTTGGCATTTGGGCAACGCTTCCCTACATGGCGTCCCGCCATGGCACGTCCCAAACCTTCATCCTTCGACAAAGTGAAAACGGTCGCGGAGAACCGCCGCGCGCGGTTCGACTATCATATCGAGGAAACCTTCGAGGCCGGGATCGCGCTTTCGGGCACCGAGGTGAAGAGCCTGCGTTTCGGCGAAGGTTCGATTGCCGAAAGCTATGCGGAGATCCGGGGCGGGGAAGCCTGGCTGGTCAACGCCAACATTCCCGAATTCAGCCATGGCAACCGCCACAACCACGTTCCCAAGCGGCCGCGCAAGCTGCTGCTGCATGAGCGGGAGATCAACAAGCTGACCGGAGCGGTGGAACGCCAGGGCATGACGATGGTGCCGCTGTCGATCTATTTCAATTCGCGCGGCCGGGCCAAGGTTGAGCTGGCGCTGGCCAAGGGCAAGCAGGCGCATGACAAGCGTGCTTCCATCAAAGATCGGGACTGGAAGAGAGACAAGGCACGCATCATGCGTGAGCGTGGCTGATTTCCGACACGGACCACGGATTCTTCCGGAGCGGGCACTGGCCGCAAGATTTCCTCTTGCCCTAGCTTCCGCTGAGAGCGAAAGGTCGTTCACCAGCTGTTCGTGTTTCTGTGGCTATCAGGTCATATTGCCGCGCGGCGCGGCAGCACCATATTGATAGGTAAGATGAACGGACAATCCGCCAAGAGACGTGTTTCGCGATGGCTTCGCAGCCAGGTACCGACGCGCGAACAGCTCGAGGCGAATCGCTACGTCCGTCCGCTGGCGCGCCGGTCCGAATTGTTCCGGCTGACTCGCCGTTCCGTTCCGCGCGGCGTGGCGATCGGCCTGCTGGTGGGCATCTTCGCCCTGATTCCCGGGATCCAGATGATCGGTGCTGCGCTGCTTTGCGTGCCGTGCAGGGGAAATATTCCGATCGCGGCCGGCGCGACCTTCCTTTCCAATCCGGCGACGACGCCCTTCATCATTGCTGCCTCGCTCTATGTCGGGTCCAGCCTGGGCTTCCATGCCGATGTCGCATCATTTTCCGCGCTGCTGGAAAGCCACGCGGGCGTGGGCGAGTGGCTGGGCTGGCTGCTTTCCGATGCCGCGCCGGCCCTTGTCCTGGGCCTTGCGGTGATCTCGGTCGTGGCGGCGGCTCTGGGCTATCTCGCCACCTCTTTCATCTGGCGCAATATGGTCGCCCGCAAGCGGCGTCAGCGCCTTTCCGGCAGTAGCAGTTACACCCCGGCAGAATGAGCGAAGCCGCCGATATTGCGCCGCGGCGCGGCGGCACAATGCTGGCAG
This sequence comes from Alphaproteobacteria bacterium, assembly GCA_030430365.1. GTDB lineage: Bacteria > Pseudomonadota > Alphaproteobacteria > Sphingomonadales > Sphingomonadaceae > Andeanibacterium. The sequence goes on along the minus strand of JAUIFP010000029.1, from coordinate 14,462 downwards.
AGACCGGACTTGTTGCCGCGGCGCTGGCTTTGAGCGTCTTGCTGATCTGGCTGGTGACGCGCGAAGCGCTGCTGGTGCTATCTTATGGCGGCGCCTTGGCCGTGCTCGGCGCCCTGGCGTTTCTGTTTGCGCGGCGTCAGCCGGCAGAGGCTGTTCAGACTGCCTCCGCGCCCGATTGGGCAGTGACGGTCGCTGCGATCGAACAGCCCGGTGCAGCCATTGCGATCACCGACCGGGCCAATCGCCTGACCTGCGCCAATAGCGCCTTCGCGCAGGACTTCGGCGTGACGCATGCGCCGCCGGGCCTGGACTTTGAAGAGGGCGCCACCGGCAAGCAGGACCTGCTGAGCCGCGCCGCGCGCGCCGCCTGGCGCGACGGCAATGCCGCGCTGGAGCGGCTCGCTCATGGCGGTAAGGAATGGTCGGTTGCGATCACCCGCGCCGGGCTGGCGGACGAATATCTCGTGTGGCGATTCGTACCTCAGGAAGAGAAGGATCCGCTGGACGATATCGGCTCCGCCATGACCGGGCTGCCGGGCAGGATTCTCTCCCATGCCGGAATTGAGACCGCGCTGGTGAGGCCGGACGGCGTGATCCTCTCGGCCGGGAGCGGCTTTGCCGAACGGGCCAGCGGCGATCCCGGCGCGACGCTGGCAGGGCAGGACTTTGCCGGTCTGCTGGTGAGCGATGAGCGCGACCGCATCTATTTCGCCCGCGAAGGGCGCAAGGGCAGCCCGCAGACGCTGGTGCATATTCCGCTTGAATCGCCCGATGGCGACACGCCGCCCGGCGAAGCAAATGCGCTGATGCTGCTGCTGGATGCCGGCGTTGGGATCGGCGGCTGGGGCGGCGATTCGCAGGCCGGGACTCCGCAATTGCAGGCGCTGCTGGAGCAGTTGCCGCTGGGCCTCGCCATGACAGATCGGGACGGGCACTTGCTCTTCGCCAATCCTGCTTTTCAGCGCGCTGCGGGGATCGAGGGGCGGCCCTTGCCGCCATATCCTTCGGACCTGGTGGTAAAGGACGACAAGACTGCCCTTTCCGACGCGGTGCGCCGCTATGGCCAGGGGCCGGCCAATTCCAGCGACATGGCGATCCGCCTGCGCGCCAATCCGGAAGAACCGGTGTCTCTCGGGCTGGCGGGCGTGCGCGGGCTGGGCGAACCGGCCGTGCTGCTCAGCCTGGCCGATACGACCGAGGAAACGCGGCTCAAGCGGCAAGTGGCCCAGGCCACCAAGATGCAGGCCGTCGGCCAGCTGGCGGGCGGCGTCGCGCATGATTTCAACAATGTGCTTACCGCGATCATCGGCTATTGCGATCTCATGCTGCTGCGCCACACGCCGGGTGACAGCGACTATGACGATATCCAGCAGATCAAGGCCAACTCCAACCGTGCGGCATCGCTGACGCGGCAATTGCTGGCATTCTCCCGCCAGCAGACCTTGCGGCCCGAAGTGCTGCAGCTGCCGGATGTGGTGGCCGAAGTGAGCCAGCTGCTGAAGCGCCTGATGGGCGAAAAGATCGAATTCCACGTTCATCACGACCGTAATCTGGGCCCGGTTCGTGCCGATCCGCAGCAGCTGGAGCAGGTGATCGTCAATCTGGCGGTCAATGCGCGCGATGCGATTCAGGACCATTCAGACAAGACGGGCGGGGACGGAACCGGGCAGCTGACCATGGCGACGCACCGCTTCTCCGCCGCGGATATCAGGCGGCTCGGCACCGATATCGTCCCGGTCGGCGATTACACCGCGCTGATCGTGGAGGATACGGGCGGCGGCATCCCGCAGGACCATTTGGGCAAGATCTTCGAACCCTTCTTCACGACCAAGGAAATGGGCAAGGGCACTGGGCTGGGCCTTTCCACCGTCTACGGCATCGTCAAGCAGTCCGGGGGGTTCATCTTCGCCGACAATGCGCAGGATCGCAGCGGACGGCCAAGCGGCGCGCGCTTCACGATCTATCTGCCGGTCCATCACAGCGAGGAGCCGCTGGAAGCCAAGAGCGAGAGCGATACGGCCAGCGCATGGTCAGGCGGCGGGCATATCCTGCTGGTCGAAGACGAAGACATGGTTCGTGCAGTGGCCGAACGCGCGCTGACCAGGCAGGGCTATCAGGTGACGACGGCGAGCGACGGCGAAGAGGGGCTGGAGCGGATCGGCGAAGGCACGCAGTTCGATCTGGTCGTAAGCGATGTCGTGATGCCGGGGATGGATGGGCCGGCCATGGCCCGCGAAATCCGCAAGCTGTTGCCGGACATGCCGGTGCTGTTCATGTCGGGCTATGCCGAAGAGCAGCTCAGGAACGAAATCGATATCGAGGATATCCATTTCATCCCTAAACCCTTCTCCGTCCAGCAGATCAGCGACAAGGTTGCTGCCGTTCTGGGCGCGTCGAAATAGTCCACTTGTCGCAGCTGAGACTGCGTTCATCTCAAGGTAATGCGCCGGGCCCATGTTCCGGCCGGAGCAGGATGGAGCAAGGCCATGTCTTACGCCCAGTCAATTTCTTCGCTTTTTGCAGCAGCATCTCTTGTGGCATTGGCGCCCAGCGCATCGGCGCAATCCGCCGATCCGGATGCCCCAAATGCGCAAGGCGATCTTTCGGTCACGATTTATAATAACGGGCAGGCGCTTGTGCAGGATGTCCGCCGGCTGAACTTCGAACGCGGCCAGAGCCGCATCGCCTTTCCCGATGTCTCGGCGCAGATCCGCCCCGAAACGCTCAGCTTCGCGGCCGATGGCACCACGATTGTGGAGCAGAATTTCGACTTCGACCTGCTGACCCCGTCCAAGCTGATGGAGAAGGCGATCGGGCAAACCGTCACGCTGATCCGCACCAATCCGGCAACGGGCGCGGAAACGCGCGAGCGGGCCACGGTGCTTTCCACCAGCGGCGGCGCAGTGGTGAAGATCGGCGACAGGATCGAGGTGCTGCGTGATGACGGATTGCCCGTGCGGGTGATCTTCGACCGGGTGCCGCCCAATCTGCGCGCGCGGCCGACGCTCTCCGTCACAGTCGACAGCAGTCGCGGCGGCACGCGGCCTGCCTCTATCCGCTATCTCACGCCCGGACTGGGCTGGTCCGCCGACTATGTCGCGCTGTATGACGAGGCGAAGAATGCCATCGACATGCAGGGCTGGGTGACGCTGACCAACACCACCGGCACCACATTCAACAATGCGCAAACCTTGCTGGTGGCCGGCAATCCGGGCAGTTCCGGCGGACGCATCTCTCGCGGATATGCGCCGCCTCCGACACGGGAGATGAGGCCGGGCACTGAAAGCGCCGACCGCGAACAGGTAGGCGATTTCTATCTCTATCCGATCGAGGGACGCACCACGATCGCCAATGCGCAGACCAAGCAGGTCAGCTTCATGGATGTGCAGGGCGTTGCGGCCCGCAAGGTCTATGGCCGCACGGTCGGCTGGATGACCAATGACAGTCAGCCGGTAAATGCGCTCAGCCAGATCGCCTTCTCCTCTTCGGCGGATGGCGGGCTGGGCGACGCGCTGCCGGCCGGCACGGTGCGTTTCTATCAGCGCGACAGTTCCGGCACTCCGCAATTCATTGGCGAGAACGGCATCGGCCATACCCCGATGGGCAGCGAGCTGACATTGGCCACAGGCGATGCATTCGACATTTTCGTGAAGGCGGAAGTGGAGAAGCGGGAAAGGATTACCGGCACGCAGTGGGAGCAATCCTCCCGCTACCGCGTGATCGAGCCCGATGGCAGCGTTACCTATATCGAAAGCGAGCGGCCCAAGGTCTTCTACCGCACGACCATGCGCTACACCTTCACCAATGCGAAGTCTCAGCCGGTCGATGTCGAACTGGTCCAGTCCGGCCTCAACCGGGGCTGGTGGAGCACCGATTACCGCGTGGTGAGCGAGGATGTTTCCGGCGAGCAGATCAATGCGGACCGGCGCAAATGGACGGTGCCGGTTGCCGCCAATGGTGAACGGACCGTGCGCGTGACTTTCGAGACGCGCTACTGAGGCGGCTCATGGCGCGCAACAAAGCCACCTTGCTGATGCTGGCGCTGCTGAGCGGCGTCGGCGCTGCCGCATCTCCGGCATTCGCGCGCGAGGTCGTCGAAGCCTCGGCACCAGGTGATGTCTCCGTTACAGTCTATCGCGATCCGAACCGGGGCGAGGGGCAGGAGCTGCGCCGCGAATGGCCGCGCGGCTTCGCAATGGTGAGCGAGACGCGCACAGTCACTCTGCCGCCGGGCGAATCCACCATCCGCTTTTCCGGCGTTGCGGAAGGCATGGTGGCTGTCAGCGCGATCGTCACCGGCTTACCGGGCGGCACGATCGAGAAGAACCGCAATGCGGATCTGCTTTCGCCTGCCGCGCTGGTGGACGGGACGCTGGGCAACCGCGTGACGATCACCCGCACCAATCCCGCAACCGGCGCCGCCTCTTCAGAGCCTGCAATCGTGCGCACCCGCGCTGATGGCGGGCTGGTGCTGCAGACGCAGCAAGGCTTCGAAGCGGTGCGCTGTTCCGGCCTGCCCGAAAAGATCACCTTTTCGCAAATTCCTGCCGGGCTCTCGGCGCAGCCCGTCTTTTCCATCGACACGCGCGATGAGGCTGGCGGTACTTACGATGTCGTGCTGACCTATCTCGCCTGGGGTTTCGACTGGCAGCCGCATTACGTCGCGACGCTGGAAGATGGCGCGGCCCCGCGCGGCAAGCAGCAGCTCAAATTGCGCTCCTGGCTCACGGTTGTGAACGACAATGGCCAGACATTCGAAGATGCGCAACTGCTGGCCGTGGCCGGCCGGCTGAACGTGCAAAGCGATTTCCAGCAACTGGCCGATCCGCCGGCAGCGCGGGCACTGCGCCTCACCTGCTATCCCCTGGGCAGCACTTCGGCGGGTTCGCCCGTTCCGCCGCCCCCCATGCTGGCACCGATGGCTCCCGCAATGAATTATGCGATGGGCGATTCGATTGTGGTGACCGCACAGCGGGCATCGTCGGTCGACATCGCCGAAGAGGCGAAAGTCATGACCGCCGGGGAGGAGAACCTCGGCGATCTCAAGCTCTACCGCGTGCCGGTGCCGGTGGACGTCTCGGCCAAGTCGATGAAGCAGGTGGCGTTTCTGGACCGCAGCGATGTGGAAGGCGAGTTCTTTTACCGCGCGGATTGCTCCCCCTATCGGTCGGGCGAAGAGCCGGAACCGATGGTGATGATGCTGCAGACGGTCAACGACCGGCAGCATGGGCTGGGCGTCGCTTTGCCGATGGGCGGGGTAAGCCTGTTCGAGAATGCCTCTGCCGGGGATCTGCTGGTGGCCGAGGAATGGATGCGCGATTATGCCGAGGGGCAGGACGTCGAGCTCGAGCTTGCAGAGAGCACGAATCTCTTCGCCCTTTGCACCCGGCAGTCCGCAGCCGAACCGGATGATGAAGGTTCGCCATGGGTCACCATGCGCGCCGCGCTCTCCAATGCCGGCAGCCGGCCTGCGAAAGTGCGCCTCACGCTCGGCTCGCCGGCAGCCTGGCAGGTGCGGGGGAGCAGGGGGCTTTCCCAGAAGGATGGGCAGTGGATCATCGAGAGGACCATCCCCAATGGCCGCGCTACGGAAATTTCCTGGGAGGTTCGGCGGGCCGACGCCGACTAATCACGAAAACGGCTGAAATCAGCCATTCCCGGATTTCCGAAAAAATATCTGTTCTACTATTGTTCTGTAGGAACAAATCAGATACATACTGCATCAGTTGACCTCAGCGGTCATCCCTCTCTAGGCAATGCGGAGGCCTTCATGGCGACGAATTTGAAGCTCGTGGATAAGGAAGACAACGTGGACCGTCAGAAGGCGCTCGATGCCGCACTTGCGCAGATAGACAGGGCTTTCGGTAAGGGCTCGGCGATGAAGCTGGGCAGCCGTGAGGCGATCGAAATCGAATCGATTTCCACCGGTTCGCTGGGCCTGGATATCGCTCTGGGTATCGGTGGACTGCCGCGCGGCAGGGTAATCGAAGTCTACGGGCCGGAAAGTTCGGGGAAAACTACGCTGGCGCTGCATGTTATTGCCGAAGCGCAGAAGAATGGCGGCACTGCCGCCTTCGTCGATGCCGAACATGCGCTCGATCCCGTTTACGCCAAGAAGCTCGGCGTCGATATCGACGAGCTGATCGTTTCGCAGCCCGATACGGGCGAACAGGCGCTGGAGATCACCGATACGCTGGTGCGTTCCAATGCCGTGGATGTGCTGGTGGTCGATTCGGTCGCCGCGCTGGTTCCGCGGGCGGAGATCGAAGGCGAGATGGGCGATAGCCATGTCGGCCTGCAGGCGCGGCTCATGTCGCAGAGCCTGCGCAAGCTTACCGGTTCGATCAACCGTTCCAAATGCATGGTGATCTTCATCAACCAGCTGCGCATGAAGATCGGCGTGATGTACGGCAATCCGGAAACGACGACGGGCGGCAACGCACTGAAGTTCTATGCCTCCGTCCGGCTCGACATTCGCCGCACCGGCCAGATCAAGGACCGTGACGAGATTGTCGGCAATGCCACCCGCGTGAAGGTTGTGAAGAACAAGGTCGCCCCGCCATTCAAGCAGGTCGAATTCGATATCATGTATGGCCAGGGCATTTCGAAGACCGGCGAGATACTCGATCTCGGCGTCAAGGCCGGACTGGTTGAGAAATCCGGATCCTGGTTCAGCTATGACAGTATCCGGATCGGCCAGGGGCGTGAGAACGCCAAGCAGTATCTCAATGACAATCCAGAGATTCGTGACCGGTTGGAAGCCGCCATTCGCGGCCGCACCGATCAGGTTGCCGAGGAGATGATGACGGGGCCGGACGCGGACTCCGAAGACTGATCCTCAAGAAGTGCCGCTGCTTCGCGGTCGCTTAAGGAAATGAAGGCCGGCGCGTCGTATCCTTTATTCAAGGTGCGTGCCGGCCTTTTCCTGTGTCCTGGCGGCTTGGCTCTGGCACAATGCCCGCCGAAGCGATAGCGTTGCCGGATGGGCTTCTGAGGGAAGGGTACAGGCATGAGCGATGCGATGGATTGGCAGGGCCAGGCCGGCGAGAGCTGGGCGCTTGAATACCGCCGCACCGATCGCAGTTTCGGGGGGCTTACCGACAAGCTTCTTTCATGCACGCGTGGCCTGCCTGCGGGCACGGTCCTCGATATCGGCTGCGGCGCGGGCGAACTCGCGCTGGCGCTTGCCAGGGGGCGCCCGCAATCGACCGTTGTCGGCGTCGATATCTCGCCCGAATTGGTCGAAGTCGCGCGTCAGCGGGGCGAGCATCTGATCAATGTCAGCTTCGAACTGGGCGATGCCGCCGAATGGACGCCATCGGAAGGCTTTCGTCCCGAATTGCTGATTTCCCGCCACGGCGTGATGTTCTTCGACGATCCGGTTGGGGCCTTCACCCATCTCGCGGAGATCGCGGCGCCGGGTGCCAATCTTCTGTTCTCCTGCTTTCGCGGGATGGAGGACAATGAGATATTCCGGGGGATCGGCAATCTCCTGCCTCCGCCCGACAGTCCGCCCGATCCCAAGGCGCCGGGGCCGATGGCCTTTGCCGATCCCGATTATGTCCGCTCCATCCTCGAACCTGCTGGTTGGAGCGATATCGGCTTCGAGCCGTTCGATTTTGCAATGGTCGTTGGCGCCGGGGAGGATCCGGTGGAGGACGCAGTCGAATATTTTCTCTCGATCGGGCCGGCTTCAGCGCGGCTCGCCAATGCCGGAGCGGGGGAGCGGGAGGTCTTTATTGACCGGCTGAGAAGCTTTGCTGCGTCCAAACTGATCGACGGAATCGTCGCCCTTGGCGGCGGTGCCTGGCTGGTCACTGCGAAGCGCGGCTGAAAAGCGCCATTTATCCCCCGTAATGCCTGCAACAGCGGGCTTGGCAAGGCATCATACAGCCCTTACTTGCGATCCATGAATTCGACGAACGACCTTAGGCGCGCATTCCTCGATTATTTCGCGTCCAACGATCATCTGGTGGTGCCTTCGGCGCCGCTGGTTCCCTATAACGATCCGACGCTGATGTTCGTCAATGCGGGGATGGTCCCGTTCAAGAACGTGTTCACCGGGTTGGAGACTCCGCCCGCGCCCTGCGCCGCCAGTTCGCAGAAATGCGTGCGTGCAGGCGGCAAGCACAACGACCTGGACAATGTTGGCTATACTGCGCGGCACCTGACCCTGTTCGAAATGCTGGGGAACTTCTCCTTCGGCGACTATTTCAAGGAACGCGCGATCGAACTCGCCTGGGGTCTCGTCACGCGCGAACTCGGCCTGCCGAAGGATCGGCTGTGCGTCACGGTTTACCACACTGACGATGAAGCCTTCGATCACTGGAAGAAGATTGCCGGGCTGCCGGATGAGAAGATCATCCGCATTGCCACGAAGGACAATTTCTGGGCGATGGGCTCGGACGGTCCTTGCGGCCCCTGTTCGGAGATATTCTGGGATCATGGGCCGGATGTAGCCGGCGGACCTCCCGGATCTCCGGAAGAGGATGGCGACCGTTTCATGGAGATCTGGAACCTCGTTTTCATGCAGCATCTGCAGGAAAGCGATACGATCACCGGTGACCTGCCGCATCCCAGCATCGATACGGGCATGGGCCTGGAACGGATCGCCAGCGTATTGCAGGGCGTCCATTCGGTGTTCGAAACCGATACGTTCATAGAGCTTATCCGGCAGTCCGAAGAATTGACGGGCGTAAAGGCGGAGGGTGAGACGCAGGCAAGCCACCGCGTCATTGCCGACCATTTGCGCTCCACCAGCTTCCTGATTGCCGATGGAGTGCTGCCGTCTAACGAAGGGCGCGGCTATGTCCTGCGCCGTATCATGCGCCGGGCGATGCGCCACGCGCACCTGCTTGGCGCGGAAGAGCCGCTGATGCACCGTCTTGTGCCCGCTCTCGTCACCGAGATGGGGCAAGCCTATGCAGAGCTTGGCCGCGCGCAGCCGTTGATCGAGGAAGTGCTCGAGCGTGAGGAAACGCGTTTCCGCCAGACGCTCGAGAAGGGCCTGCGCCTGCTCGACGAAGCGACCGAAGGTTTTGAAGAAGGCAGCAGCCTTCCGGGTGAGACCGCATTCAAGCTCTACGATACTTACGGTTTCCCATACGACCTCACGGAGGACGCGCTGCGTTCGCGTGGGATCGGTGTGGACAAGGACGGTTTCGACGCCGCGATGGCGCAGCAGAAGGCGGCGGCCCGTGCGGCTTGGAAAGGCTCCGGCGCGGCGGCGGACGACGAATTGTGGTTCGATATTGCCGAGCGCGAAGGTGCGAGCGAATTCACCGGCTACGCTTCGACCAGCGGCGAGGGAATCGTTCAAGCAATCGTCGACAACGAAGGTCATGAAGTTGACTGGGCCCCAACCGGCGACAAAGTAAGCGTGATCACCAACCAGACGCCGTTCTACGCTGAATCTGGTGGTCAAGTTGGCGATACCGGCTGGATCAAAGCCGACAATGGCTTGTCGATCTTGGTTGAGGAGACGTCAAAGCCTTTAGGCAAACTTCATGTCATGAAGGGGATGATTACATCTGGCGAAATTCGCCGAGGGCAGACGGTGCATCTGGAAGTGGATGCCGAGCGGCGCGATGCAATCCGTGCCAACCATTCGGCGACCCATCTGCTGCATGCGGCGCTGCGCAATGTGTTGGGCGGCCATGTCACGCAAAAGGGATCGCTGGTGGCCGAAGACCGGCTGCGCTTCGACTTTTCGCATCCCAAGCCGATTTCGCCTGAGGAAATTGCCGCGATCGAGGCGCAGGTGAATGCCGAGATTCGCCACAACGAGGCTGTGACGACACGGCTGATGAGCCCCGACGATGCGATCGAGGCCGGCGCCATGGCGCTGTTCGGCGAGAAATATGGCGAGGAAGTGCGCGTCCTTTCGATGGGGCGCGACGATTGGGACGGCACCGGCCGCAACTATTCGGTCGAGCTGTGCGGCGGCACCCATGTCAACGCGACCGGCGATATCGGTATTTTCCGCATCGTATCGGAGAGCGCGGTTTCGTCCGGCGTGCGCCGTATCGAAGCGCTGACGGGCGAAGGCGCGCGCCGCTATCTGGTCGAGCGCGAAGACGCTCTGAAAGCGGTCGCAGGCGCGCTGAAAACCACGCCGGAAGAAGCCGAGGCGCGCGTTGCCGCCCTGGTGGACGAGCGCAAGCGGCTCGAGAAAGAATTGGCCGAGGCGAAGAAAGCTCTGGCGCTGGGTGGCGGCGCCGGGGCCGCTGCCGGTCCGGCCGACGAAGATGTCGGCGGCGTGACTTTTTCAGGCCAGGTGATCGACGGGCTCAACGCCAAGGAGCTGCGCGGTCTGCTCGATGAAGCGAAAAAGCGCATGGGCTCGGGCGTGGCGGCCATCGCAGCCGTCAATGGCGGGCGCGCCGCGTTTGCCGTTGGCGTGACCGACGATCTGACCGATCGCTTCGATGCCGTGACCTTGGTTCGCGCCGGGGTCGAGGCACTGGGCGGGAAGGGCGGCGGCGGCCGGCCGGACATGGCGCAAGGCGGCGGCCCGGATGCCGCGAAGGCGGACGATGCCATTGCTGCCGTCAGGGCTGCTCTGGCAGCTTGACCAGCCCACGCAGTTAGCGGTTTCTGCTCGCCCTGCGTGTATCGCCCACGCTTCCGCGCGGCAGATTCTTCTGATCGAATTCGTGCCCGGTTACTTGCGGGCCGGAGACTGGTCCTTTCTCGGAACCGGTCTGCTTTTGCGGCTTCTTGTCTGGCGTGGCGCTTGGGTTCTTTTTGGCGTCGGCCATGGGATATCTCCTCTCTTGAGGAAATAACGAACGAAACCGGCCTCGGGTCCGAGAGGGTCAGGCTTCCAGCGTCGTTGTCCGGAGCTTCGGCTTGTCGGTCAGCGCTGCGCTTTCCTGGATCTGAATGCGGAATTCGTCCCGCTTTTCGTGGATCGAGGCAATCACCGGGCCCATCGCGATGCCGAGTTCCACCAGCACCGATTCAGACAATTGCAGAGAGCTTTCCAGCGTCTCGGGCACTGCATGGGTCGCGCCGCTGCGATAGAGCAGCGCTGCATGTTCCGTATCACGCGCCCGCGCGATGATCAGCATATCGGGATAGTTTTGGCGCAGCTTGCGCACCGTTCTTTGCACCAGCACGGGCTCATCCATGGTGAAGACCACGGCCGGGGCGGTTTCGATTCCCAGCCGTTCAAGCACCCGGCCGCGCGCGGCATCGCCGAATGTGGCCATGTAGCCATCCCGGCGGGATTGTTCGACTATGTCGGTATCTCCATCGACGCCGATATAGGCGATGCCGTGAGCATCCAGCATTTGGGCGACTAGCCGGCCTACGCGTCCGAAGCCGACGATGATGACATGCGGCTCGTCCGCATTGGCGCCGACTTCGTCCAGCGTCGGCATAGGATCTACGGTGCGCCCGATCGCGCGGCCGAACTTGGCGAGCAATGGTGTAATGGTCAGTCCGATGGCCGTTACGATCTGCCAGAATTGGGCTGTGCCGGGCTGGATCAGCAAGGCCTGCGTTGCCGCAGCGAGCACGATCAGGGTCGTTTCCGAGGGGCTTGCCATTAGGATACCCGTTTCGGTGGCCATTCCGCGCCTTGCGCCCATCATGCGCAGCAACACGCCGGTAACCAGCGCCTTGAGCGTCAGCACACCGACGACCGCCATCGCGATCGGGGCCAAATTGTCCCAGATCGTCGTAAGGTCGATGCCCATGCCGACGGTGATAAGAAACACGCCCAGCGCAAGGCCCTTGAACGGCTCCGTTATGTGCTCGACCTCGGCGTGATATTCGGTCTCCGCGATCAGCAGCCCGGCAATCAACGCGCCCACGATAGGGGATAGGCCTGTCGCAGCCGTGGCCAGGCTCGCCCCGATGACGACCAGCAGGCTGGCTGCCAGAAAGACTTCCGGGCTCTTGGTCCGGGCTGCCTGCGCGAACAGGCGGGGGAGGGCAAAGCGGCCCAGCACGAGCAAGGCCAGCACAACCAGCCCGCCGAGCCACAGCGTGTCGACCAGCCCGTCCAGCCCGCCTTCACTGGCGGCATAGGGCGCAAGGGCGCCGAGCAGGAAGATGATCGGCACGATCGCGATATCTTCGAACAGCAGCATGGAGAGCGCAGCGCGGCCGACAGGCGTTTGCGTGCCCGATATCTGCAGGACAAGCGCCGTAGAGGACAGCGCGAGCGCGAGGCCGAGCCCAAGGGCGCCCGTCCAGTACTGCCCCAGCATGGCCAGAAACGCCGTTAGAAAGCCCGCAATGACGATCAGTTCCAGCGCGCCCAGCCCGAAGACGAGCTTGCGCATCTGCCACAGGCGGTTGAAGCTGAGCTCCAGCCCGATCGTGAACAGCAGCAGGATGATGCCGAACTCGGCAAAGGGCTCCAGCCCCTCCGGATCGGTGATCGTAATGTAGCTGAGCCAGTGATACTCGTAGACGAGCTTGCCGAGCCCATAGGGCCCAACCAGCAGCCCCACCAGAATGAAGCCGATAACCGGCGTGATGCGGAACCGGGCGAAGACGGGGATCACGATCCCCGCCGCCCCCAGGATTACCAGCGCATCGGAAAGCAGTGTGGATGAGAATTCGCCATGCGCCATGGCGAATCCTTATGGCAACCGCAAAGCGCTTGTCACCCTGCGAATTGGCAAATCACAAAATTTGCCGTGATTAAGCCCAGCTAGCCATCTCTTTTTCGAGGCTGTCGACGATCGCTTCGAAGAACTGCTCGGTCGTCATCCAGGACTGGCTCGGGCCGATCAGCAGGGCGAGATCCTTCGTCATCTTGCCGCTTTCGACCGTCTCGATGCAGACCTTCTCAAGTGTTTCGGCAAAGCGCACGACGTCCGGCGTATTGTCGAACCGGCCGCGATAGATGAGGCCGCGCGTCCAGGCGAAGATCGAGGCGATCGGGTTGGTGCTGGTCGCCTTGCCCTGCTGGTGCTGGCGATAATGGCGCGTCACGGTGCCGTGAGCAGCCTCTGCCTCAACCGTCTTGCCATCCGGCGTCATGAGCACGGAGGTCATCAGACCCAGCGAGCCATAGCCCTGCGCCACGGTGTCGGACTGAACGTCGCCATCGTAGTTCTTGCAGGCCCAGACGAACTTGCCGTTCCACTTGAGCGCGGAAGCGACCATGTCGTCGATCAGGCGGTGTTCGTATGTGATGTTCGCAGCGGCGAACTTGTCCTTGAAACCTTCGCTGTCGAAGACTTCCTGGAACAGATCTTTGAAGCGCCCATCATAGGCTTTCATGATCGTGTTCTTGGTGGAGAGATAAACCGGCCATCCGCGGTCCAGGCCATAGTTGAAGCTGGCACGGGCGAAGTCGCGGATCGATTCGTCGAGATTGTACATTGCCATGGCGACGCCCGGCGCTTCGAACTCATAAACCTCGAGATCGATATTCTTGCCGTCCGCACCTTCGAATACCAGGCGCAGCTTGCCGGCACCCGGGATGAGTGTGTCGGTGGCGCGATACTGGTCGCCAAAGGCATGACGGCCGACGACGATGGGATCGGTCCAGCCCGGTACCAGCCGCGGGACGTTGGAGATCACGATGGGTTCGCGGAAAATCGTGCCGCCCAGAATATTGCGGATCGTGCCGTTGGGGGAGCGATACATGCGGCCGAGGTCGAATTCCTCGACGCGGGCTTCGTCAGGCGTGATCGTGGCGCATTTTACGCCGACACCGTATTTCTTGATCGCTTCGGCGGCATCTACGGTGATCTGATCGTCGGTCTCGTCACGCTTCTGGATCGAAAGGTCGTAATATTTGAGTTCGACGTCGAGATAGGGCTGAATCAGCCTTTCGCGAATCCACTGCCAGATGATCCGCGTCATTTCGTCGCCGTCGATCTCGACGATTGGATTTTCGACCTTGATTTTCGCCATGTCGCCCCTGCTGAGTTTCGGAGTTTGAAATCTGCGCGCCTCTTAGCAGGGTAAGTGCACGGCGCAAGGCGCAGCTAGGCATTGCAGCCCGGGTGCTCTCAAATCGGGAAACGCCGCAATGGATCGCTGGCGCTGAAATCCGGCAATTTTGGGGAGAATGGTGGGCGTAGGAAGAGTTGAACTTCCGACCCCTGCGATGTCAACACAGTGCTCTACCACTGAGCTATACGCCCACGTCATTCTGCGTGCCGGATGTCGCCGGCAGGCGCGCCCTTTAGCTGCGGGCAAGGCAGGTTGCAAGTGGCAGAAACGTACCGGCGCGGCGGCACCTGCTTTTTAGAGCGTGGCGGACGCCTGTTCGTCGAAAATCCGTTCCACTTCCATCACCAGTTCGCGCAGGTGAAACGGCTTGGAAAGGACGTTTGCCTGCGTTTCGCGGCTTGCCCGCAGCGAAACGGCCGCAAAGCCCGTGATGAACATCACTTTTGTTGCAGGGCAAATCTCGGCGCAGCGCTGCGCCAGTTCGATCCCGTCCATTTCCGGCATCACGATGTCGGAAAGCAACAGATCGAAGCTCTCGT
>JAUIFP010000119.1 GCA_030430365.1 Alphaproteobacteria bacterium | reverse complement strand
TGCTGCGGCGAAGACGGACGATGCCGCAGAACAGAAGGAAGCGGCTCCTGCTGCCAAGAAGGAAGCTGCAAGCGAGAAGGCACCGGCGGCCAAGAAGGCTCCTGCCAAGAAGCCTGCAGCAAAGAAACCAGCCGCCAAGAAACCCGCGGCCGACAAGTAAGCCGAATAGGAGTCAAACGAGATGGCACATAAAAAAGCAGGCGGTTCGTCGCGCAACGGTCGCGATTCTGTCGGCCGTCGCCTCGGAGTTAAGAAATTCGGCGGCCAGGAAGTGATTGGCGGCAACATCATCGTGCGCCAGCGCGGCACCAAGTTCTACCCGGGCGAAAATGTCGGCATGGGCAAGGATCACACCCTGTTTGCGCTCGGCGCAGGCCGTGTGCGTTTCCACGAGGGCAAGCTCGGCCGCAAATTCGTGTCCGTGGACATGGTGGCGGAAGCTGCCGAATAATCGGATGGCTTGACCAAATCGGGCCATCCAACGGGATGGCCCCGCCGGTGAATTGATCCGGCCGTCAGAGGGAGAGGGGCCCGCCCGTCTCCCTCTTTTCACGTCTCCTTCGTAACCGTTCGCCGAAAAGCTGATGCTTTCGGCCATCGACCTGTCACAACCCTGCGCTAGTGGGGCGTGGCCAGCGAGAGGAGGCAAGTCATGTTCCATCGCAGCGAGAGGTTGCTGTTGCGGCCAGGCTGGATTGAGGACGCCGCTGAAGTCACCGCCAGAATTTCGGACGAGGCCATTGCGCGCAATCTCGCCCAAGTGCCTTGGCCCTACTGCGAAAAAGATGCGATCAGCTGGCTTTCGGCGCCCGTTGCGCCGCTGATGCCCAGCTTCCTGCTGACCCTGCCCGATGAACCGGGCAACCCTGTTATCGGCAGCTGCGGCCTGCATGAAAGCATCGAGGCTAGCCCCTGCGGCGATGCCGAGATCGGTTACTGGATTGCCCGGAAGTGGTGGGGGCGCGGCTTCGCCACCGAAGCCGTCCGTTCCGTGCTGCGTATCGCCGCCACGCTTGGTTACCAGCAGATCGCCGCCCGTCATGCAGTCGACAATCCTGCTTCAGGCCGAGTGCTGCGCAAGGCGGGATTCGTGGCGACTGGCCGTATGGGCAGCTTCTTCAGCGTGAGCCGCGGGAGCGATGTGGCCGCGCCGGAATATCTGGCCATGATCGGTCAGTATACCGGAGACAACGATCCCTCGGAGATGCGCAAGGCAGCATGACCCCCTTCCGTTTCGCGGGAGGGGGTCGCGTTTTCAGCCGGGCATCACTGCGTCGGCGAATTCGCTGTCATATTTCATGATGAGGTGCCGGTCGTCGATCTTCCAGGGATGGAAGCCGGGCCGGAAGAATGAAAGCCAGGCCGGGAAAATGCTCTTGATCATGCCCGGGCGCCAGAAAAGGAACGCATAGACCCGCAACTTCCATTTGAAGCCGGTCAGCCCGTCCTGTTCCAGCAGGTCGTATATGTCGGCGAGCCGGTATTCGAGGAAATTGCGCGAAACGATCAGCATCAGCAGTGATTTGATCTTCCAGCGCTTCCAGCGGCTCCAGTCGCGCGTTGCGTGCAGCCAGGTATCGTAGGCGACAGCCTTGTGTTCGATTTCCTCTGCTGCATGCCACAGCCACAATTCGCCGATTTCCCCCGGCACATTCACGAAGCGATCGGGCTGCTTGAGCTGCTGATGCGCCATGATCGCGGTGAAATGCTCAAGCGCCATGGTGGCGGCGAGATTCGCGATTGCCGGGCGTTGCCGGGCATTGGCCAACTGGAATTCCAGTCGCTTCTCGATGCCGGACAGGTTGTAGCCCGAATTGTTGGCAGTTCTGTTGAAGGCGGCGTGTTCACGTGCGTGATTGCCTTCCTGCGCCGTAAATGCCCGGATCTCGCTTTCAAGCTTGGGCGGCGCATCGGCACGAAAGACCTTGAGCGATTCGATGAAGAACGATTCGCCGCGCGGAAAAGCCACCGAAAGGGAATTGTGCCATGCAGTGGCAACCGGGTCCCCGTTGAACCACCATTTCTTGCGGATTTCTTCGCGTTTGAACCGCCGGTCGCGCGGCTTGATCGCAAGATCGCCGGGGGTCGGCGTATCTTCGCCCAATGGCGTAGCCGCCTCCAGGTCAAACTTCGAAGGTGCAGACATGCGGTTTCTTTCGCAGAAATAGCTTACTTTTGCGTCAACGGGCCGTGACGCTTTGGGCTGGACTGCGACCCACCTTTGCGTCTTTCTGGAGTTTCAGGACTATCTGGTGGAAATTGCTTGCGAAATCGTTTCCAAAAGCCTGCGTGATGCCCGCAATCTTCAGGAAATGCGGGCAGGCCAATGGTTTCCGGCAATAAATATTTCTGGCAATTTCAGCCTTGCAGCGCGGCGGCCTGCCAAGCGGGTAATTGCGAAGGATCGAGATCCTCCACGCGCAGATGATCGACGGCCAGGTCTTGTGCCGGATAGGCCGCCTTGCGGCGTTTCTCGGCAGAGCTGGATAGCGGAACCACGACCAGCCGCCGGTTGACCTTCTGCCGCCAGTTCATCCTGGCCGTATTTTCCTGTCCGACATAACAGCCCTTGGCAAAGCTCACGCCGTGCAGTTCCGTCGCATTGGTCTCCAACCAGAGAATGTCGCCCAGTTCTGCGGATCCTTCTGGCACGCCAAGCGACAAGCGATGGGCGAGCCAGGCATCATCGGCAGGCTGATCGTCATCCGATATGGGGCCGATCCAGCGCCAGCCGAGTTCCGGTAGGCGCGGATCGGCGGAAGCGCCCTCATGCGGATCGCGCTGCCAAAAGACGCCCAGTGCCGGATCGCGTTCAATCGTAATCTTCCGCCGCAAACGGTAGAGCGATAGGCGCTTAATCAGATCATCGGCCGCATCGGCTTCGCAATCGAGAAGCAGCCCGGTTTGCGAGGGCCAGACCATGAAATCGAACAGCGTCTTTCCCTGGGCGCTGAGCAGTCCGGCCCAGACCGGCAGCGGACCGGTGACATCGTTGGTTACGAGGCCCTGCAGGAAGCCGACAACATCCTCATCCTCGGACTGAGCTTCGAAACGGATCAGAGCGCGGGAAAAGAGGCGGGGCTGCGGCATGGGCACAAGGTGGCGTCTGGCACGCCGAAATCAATCCCTAGCCGTCAGTCGCTGGCGCCAAGAGCGGGATATGTCGGATCGTCGAGAGCAGACGTGATCAAGAACTTTTCCGCGATGTCGGCCTGCGGGCCTTCGAGCTGCTCATTGCGGTAGAACGTCAGGCGCCAATCCTCGAGCGGATAGAGCAGCACCGTGTTCTTGCGTTGCTCTGCACTCAGGAGCGGTTCGATCGTCACGCCAACACCTTTGCCGCGGTCGAACATGGACGACATCACGTCGAGATATTGCGTGCGCCCGATCACTTTCGTCAGCTTGATGCCGCGCTGCGAGAGCATATCGAGCGTTTCGTTCTCGTAATAGCTTCCGCTGATCGGGAGGAGGAACGGCAGTTCGCTCAGTTGCTCTTCAGAAAGAGGGGAATTGCGCCCGCCGGCAAACTTACGGTGGCCGAAAACGCCGCAGCGGATACGCGCCAATTCGCGGAAATTGGGAGCCATCGCCCATCGCCGGTTTTCGTGAAACAGGCCCAGATCGAAGCTCTCGCGCGCGAATACGCGGCGCGGATCGTCATTCACACTGGGAGAAACCAAGTCCAGGTGGATGTTCGGATGCGCTTCGAAGAAATTGTAGAGCTTGGGGCGGACATAGTCCTTCAGCAGGTAATGTGTGACGAGCACCCGCAGATGCAGCGGCTCTTCGCCATTATTTGGCCTGGAATTCCTGTGCGCCGCCAGGGAATAGGCCGCTTCCCAGAACTTTCCCAGATCGGCCAGGAAAGCTGCCCCTTCCGACGTGAGTTGCGGGCGCTTGCCCGATTCGCGGGTGAGCAGGCGCAGCCCCATCTGATCCTCTAGCGACTTGAGCTGGTTGCTGACCGATGCCTGGGAGATGCCCAATTCCTCGCTCGCGAGTCGGAAGCTCCGCGACTTGCAGAGTTGCTCGAATATTTCGAGTTGGCGCAGGGTGAAGGGTAGTCCGGCCATGATCTCCCAATAGGTTGATCATAACACGCAGGTAATGGCGCGTCATTACTTGAGCATGTGTTGCAGGCCGGCGAGGCAGCGCCTAATCGCGCCGGAACTTTTCAATCAATCGATTAAATGAGGCGCATGCTCCCATGAGCGATGGCGAATATTTTGACGAGTCCGAGCAGGACGACCGGCGCAAGGAAGGCAGAACGACCGCTGTATTCCGCCCGGTTCTGCTCGAGACGGAAGATTTTACAGGATTTTGTCTGCTGAAGAATCTGTCTTCCAGCGGGCTGATGGGTATCGCCTATGCCTACTTCACCGAAGGTGAGCCGGTGAACGTCCAATTCGTTCCGGGCCACGTGGTTTCGGGAAAGATCGTCTGGTCGCAAGGCGGCAAGATCGGTGTGGCCTTCGATGAGGAAATCGATCTGGAGAATTCGCTTCAGAACATGGGCAGCCATTATATCGATACGCGCATCAATCGCGCTCCCCGGCTGCAGATCGACTGTGCCGGTCAGGCCCAGATCGATGGGCATACCGTCGATATCAGACTGAAAGATATTTCTCAGCGGGGGCTCAAGGCCATCATCCCGACCATCCGCCCCGGCGATGAAGTCACACTGCTGCTTCCCGGAATGGAGCCCCGCAAGGCGGTGGTGCGCTGGCTGCAGCATGAATTGGCGGGTCTCAGCTTCGTGCGGCCCATTGCTTTCGAAACACTCGCACGCTGGGCGATCGATCAGCAGTCCGAAGAGGATGATGATCGCGCATATGGCTGAAGGCACCCGTTAGCCTGCAATATTTGGCGCGCCGCTGTGCGCCACAACCATCCCCCCTGATGGAGTCCTTCGGGTCGCCTAGGTTCCATCAGGAAGTACCGCCCGGTTCGATGCCCTCTATCGGGCTGGGCGGTACGTTCTTTCTCCATCTGATCCCCGGCCCGGCCACGAGCCAAGAACTTTCCAGTCGGCGAAGCAGGCCGCCTGTCCTTCGATCGAACCGGTTTCGGTCAGCAGGTTCCACACTGTCGCCCGCTCGATTGCGAAGCGTTTTCCGGATTTGGCGATCCGAACCCCGGAATAGTCAGAAATGAAATTGTCGGCGCTCACCCGCGCCAGCAATCGCGCCCGCTCGTCGCGCGCGACAGGCTCGGCCGATAGGCGCGACGGCATTCTTATGAGTTCCGCCGCCGTCACTTCGAACAGATCGAGCGCGGCACGGTTGCCATAGAAGAACAGGGGATCGTCTTCGGTTCCGTGGGCGAGTACGACAGCCGGCAGCTCCCACAATCGATCTGCGACGTCTCCGCGGGGGTCCACCAGCTCCTTGCCCGTTACGCGGCGAAGACTATCTGCAATCAATGCAATTCGTCCGCCGGCATGCGCTTCGATCAATGCGCGTTCGGGATCGTGCGGTGCAGAGGGCGACATGGCTTCGTGCTAGTGCAAGGGCGTGCAAAGCGATAGGGAAAGCCATGCCCGATTCCACAACACTGACCATTCGCCGCCCCGACGATTGGCACGTCCATCTGCGT
>JAUIFP010000028.1 GCA_030430365.1 Alphaproteobacteria bacterium | reverse complement strand
TATTCACATGGTCGAGTGCTTCGACATTCATGCGGACTCTCCTTTTTCTCGAGAAGGATTTTCCCTTGCAGCCTTAGCTCATTATTGTATGTGCCACATACAATTTTCGCATATATGATTCTTTCACAAGTGAGAGGAAGTTTGATGGCTGAGAATCTCAACGACGTGCTGGCAAAGGCGAATGGCGACATCGTCGGCCAGCTTCGCAACAACAAGATCGGTGCCTATGTGTACCCGGTCGTCGCTCCTGAATTTTCGAACTGGCGCGATGAACAGTGGGCTTGGCAGCACGGCGCCGTCCTGTTCGATCAGTCGCACCACATGTTCGACCTTTACATCAACGGTCCGGACGCCGGCAAGCTGCTGTCCGACACGATGGTCAACTCGTCCAAGGGTTGGGAAGTCAACAAGGCCAAGCAGTACGTCCCCACGACGCCTTATGGCCACGTGATCGGCGACGGCATCATCTTCCGCCTGGCCGAAGAAGAATATGTCTATGTCGGCCGTGCTCCGGCTGCAAACTGGCTGATGTTCCAGGCTGAAAAGGGCGGCTACAACGTTGACATCATCAACGATCCGCGTTCGCCTTCGCGCCCGATGGGCAAGCCCGTCACGCGTATCTCCTGGCGCTTCCAGATCCAGGGCCCGCGCGCCTGGGACGTGATCGAGAAGCTCAATGGCGAGCCGCTCGACAAGCTGAAGTTCTTCAACATGTCGACCATGAAGATCGGCGACAAGACGATCCGCACGCTGCGTCACGGCATGGCCGGTTCGCCGGGCCTGGAAATCTGGGGCCCGTATGACGAGCAGGAATATGTCCGCGAAAAGATCCTCGAAGCCGGTGAAGAATTCGGCCTGATCCCGGTCGGTTCGCGCGCCTATCCGTCGAACACGCTGGAATCCGGCTGGATCCCCAGCCCGCTGCCTCCGATCTACACCGGCGACGAGCTGGAAGATTACCGCAACTGGCTGCCGGCCAATGGCTACGAAGCCACCGGTTCGATCGCTGGTTCGTTCATCGGTGAAAGCATCGAAGATTACTACACCAACCCGTATCAGCTGGGCTATGGTCCGTTCGTCAAGTTCGACCACGACTTCATCGGTGCCGACGCACTGAAGAAGATGGAAGAAGACGGCACCAAGGAGCGTTACAAGAAGGTGACCTTCGAGTGGAACGCTGACGACATGAAGAAGATCGTCGGTTCCATGTTCGATCCGGAAGGCGAGCAGTACAAGTTCTTCGACCTGCCGCTGGCCAACTACGGCAACTCCAACTTCGACGCTGTGAAGGATGCCGGCGGCACCGTTATCGGCAAGTCGATGTTCACCGGCTACTCCTTCAACGAGAAGAAGGCTCTGTCGCTCGGCTATGTCGACGCCGACGTTCCGCTGGGTACCGAGCTTGCCATCACCTGGGGTGAAGAAAACGGCGGTACCGAGAAGACCACTGTCGAGAAGCACAAGCAGATCGACGTCAAGGTCATCGTCTCGCCGGTGCCTTATGGCAAGATGGCTGCCGACACCTACGCCACCGGCTGGCGTACCTCGAAGACCTTCTAAAGCGTCTTCGCAGCCAATCGGCAAAGAATTGGGGGAGGGACCGTAAGGGTTCCTCCCCTTTTTCTTGTCCCGAATGCGTAGCCAGCTAAGTTGCTGCGAAACGGGAGACGATTGCATGGCAAATTACGTTCTGGTCCACGGCGCCTGGGCGGGCAATTTCCGGTATGATCGCACAGTGGCCGATCTGGAGGCCGCGGGGCATAGCGTCTTTGCCGCCACGCTCACGGGCCTGGGCACCAGGCAGGACGAATTGCATCCCTGCATCACCCTGACCGATCACGTCGACACGGTGTGCGATCAGATCGAGGCGGCAGGCTTCGACCGTTTCATCCTGGTCGGCCACTCTTACGGCGGCATGGTCGTCACCGGCGTTGCGACGCGCCTGGGCAGCCGGATCGACGCGATATGCTATCTCGATGCGTTCTTGCCGGAAGACGGGCAGAGCCTGTGGGATCTGACCGACGAGACGGCTCACAACTGGTATATCGACAAGCAGAAATTCCGCCCCGGCCTGATCGATCCCCTGGGCAGCGACGAGAATTTCCAAGTGGAGCCCGGCATACGCGGCTATCATCCGCTGCTGACCTTACTGGAAGCGGTGCAATTCACTGGCGAGGAAGCGAAGATCCCCCGCCGCGCCTATGTGCTGGCCACGGGGAAGGAGCCGCGGACGTTCCTGCCCTTTGGTAAGAGAACCAAGGCAGACCCGGCATGGGAATATCACGAGGTGAAAAGCGCCCACCAGGTGATGAGCCAGGCCCCCGAGGAGACGGCACGGATTCTGCTCGGCCTGGCGGAGTGATCCGGCGCCTGCCTCACGCCGGATCCGGGCCATAGCATCGACTGAAAAGGGCCATCCGACAAACGAAGCGGCTATAGCTTCGGATCATTTAAGAACTTCAAAATAAACGTGAAAATCGGCCGCGCTCCGATTTTCACGTAGCCGGGCCGTGCATGCGGCGCGCTGCGCCTATGGGAGAAGGCAAGCGGGCGTGATCTAACAATTCCCATCACCGGATGGCTCAGCTGCTTACTGGCAGAGCCATTTCGCATTGGGAGAACTCCGCAATGAACCCTCTTGCCTCCGTTCTGCTGGCCCTTGCGGCCTCTTTGTTTGCTCTTGCTTCGCCCGCCTTGGCCCAGAGCGCCTATCAGCCGATCACTGTCGATCCCGAAGCGGCCGGTACCACCGTGACGCTGACCGGACGCGACCTGTCGATCGAGGATGTGGTCGCCGTGGCGCGCCACGGGGCCAAGGTCCGTTTTGCGCCCGAGGTCTACGCAACGAACGCAGCGCGGCGCGAGCTGATCGCGCAGGGCGATGAAGAAGGCATCGCGATCTACGGCGTCAATCGCGGCGCGGGGGCGCTGCGCGAGCAGGAGCGGCGGCCCCAGCCCGGAACGCAGTCCGACGGCAACCCCGCGCGATACGGCGCCTTGCCCGAAATCCATGAGGAAGCGCTGGTCCGCGCCTTTCTGGTGATCCACGCCAACCACATGCCTTACGGCACCGGGGATAAGGATTATCTCGAATCCATTCTGGCGCTGCTTAACCGCCGCGTGACGCCGGTGATGTATTCGCGCGGTTCGCTGAGCGAAGGCGACCTGTTCATCTTCAACAATTATCAGGCCACGCTGAAGGGGCGCGGCTTCGCCTATTACGAAGGGCAGCGCATGCCCGCGGCCGAAGCACTCGCCAAGGCGGGCCTGAAGCCGTTTGAAGGCCATATCCCGCATCTCACCACCAATGCCTATACCGATGCGATTGCGGCGCTGCTGGTGGACGAGGGGCGCCATGCGCTGGAATGGGCCGACATGGCGCTGGCGATCGATCTGATCGGCATGAATTCCAGCCTCACACCGATGGCCCCGCCGGTGCAGCAGGAGCGGCCCTTCCCCTGGCTCAACTGGCAGGCGGAGAAGATGCTGACGATCCTGCGCGGCAGCTATCTGTTCGAGGATGACGGCGACCGGATCCTGCAAGACCCAGAAAGCATGCGCGCATCCTATATCCGCCTGGGTTCGGCCTGGAGAGCATGGGCGCGGCTGCGCGACAGCGTGACGCTGCAGATGAATTCAGGCGAGAACAATCCCGGCTATTTCGTCGGCGTGGAACCGGGCGAGCACTGGTCGCTCTCCACGCCGTGGATGATGCGCAACTATGTCCGCGGCGGCGGCCAGGGCGGGGCGCCATCGGGCTACATCTTCTCCAACGCCAATTGGGATGCCTATCCGATGACCAACGACATCGAGGCGTTCTCTCTGGCGCTGGCCAATATGGCGGTGACCATTCCCCAGCGGATCGAAAAGTTTTCGGATCGCGGGCCGGTTGCCTTCTTCACCAAGATCAAGCCTGCCGATGTACTGACGCCGGAAGAATATGACCGGACGCCCTATCTGGTCGAACCGTTCTTCACTTATCTGGACGTCTGGAAAGAGATGCAGATGCTCACCCAGTCGGTCCCGCCCGACACGTCGGTCGCCGATTTCGGTGTCGCCGATCTGGAAGGCATGGGGCGGCTGAAGGGCGCGCGCGCCCGTCAGGCGGTGGACCTGCTGATGCAGCTGATGGCCTATGACGTGATGACCGGGACCTATTGGATGGATGTGCGCCTGGCGCAGCAATCCGACCGGGCATTCGGCAGCGCACCCACGGCCGTGTGGCAGGCAGTGCGTGAGACGGTCCCTTGGCAGATGGATCCGGACGAGCGCCCCGATATTCCGCCCGGCGTGATGGTCTATGGCCTGATGAAGGAGCGTGCCGCTTCCGAATTCATGCCTGCCATCGCGGATATGCCGGAAGGGGAGTGACCGTGCGCGGGCAGGCCGCGATAGCCTGCCCCGCACGTTTCACGAGCGATGGTTTGGCCCACTAAATGGGATAGTGGCCCGGTTCGGTCTCGAACGTGATCCAGCGCAGTTCGGTAAAGGCATCGATCCCCGCCTTGCCGCCGAAGCGGCCATAGCCTGAAGCCTTCATCCCGCCGAAGGGCATTTGCGGTTCGTCCGATACGGTCGAGGCGTTCACATGGCAGATGCCCGACTGGATCTGGCGGGCGACCTTCAGGCCGCGCGCCGTGTCCCTGGTGAACACCGCGGCGGAAAGGCCGTATTCGGTATCGTTCGCCAGCTCGATCGCATGGGCTTCGTCGCGCGCGCGGGCAATGCCCACAACCGGGCCGAAGCTTTCGTCGCGGAACAGCTTCATCTCGGGCGTGACCTTGTCGACCAGATGGGCGGGCATCAGCACGTTGTGCGTCGTTTCGCCGCCGGTCAGCAGCTCGGCGCCCTTGCCCACTGCATCCTCGATCAGCGCATAGCATTTCTCGACCGTCGCACGGTCCACCACGGCGCCCAGCGGCGTGTTGCCTTCGCGCGGGTCGCCCACCGGCATGGTTTCCACCTTGGCCTTGAAACGCTGGGCGAATTCGTCGGCCACGCTGTCCACCACGATGATCCGTTCGGTCGACATGCAGATCTGGCCCTGGTTCATATAGGCGCCGAAGGCCGCGGCCTTCACGGCTTCGTCCAGATCGGCGTCTTCCAGCACCACCATCGGCGCCTTGCCGCCCAGTTCCAGCAGCACGGGCTTGAGATGTTCGGCAGCGCGCTTGGCGATGATCTTGCCGACAGCGGTGGAACCGGTGAAGTTGATGCGCCGCACTTCGGGCGCGTCGATCAGGGCGCCGACCACGTCGGCGGCATCGGCCGGGGCATTGGTCACCGAATTGACGGTACCTTCGGGGAAGTCCGCTTCTTCCAGCGCTTCCACGATCAGCGCATGGGTGCGCGGGCAGCTTTCGGAGGCCTTGAGGATCACCGAGTTGCCGCAGGCCAGCGGCACGGCGACGGCGCGTACGCCCAGGATGATCGGGGCGTTCCAGGGCGCGATGCCCAGCATCACGCCGACCGGCTCACGCAGGGCCATGGCAATCGTGCCTTCATGGTCGGAAGGGATGACCTCGCCGGAAATCTGCGTGGTGATGGCCGCGGCTTCGCGCATCATGCCGGCTGCCAGCATCAGGTTGAACATCGCCCAGCCGGCGGTCGCGCCGATTTCGCCCATCATCGCGGCGACGAATTCGTCCTTCTTCGCCTCCAGCGCATCGGCTGCCTTCATCAACACCGCCCGCCGGGCGTTGGGGCCCATCTTGGACCACACTTCGAAGCCGGCTTGGGCCCTGGCGGTGATCGCGGGAATATCGGCGGGCTTCATCGCTTCGGCGCTGGAAGCGACTTCGCCCGTCATCGGGTTGATGCGTTCGAACTTCATTCTTCTATCCTCTCCCTTCGCCCCAATGCAGCTTCGCATTCCTGCATCAGCGACTGTATGATCTGTGCGGCGGGTTCTTCTTCCTTCACCATGCCGACCGACTGGCCGGCCATGATCGATCCGCTCTCCACGTCTCCGTCTATCACGGCGCGGCGCAGGGCGCCTGCCCAGAAATGTTCGATTTCCAGCTGGGCGGCGGCCATGTCTACCTTGCCGTCATCCAGCATCTGGGCGACTTCGCGCTGCTTGGCCGTGAATTCTTCCGTGCCCTTGTTCTTCAGCGCGCGCACCGGGATCACGGGCAGGCGCGGATCGACCTGCACGCTGGCGATCGCTTCGCGCGCATTGGCGCGGAAGAAGGCCTGCTTGAAGGCCGGGTGGGCAATGCTTTCGCTGGCGCAGGCGAAACGGGTGCCCAGCTGCACGCCCGCCGCGCCCATTTCCAGATAGCCCGCGATCGCTTCGCCGCGGCCGATCCCGCCGGCCACGAAAACGAGATGGTCTTCCTTCAGGCTCGGCAGAAATTCCTGGGCGAGCACGCTGGTGGCCACCGGGCCGATATGGCCGCCTGCTTCCATCCCTTCGATCACCAGAGCGTCCGCGCCGGAGCGCAGCAGCTTCTTGGCGAGCGCCAGGGTCGGCGCGAAAACGAGCACCTTGGCGCCGAAGGCCTTGATCGCCTCTACGCTGCCTTTCGGCGGAATGCCGCCGGCCAGAACGACATGGCCGATCCCGTGTTTCGCGCAGACGTCGATCAGATCGAACAGCATGGGGTGCATGGTGATCAGGTTCACGCCGAAGGGCTTGTCGGTCAGCGTTTTGGTGCCCGCGATCTCCGCATCGAGCAGCTCTGGCGTCATCGCGCCGCAGGCAATCACGCCGAAACCGCCGCCATTGCTGATCGCGGCAACGAGATTGCGTTCGGAGACCCAGCTCATCGCGCCGCACAGGATCGCGTATTCGCTGCCCAGAAAATCGGTGGCACGCTGCATCAGGGCGGAACTCTTGGGAAAGGCAGTCATTTCTAAATAATATATCCGGTTATGCGCCGTCGGCGGCGGTGTGGGCGCGTTTTGGCCGGGAGGAGCCTAGGGTGCAAGCCTTTCTCAACAAATCGGCTGAGCCGATCACATTGAGAAGTTTAATCGGTTTTCCCCACTTATTAGCTCTGTGTAATATGGGCCCAATAACGAAGCCAGCAGGTCGCACGACTTTCCGCCCAAACGGACCATGGGAGACTATCAATGAACGATCAGAGCAAGTGCCCGGTAATGCATGGTGGGAACACCTCCCACGGCCAATCGATGGAGTGGTGGCCCAACGCGCTCAATCTGGAAATCCTCCACCAGCACGACACAAAGACCAATCCCATGGGGCCGGGCTTCGACTACCGCGAAGAGCTCGAGAAGCTCGATATCGAAGCGCTCAAGCAGGACATGCGCGACCTGATGACGGACAGCCAGGATTGGTGGCCTGCCGACTGGGGCCATTATGGCGGGCTCATGATCCGCATGTCGTGGCACGCGGCCGGATCCTATCGCGTTGCCGATGGGCGCGGCGGCGGCGGCACGGGCAATCAGCGTTTCGCCCCGCTCAACAGCTGGCCTGACAATGTCAGCCTGGACAAGGCGCGCCGCCTGCTTTGGCCGATCAAGAAGAAATACGGCAACCGGGTCAGCTGGGCCGACCTGATCATTCTGGCCGGCACGATCGCCTATGAAACGATGGGCCTGAAGACCTTCGGATTCGCATTCGGGCGCGAAGATATCTGGGCGCCCGAAACCGACACCTATTGGGGTTCGGAAAAGGAATGGCTCGCCCCCAGCGGCAGCGAAGGCAGCCGCTATTCCGGCGAGCGCGATCTGGAAAACCCCCTCGCGGCAGTGATGATGGGCCTGATCTACGTGAATCCCGAAGGCGTGGACGGCAAGCCGGATCCGATGAAGACGGCTGCGGACGTGCGCGTCACGTTCGAACGGATGGCCATGAATGACGAGGAAACGGCCGCGCTGACGGCCGGCGGCCACACTGTCGGCAAATGCCACGGCAATGGCGATGCCAGCACGCTGGGCCCCGATCCGGAAGCGGCGGGCGTGGAAGCGCAAGGTTTCGGCTGGGCCAATGCGGCAGGCAAGGGCTTTGGCCGCGACACGATCACCAGCGGCATCGAAGGCGCCTGGACTTCCAATCCGACCAAGTTCGACATGGGCTATTTCGACATGCTGCTCGACCATGAGTGGGAGCTGGCGAAGAGCCCGGCAGGCGCATGGCAGTGGCAGCCGGTCGACATTGCAGAGGAAGACATGCCGGTGGATGTGGAGGATCCTTCGATCCGCACCACGCCGATCATGACCGATGCCGACATGGCGATGAAGGTGGATCCCACCTATCTGGCCTATATGAAGAAGTTCCGGGCCGATCCGGACTATTTCAAGGACACCTTCGCCCGCGCGTGGTTCAAGCTGACTCACCGCGATATGGGCCCCAAGGCCCGCTATGTCGGGCCGGACGTTCCGGCGGAAGACCTGATCTGGCAGGATCCGGTTCCGGCGGGCAGCACCTCCTACGATGTCGTTGCCCTGAAGGCGAAGATCGCCGATAGCGGCCTCAGCGTTGCGGAGATGGTCTCCACCGCCTGGGACAGCGCGCGGACCTTCCGCGGATCGGACATGCGCGGCGGCGCCAATGGCGCGCGTATCCGCCTTGCCCCGATGAAGGACTGTGCCGGCAACGAGCCGGAACGGCTCGCCAAGGTGCTCTCCACGCTCGAGCCGCTCGCCGCGGAAGCGGGCGCCAGCATCGCCGATACGATCGTGCTGGCCGGCAATGTCGGGATCGAGAAGGCGGCCAAGGCAGCGGGCGTAAACGTGAGCGTGCCGTTCGCTCCCGGCCGGGGCGATGCAACCGATGAGATGACCGATGTGGACAGCTTCGAACCGCTCGAGCCGCTGCATGACGGCTATCGCAACTGGCTGAAGGAAAACTACGTGCCCAGTCCGATGGAGCTGATGCTCGACCGGACCCAGCTGATGGGCCTGACCGGCCCCGAGATGACGGTGCTGGTCGGCGGGATGCGCATGCTCGGCGCCAATTACGGCGGCAGCAAGCACGGTGTCTTTACCGATCGCGAAGGCGCGTTGACGAACGACTTCTTCGTCAATCTCGTCGACATGGGCAACCGCTGGGAAAAGCTGGACGAGAACGAGTACGAGGTCGTCGACCGCAAGACGGGGAAGGCCAAGTGGAAGGCCACGGAAGTGGACCTTACTTTCGGTTCCAACTCGATCCTGCGGGCTTATTCCGAAGCCTATGCCCAGGACGACAATCAGGACAAGTTCGTGAAGGACTTCGTTGCGGCCTGGACCAAGGTCATGAACGCGGACCGCTTCGACCTCGATTGATTACCCTAACCCGCGAGCCGCCCGTAATACGGGCGGCTCATCCGGCCTCCCCGCTGCCCCCTTGGCGGGGAGGTTTCTTTTGCCTCGCTCCGGCGCATCGCCCCCGCGCAGGCGCGCCGTCAGGAATATCGCCGCGCCAATCTGACCAGCAAGGTGATCAGCGGCGGCACCAGGATGATCGACAGCACGATCTTCGAAAGCGCCTGGCCCAGGATCAGGCTGGTGATCGGCCGCACGCCGACAAATGCCACGGTGATGAAGATCAGCGTGTCCACCGTCTGGCTGAGCATGGATGCGATCGCCCCGCGCATGGCGACGAGCCGCCCCCTGCCGCTGGATAGCTTCGAAAAGATATAGACGTTGAGCGTCATCGAAACGCCGTAGGCGATGATCCCCGCGATCATCAGGCGCCAGCTTTGCCCAAGGATGATCGGGAAAGCTTCCTTGGCCGGTTCATACATCCCTTCATCGGTTGGAAGCTGGATCACGATCCAGGTGAGGATGATCGCGCTGATCAGCGGGATGAAACCGAAACGCACCAGCCGGTTCGCATTCTGCCGGCCATAGAGCTCCGCAACGGCGCTGGAGATGGCCACCAGCATCAGGAAGGGGAAGATGCCCGCCTCCACCGCCAGCGGGCCCAGGGCGACCTGTTTGGAGCCCAGAACGCCTGCAATGCAGGTCATCCCGCCATAGAGCAGCGCGAAGATGAAAAGCGGCAGCGGGATGGCGGAAGACGGCGAATGATCGGGCGAGGCGGTATCCATCCGCCATGACTATGCTGCGCCCGCGAAAATGAAAAGTGGCTGCGGGCCGCAAGTGGTTTGACCTGGAAGCGTTTGGCAGCACATAGTCGGCCAGGACGGGATTCGGGCGCATGGGGTGCCCGCCCAAGCGTGGGGGCCGCCCTTTGCTGATCAATCTGGCCGGGATCTGCGTGATCCTCCTCATCGCGCTGGCCCTTTCCACCGGGCGGCGGCGCATTCGCCTGCGCGTGGTCGGTGCGGCCTTCGCGCTGCAGGCGCTGATCGCGCTGCTGGTTCTGCGCACGCCCTGGGGCCAGGCGACGATCCAGGCGATGGCGAATGGCGTATCGGCCCTGCTTTCTTATGCCGATACGGGCACGCAATTCCTGTTCGGCGCGAATGCCGACAATCCGCTTTCGGGCACATTCGCGCTGGGGGCGCTGCCGGTGATCATCTTCTTCGCCTCGCTCGTCTCGATCCTCTATTATCTGGGCATCATGCAGCGCATCGTGCGCTGGGTCGGCGGGGCGATCGGCTGGGTGACGGGCATCAGCCAGGTGGAGGCCCTGGGCGCGGCCGCGAATATCTTCGTCGGCCAGTCCGAAAGCCCGCTGGTGGTGCGGCCCTATCTTGCCGCGCTTTCCCCTTCGCGCCTGTTCACATTGATGAGCGTGGGCATGGCGGGCGTGGCCGGCACGATCCTGGCCGCCTATGCCGGGCTGCTGGGCAGCGAATATCTGCCGTTCCTGCTGGCTGCGGCCTTCATGTCCGCCCCGGGCGGCATCCTGATGGCGAAGATCATCATGCCCGACGACGGGGCCGAGAGCGATGCGGGTGATGAGGATATCGCGCTGCCCAAGGTACGCATCAGCGGGGAAGGGCCGGCCAACATCACCGAAGCGGGATCGAAACCGCATGAAGTGGAAGTGGCCGAGACTTTCGAAGAAGGCGAACGGCCGGCCAACATCATCGAAGCGGCCGCGCAAGGCGCGCAGACGGGCGTCAAGCTGGCAGTGGCCGTGGGCGCGATGGTGCTGGCCTTCGTGGCTCTGGTGGCGCTGGCCAATGGCCTGTTCGGCGCCGTCGGCAGTTGGTTCGGCGCGGAAGACATCACTTTCCAGCAAGTGATCGGATTCGTCTTTGCGCCGGTGATGTTCCTGCTGGGCATCCCTTGGGATGAAGCCGGCACCGCCGGGGGGCTGTTCGGCACCAAGGTGGTGCTCAACGAATTCGTTGCTTTCATCGATCTGGGCGGAATGGACGCCACGGTGCTGTCGGAACGCAGCCGGGCGATCGTCACATTCTCTTTATGCGGCTTTGCCAATTTCTCCTCGATCGCGATCCAGATGGCGGTGACGGGCGGCCTTGCGCCCAATCAGCGTCCGGTGATCGCGAAGCTGGGCCTGCGCGCGCTTGCCGCCGGTTCGCTCGCCAATCTGATGAGTGCGGCCCTCGCCGGGCTCTTCCTGCCAGTGTAGGATAGCTCCATGGACAATATCGCAACCGTTTCGCTCGATCGCCCGCTTGCGGACATGGCCGACGAATTGGGCCAGAGCTTTCGCGATTGGGGCTTCGCCGTCGTGTGCGATCACGGCTTGCCCGAAGGGCTGGTGGACCGGGCATGGGCGCTGACGCAGCAATTCTTCGCTCTGCCGGAAGAAACCAAGCGGCAATATTTCATTCCTGGCGGCGGCGGTGCGCGCGGCTATACGCCGTTCGGCACGGAACGGGCCAAGGACGCGGCCATCCACGACCTCAAGGAGTTCTGGCATATCGGGCAAAGCCTGCCGCCGGGCGATCCGCTGGAAGAGTTCATGCCGCCCAATATCTGGCCGGATGAGCTGCCGGATTTCAAACCGACCTTCGAAGCGCTGTTCAAGGCCTTCGAAGTGGCCGGCGGAAAAATTCTGCGCGCCATCGCCCTGCATCTGGAGCTGCAGGAAGACTGGTTCGATCCCACGGTTCACAATGGCAATTCGGTGATGCGGCTGCTGCATTATCCGCCGGTCGCCGATGCAAGGGAAGGGGCGATCCGCGCTGCAGCGCATGGTGACATCAACACCATTACCCTGCTGCTGGGGGCGGAAGAGGCCGGGTTGCAATTGCAGACATCCAAGGGCGACTGGCTGCCGATCGACCCGCCGCCGGGCGCGCTGGTGGTCAATATCGGCGACATGCTGGAAAGGCTGACGAATGACCGGTTGAAGTCCACCCGGCACCGGGTGGTTAACCCGGTTGGGGAAGCGGCCAGGCGGTCCCGCTATTCGATGCCGTTCTTCCTGCATTTCAGGCCCGACTTCGTGATCGAGACCTTGCCCGGCTGCGTGGACGATGAGCATCCGGATCATTATCCGGAGCCGATCTCCAGCCACGATTTCCTGCTTCAGCGCCTGCGCGAGATCAATCTGGCCTGAGAGAGCATGCTGCGATGCAGCGATTCGTTCGGCCAAATGTGGCAGGATGCCGGTGGATAAGCTTGGTTAACCTAATAAATTGCCAATGTTGCATTGCAGCAACATTTGGAAGAATCCCTATGTGATTCAATCGCCAAGCCGGGCCCTTATGGGCCCGCCCATCTCCGGGGTGTTCGTGTAACCGAGCTGTCATGAAACGGACATGCTTGCGACCCGAAGCGCCCCTAGCGACACCTTGTTTCACAGGACAACAGGGAGTTTCCGACAAATGAGGCTGAAGTATTTCCTTGCCGCCAGCGTGGCCGGTTTGAGTACCGCTGTCATGCTGCCAGAGCCCGCCGCTGCACAGCAGATTACTTCCGCGATCGAAGGCCGCGTCGTGGCCGAAGACGGTTCGGGACTTCCCGGAGCGGTCGTGACCATCCGCGACGAACGCACCGGCCAGGAACGCACCTTGATGACGGGATCCGACGGGCGGTTTCGCGCCGCGAACCTGCTTCCGGGCGGACCCTATACGGTAACGGCCACTGCCGACGGTTTCGAAGGCCAGACGGTCCCCGGACAGTTCATCACGGTCCAGGGTGCAACCGCCTATACCTTTGCTCTGGCAAGCAGCGCGGTAGACACCGACGTCATCGTCGTTTCGGGCGAACGGGTGCGCGCCACGCAGCTGGCAACCGGGCCGGGCCTTTCCTTCGATACGGTCGCGATGGAAAGCTTCCCCTCCGTCACTCGCGACATACGCGATATCATCCGCATCGATCCGCGCGTCAGCCTGGACCGCGAAAACGAAGTGGACCGCATTTCCTGCCTCGGCGGCAATGACCGCGCGAACA
This sequence comes from Alphaproteobacteria bacterium, assembly GCA_030430365.1. GTDB lineage: Bacteria > Pseudomonadota > Alphaproteobacteria > Sphingomonadales > Sphingomonadaceae > Andeanibacterium. The sequence continues at coordinate 21,685 of JAUIFP010000028.1, read as the reverse complement.
CTTTTACCGTCGACGGGATCGTTCAGGCGGACTCTTTCGGGCTGAACGGTACGCCCTTTGCTTCGCGCAATGCGATGCCGATTCCCTATGATGTGATCCGTGAAACCTCCGTCGAATTCGCACCGTTCGATGTGGAATATTCAGACTTCACCGGCTGTCTGATCAATGTCGTGACCAAGTCGGGTACTAACGATTGGCACGGCAGCGGCTTTTTCGCCTATCGCGATGCGGGCTTGCGCGGCAGCACGATCGACGGCGACGAGTTCGATCCGGGCGAATTCAGGGAAAGGCGCTGGGGCCTGACCTTCTCCGGCCCGATCGTCCAGGACCGTCTGTTCTTCTTCTTCGGCTATGAGGAAGCGGATCTGGGCGGTACGGAAGACTTCGGTCCGCAGGGCGCCGGCTATGCCAACGAAGCGGACTTCGTCGATATCGACCAGTTCAATCAGTTCGCAACGATCGCGAATGACGTCTATGGTCAGGATGTTGGCGGCTATCCGCGTACATTGCCCGAAGCGAGCGTGCGGTATTTCGGCCGCGTCGACGCCTATCTTACCGACAATCACCGGCTCGAGCTGAGTTATCAGCGGCTCGAGGAAACCAATGTCGAGAGCGATACGGCCAATGACGAATTGACCGGTTACAACTCTTTCGAGGACGAAGGCACGATTTCCGATTACTATTCGGCGCGCCTGTACTCCGACTGGAGTGACAGGATCTCGACCGAACTGCGCCTGTCGCGGTCCGAAGTCGGCGACGTGCAGGGGCCGGTGGGCTTCGGCGAAGCGCAATCCGCCGATCCGACTATCCGTCTGTCCGTTGGCGTCACCAATCTCGACGACGACGGTCAGCCGGTGAACGGCATCCTTTCGACCGGGCCGGGCATTTTCCGTTCGGCCAATCAGCTGGATACCCGGGTCGATCAGGCCAAGTTCCAGATCAACTATGACGGCGGCGATCACCGCATCAAAGTGGGTGCGGAGGTCAACGACCTGTCCGTCTATAACCTCTTCGCGATCAACGCGACGGGCACGATCTTCTTCCGCAATCTTGATGACTTCGCCGAAGGTCTGGTGGCTGCAGGCGATTTTGCCAGCGTCTTCGGTTCGGCCGACGATCTGGCCGACGGGGCATTGGGCGGTGCAACCATTGCTTCCACCGGCACGGGAGACATCAACGAGGCAGCGGCGACTTTCGGCCGGACGATCTGGTCAATCTATGCGCAGGACGAATGGCAGGCGACCGATCAGCTCAGCCTGACGGCCGGCATCCGCGCACAATTCTACAATGGCGATGCGCCGCGCGAAAACCCGAACTTCATCGATCGCTTCGGTTTCTCCAACGCGGTTTCGTTCAGCGATATCGATCCGGTGCTGCTGCCGCGCCTCGGTTTCACCTATGATCTGTTCAATGATGTTGGTTTCATAAACAATACAACGGTCAAGGGCGGCCTTGGCATGTTCTCCGGGGGCGATCCGATCGTCTATTTCTCCAACGCTTTCTCCAACAACGGCTATTCATATGCCGACGGTGACAGTTTCAGCGACGAATGCGCCGGCCTGCTGAATGGAGACGGTCAGTTCGATGTGGTCACTGGCGGGACCTTCACCGGAATTCCGCAATGCGCGCTCAATGCCGCATCCGCCGTCGCGGGGCTGGGCGGAAGCGCTGTCCAATCGACGGATCCGGACTTCAAGAATCCGACCGTGCTGCGCGCAAATCTGGGGTTCAGCACCTATCTCGGCGACGGGGGCGGGTTCTTCGACAATTGGCGTTTCGATGCCGATTATATTTACAGCCACTTCATCAATCCTGTGAACTGGGTCGATCTGGCGCAGACGGTCGATGCTTCGCAGGGCCTGAACGGCTACACGGTGGACGGCCGGCCGATCTACGCCTCCATCGATTCAACCTTGCCGGGCTGCAATGCCTCTCTCGATGGGACGGGCGGAACCAATTTCAGCTGGAGCAACGTAACGCCGGAATGTTTCACTTCCAGCGGCGCCCGCGATGACGAATTGCAGCTGACCAATGGCCCCAGCTATGACAGCCATGTTGTTTCCTTCATCCTGTCAAAGCAGTTCCAAGGCGGCCTGCTTACTGCCGGCGGCGGCGCGAATGTCAGCATGGGCTATGCTTGGACGGATTCGGACAATTTCCGCAACACCAACAGCTCGACCGCGACGTCGAGCTTTGACGAAGCGGCCATGTTCGATCGGCAGAATCCGGCTGTCGGGACGTCCAACTACGAAACGCGCCATCGCTTCACTTTCACCGTCAATCTGCGTGAGGAATTCTGGGATGGTTACGACACCAATATCGGCCTTTTCTTCAAGGCGCGGTCGGGCCGTCCCTTCAGCCTGACTTTCGACGGCAGCGAGTTCATGGACAGCGCGTCAGGCAGCGACAATTCGTTGCTTTATATCCCGACGGGGCTGGGCGATCCGAACCTGTCACCGGATTCCGATCCGGCAGCAGTGTCCGCAATGCTCAACTATATCAGCAACTGGGATTGCACGCAGGGCGTGTCCGGCGTGACCATTTCGAAGAATACCTGCCATGAGGATTGGGTGTTCGACATGGATCTGCGCATCAGCCAGGAACTGCCTTTCTTCCCCGGCTTCGTTCACTCGACCGACCGGCTGGAAGTCTTTGCCGATATCGACAACTTCCTGAACCTGCTCGACAGCAGCTGGAATACGTTCCGTACCAGAGGCGACTTTGGCGACGGCCAGCTGATCGATCTGGTCGATGGCAGCTATGACGATCAGGGCCGGTATGTGATCACGGATTTCAATCCGGATGACGATCCCAGCGTCTCGATCACAAGCTCGGCATGGCGGATCCAGGTCGGCGCACGCTACACCTTCTAAGCGCGCCGAAACACGTCACTGAAATGCAGCGGCGGCGCCTTCGGGGGCCGCCGTTTCGCGTTCAGGGGACCAGCACGGCGGCGCCGTCGAACCGGCCTTCGCGCAGTGCATCGAGCGCTTCATTGGCTTCGCTCAGCGGGAAGGTCGTCACGCTCGTCTTCACCGGGACCTGGGCGGCGATCTCGAAGAATTCCGTGCCGTCTTCGCGGGTGAGATTGGCGACCGAGCGGATGCTGCGCTCTTCCCACAGGTCGGCATAGGGGAAGCCTGGAATGTCGCTCATATGGATGCCCGCGCATATCACTGTCCCGCCCTTGCGCACGGCCTTCAGCGCGGCAGGGACCAGCGCGCCCACCGGCGCGAAGATGATCGCGGCGTCCAGCGCATCGGGTGCGGCCTCGTCGGAGCCGCCGGCCCATTGGCAGCCGAGCGAGCGGGCGAATTGCTGGCTTTTGGCGTCGCCCGGCCGAGAGAACGCATAGACCTCCCGCCCTTGCCACAAGGCGATCTGCGCTAGGATATGGGCCGCCGCGCCAAAGCCGTAGAAGCCCAGCCGCCGGGCATCGCCTGCCATCCGGAGAGAGCGATAGCCGATCAGTCCCGCGCATAGCAGGGGCGCGGCCTCCACATCGCCGAAGACATCCGGTATCGGGAAGCAATATCGTGCATCGGCCAGCGTATGGGATGCAAATCCACCGTCGCGCGTAAAGCCGGTGAACAGCGGCTCGTCGCACAGATTTTCCTCGCCTGCCCGGCAATAGGGGCATGCCCCGCATGTATGGCCGAGCCAGGGAATGCCGATCCTGTCGCCAATGGCAAATCCTTCGACGCCATTACCCAGCGCCAGCACCCTGCCGACCACTTCATGCCCTGGGATGATCGGCAGCGTCCCGTGAATGTCGCCATCGGCGACATGCAGGTCGGTGCGGCAAACGCCGCAAGCCAGGACTTCGACCAGCACTTCCCCTGGTGCCGGAACCGGGATGGGGCGCTCGACTTGCCTCAGCCGGCGGCCCGGCTGGTCGAGCTGCATTGCGACCATTTTGGTCAACTGCGCCTCCTGCGGTAAATTTGAACTAGATCATATCGCCGCTTCGCAAGAAATGGCACATATTCGAAAGAGCTAAGATTCGGGCGAGTCTCTTAAGCCACTGTAAAAGGCTGACTCCCGGTCACCGAATAGGAGAGCGCGTGATGAAATCGATCCTAGTGCACATCCACCGCGACGAAGGTCAGGAAGCCCGTTTTCAGGCAGCGCTTGATGTCGCGCGATTCTTTGAAGGGCATCTGACCTGCCTGCAGGTTGCCCCGCTGGAGACATTCGCCTCGATCGATCCCTATGGCGTCAGCCACCTGATGTCGGAAACGGCAGAGAAGGTGCGCGAATTTGCCGCTTCCGAGCAGAAGGCGATGGAAGACCGGCTGAAGAACGAAGGGGCGAGCTGGGATTGGCACAGCCATACCGGCGATCCGGCCCGCCTGCTTGGCAATCACAGCTGGCTGGCCGATCTCGTCGTCGTCAGTTCGCCCGGCGACGATTGGAAGCAGCGTTTCGATGCCCCGCCAACGGCCGCCGATGTGGTTGTGCGCAGCCGGGCTCCGGTGCTTGTCATGCCGGACGAAGCCCGCGGCTTCGATTGCAGTGGCCCGGTGGCGGTGGCCTGGAACGGTTCGCCGGAATCCTGCGTGGCGCTGCGTTTGGCGCTGCCGCTTCTCAAGAAGGCCAGCGGAGTGCACATCCTGACAGTGGACGAAGATGACGGGTACGATTTCCCGCCGACAGAGGCTTCGGCCTATCTTTCGCGCCACGGAATACCGAGCGATCTGCTCGATCTGAGCGAAGGTTCCGCCCCGATCTCGGATACGCTCATCAACGCTGCCGAAACACGCGGTGCAACCTGCATCGTCATGGGCGCCTATGGCCATTCGCGCTTCCGGGAGAACATTCTGGGCGGCGTGAGCCGCGGCATGCTGCAAAAAGCACGCCTGCCGTTGCTGCTGGCGCACTGACGCCGCCGGCCATATCGTCCATTTCCCGGTTGTTCCTACGCCCTGGCGTCGGCGCAAGGTGCGGCCCCGGGTAAATACATTCGAAACCCATGGCGATTACCACATCAGGTCGAGCCTGCGTGAGGCAGGCAAAAGGCCAGGAATCGCGCGAGTTTTGAATGGACAAGAATTTCGCCATGATGGGGTCCTTCCGGTGAACAAGGCCTGCGGCAACACGGCTTTGCCTGTCGGCACCGTTCTGCGCGAGTGGCGCATCGAAAGCGTGCTGGGGGCAGGCGCCTTCGGCATCGTCTATAAGGGGCGTGGCATCTATTTCGACGAGATCGTCGCGATCCAGGAGTTCTTCCCCGCGTCGACGAGCGAGCGTGACGAGGATGACACCGTCATCCCGATCGCCTCCGACGCGGAAGAAATCCACGCGCTGGGGCTGAAGACATTCGTCGAGGAAGCCAAGCTTCTCTGGAACCTTTCGACCCCCATGCGCCAAGCCGGCATCGTCAATGTGCGCGGTGTGTTCGAGATGCACGGCACGGTCTATATGGTGATGGATTTCGAAGAGGGTCCGGCACTCTCAAAGCGGCTCAAGAGCGGGCAGCGCTTCGACGAGGCAGGCCTGATCGGCTTGATGCGGCCGATCGCAGAAGGGCTCGATCAGGCGCACCGGGTGGGCGTGCTCCACCGCGATATTACACCCTCCAGTATCATCACCGACCGCGACGGCGGCGGCGTCCTTGTGGGTTTTGCAGCCGGACTCTTCGATTCCGGAAATGCGGCCGGCGGGAAGGTGGCGGTACACTCGCCCCCTTACGCGGGGATAGAACAATATGTGAAAACCTATGAGCAGGGGCCGTGGACCGATATCTACGCCCTGGGCGCTGTGCTCTATGAATGCGTGACGGGCGAAATGCCGCCGGAGGTGCTGGAACGACTGCATGGCGGCCAGAGCGTTCCGCTGGCAAGCGGCGACTGGCCGGGCTTCAGCCGCACATTCCTAGCTGCAATCGATGCGGCGATGACCATCAAACCGGCCGAGCGCCCGCAATCGATCTCCAAATGGCTGGAGATGTTCGGCGGCAGCGAAGAGCCGCAGGAACTGGAAGAGCCGGAGTCGCTCAATGAGCCCGAGGAGTTGAAAGAGCCGGAGGACCAGGCCGAGGTCTCCCCTGTCGGAGACACCCTGTCTATTTCGGAAGTCAGCCTGCGCGGTGCGCCGCCTCCTCCCGGTTACAGGTCCGGGAATGGCGGCGATAGTCCCGTCTCTTACGACATTGCGCAGCCCGAACCGAAGCGTGCGGAGAGCGATGCGGAGATCGCGCGGAAGATGTCCATGGCGCCCCCGCCGCCAAAGGCCAGGGGAGCGGAGCCCGGGCCGGAGCAGGGCTTTGAAGCGGATCCACAGGGCAAGGCCGAAGCCGAACCGGCCGAACCGGATACCCGGCCGGCCGAAGAAGCAAAGCAGGTTGAGCCTCTGCCCGATACGCCTCCTGAGCCTCAGGCAGCGGAGCCTGAAAAGGCGCGAAACGCAAAGCAAAATGCGGCGGGACAGCTTGCTGCCAAGGGCGCTGCCATAAGATCCCGCATAAATGCACAGAAGGTCAAGAAGCCCGGCCCGAGGCTGATCGGGGCAGGCGCGCTTGCGCTGGCGCTGCTGGCCATCGGCGGCTGGTATATGTCGGACGGCGGCAGCGGCCCGGACGAATCGCTGGTCGACGCGGCCAATGCCATGGACGAAACCGTTTCGGCCGCCGATCTGGAGCAGGCCGGCGGGATCGTCTCGGCTGTCGGATCGCTGCTGGAAGACGCGCGGGAGGCCGATGCGCCTGCTGCCGCGGTGAAACGGCTGCAGGATGCTTCCACGCAGCTGACGGAGCTGGAATCGGGCCTTGCCGGCATGTCATCCGAAGCGGCGGCTACGCGCAAGGCAGAGATGGAAGAGGTGGCGAGAACGGCCAGTGCCGGCTTCGCCAATCTGCTGGTCCGCAATGCCGAAGGCAGAATTCGCGGCCTGGTAAGCGATATGCCCTGGGCCGATCCGCGCAGCCGGAGTTCGGCGGCCGATGAATCGGCGCAGCGCCAAAGGGCCGCAACGTCCATTCGCACTTCGCTGCAGCGGATTCGCAGTGCCGCTTCGGGGGCGGAATCGGCCGGCGATACTGCGGCCGCGATGACGGCCGCGCGCCAGGCCATGGCCGCTTCCACCGCCTACCGCTCTTCGATCAGCCGGGCCTACCGCCTTCGCGAAGAAAGGGCGGTAACTGCCGGCAATGCGGAAGCTTCGCCGGCTGCCGCGCTCAGCGCCGCACCTGCGGCAGAAGCACCCGCACCGGCCCCATCGGCCAGCGATCCGGCCAGCGACGCCCAGAAGCGTCAGCTCGCTTCCATCATCGGCGCCGCGCGGGATACGGCCGCGAAGGTCGCTGGCATGGGCGATCGTGCCCGGCCCGGCCCCGATGCCAATCAGGATGCGAAGGATCGCTATTCCATCCGGCAGGCCAATGTGTCGACGGCGCAGGATTACAGGCGCTATCTCGATACGCTGGAAGATTCGATGCGCGGCAGTCGCACAAGGGCAGAGGCGGAACAGCTTATCTCCCAGGCCAACCAGACCCGGGGCTACCTCACGCAATTGCTCAATAGCTCGCAGGCGACGCTTAACTGACCGCGTCGATTTTCGGCCGATCGGCCGTCGGTGCTGGTATTGAGGGAATGGTGCCGCTTACTGGACTCGAACCAGTGGCCCCATCATTACGAATGATGTGCTCTACCAACTGAGCTAAAGCGGCATTGGATGCGGCCCATAGAGCCGTTGTGAATGCGCTGCAATGCCCGATTTTACCGGCGCTGATCGCATGCGTGGATCGTTCGCCAAGACAATAACGAATATTCTGCTTAAGTTTCAAAATAGCTCTGTACATGAGGGGCTATTGAGATAGTCATGGTTAAGCAGAAAGTGGACTTGGCAAACAGGGGATGGTCTCGCCAAGCGAATATTGCTGCGGGGTTTCGTAAGAAAACCGAAAATATAGGCGGTCGTGCTTTTTTGGCGGGCATTCGGCACCGGTGCTTGCGCTCGAATTCAAAGAGGGAAGCAATCTGCCTTGACTTCAAGAAAGAGAAAGTGCGCACTTATTACAGGCGTGACGGGACAAGATGGCGCCTATCTAGCTCAGCTTTTGTTAGGCAAGGGTTACGAAGTACACGGGATCAAGCGTCGTTCCTCTTCCTTCAACACGGGGCGGATCGAAGATATCTACCAGGATCCTCACGATCCCGATCAGCGGCTCCATCTCCACTACGGCGACCTCACGGATGCGACCAAGATAAACCGGCTATCGACACCGCTGCGGCGATAGAAATCGTTGATCAGCCAGGGAATGCAATGCGTCACATCGGAAGGGCCGGTGCCGTTCCACAGGCTGTCGCCGATGCACAATATGACCTTGCGGGCTTCGAAATTGATACTGTCGGCCAGCTCCCACGCCACCGCACCGGCAGTGAAATAATGGGTTCCGCTCACCGAACCGTCCAGCCAGCGCTTGATATAGCCGCCCGGCCCGCCAAGCGGCTTCATGGAGGATTGGAGGAACTGGTTGACGGGAACGATCGCCTGAAAATTCGGCCCGCATGTGAAGGCTAGATCGCGCATCTTTTGCGTCCCGATGCCGCCCAATTGCGCGCCGCCTATCCACACGCGGCCGGAAACCGGCGTGGTGCAGGAGAGCAGCAGGTGCGAGATGAAGCGCGCCTTGCCGACTGCCAGGCCCGTGGTGAAGCCGAGTGGGATGCCCGTGCCGGCACCGCCGGGCGCGGCAAAGTTGTCAAACGCCTGTTCCTGGTAATCTCCTATGGGTTCGCCTTCGCGGTTCAGCCGCTCGATCAGGGATAATGCGGAGCTTTCCTGCACCGGGAGCGGGCTTGCCTGGGTCACGAAGCTGGCCGCATTGCCGGGTGCGCCGAAGGAAAGTGCGGCTGCGGGCACGAAACCGGCGGGTGCCTTGATTGCGGGGGTAGTGGCCATTTGCGTCAATCCTCTTTGCGAATCGGGTTGAGAGCAAAGAACCAAATCAAACCCTACAATACAAATAAAAAATCCAAATAGGTTATCAGGGCGAGGGCCCGGACGTGTCGCGCCGATTGGCAAAATCGGCGCTCGGTTCAGCCGGTCCGCTTGGCGGAGGTCTCTGGCCTTGGCTCCGGAATGCTGGCATGCTTAGCATGCGAAGGGTGGCGAATGGCCGCCTGCAATGCCGCGCTGCGGCAAGCTCAAGATGCCGCGCTGCGGCGGGGATGGAGGATATAGATGGTTGCACTGACGTCGGCGGAGCAGGCGATGCTGCAGGGCGATGACGGCAAGGCGGTGCAGAAGGCGATGGAACTGCTCGTGCGCTATGCCGATGCGCTGGGCGCCGAACGCTTCGTGGAAACCAACAATGTCGCCGGTGTGCCCGGTTCCTCTCCCCCCTGGGTGAAGGATTATTACGCGGCCGATGGCGGGGATTACCGCGCGGTGTTCTGCCGCTTCGATCTCGATGCGGACGAGGTGTTCGACGTGCCGCGCATGAACGCCTTTTCCTGCCACTTGCAGGGCGGCATGGACCCGCAGCTCTGGCGCGAACAGGGCATGGATGACGCCGCGCATGACAATTTCGTCTCGGACGAAGGGGAAGTCGCCGGGCACGGGATCCAGATCCTGAAAACCTGCACCCCCTATCTCGCCGGCAATGTCCCGGTGATGGGCGAACATTGCGCCTGGATGGAATCCTCCGCCGTGGTCTTCGCCAACAGCGTGATCGGCGCGCGGACCAATTGCGAAGGGCGCGAATCCACCAGTGCGGCGATGCTGGCCAAGCGGATTCCCGATTGGGGCTTCCACCGCGACGAATACCGCAAGGGCCACCATGCGGTGGAGGTCCAGGTGCCCGTCGATTCGATCTACGAATGGGGCATGCTGGGCTATTACGTGGGCGATGCGGTGGAAGACACGATCCCGGTCATCACCGGGGAGATCTCCGATCCCAGCCTGATCCGGCACAAGCATTTCGGTGCCGCCGCGGCCAGCTCCGGCGGGGTGGAGATGTATCACATGGTGGGCATCACGCCCGAAGCGCCCAGCGTGGAAGCCGCTTTCGGCGGGGCGCCGCGCGGGGAGCGCTTCGTTTACGATCAGGCCGCGCGGGCGCGGATCTACGAAACGCTCAACAGCGTCGGCAGCTGCGAAGATGTCGATTACGTGATGCTTGGCTGCCCGCATTATTCGATCGAGCAGATCGCCCAGGCCGCCGCCATGATCGATGGGCGCAAGGTGCATGAAAACAGCGCCTTGTGGATTTTCACCAGCCGCGCGGTGAAGGCCACTGCCGATGCGAATGGCTATACCGACATTCTGCGCAAGGCGGGTGCCATGCTGATGACGGACACTTGCTCCGCGATCAGCCAGGCGATCCCCAAGGGCACGCAGGTCGCCGCGCTCGATAGCGCGAAGCAGGTACATTATCTGCCGGCGATGATGGGTATCGAAGGCTGGTACGGCACGACGCAGGAATGCATCGACGCGGCCTGTACGGGCAAATGGAAGGGGAGGCTGCAATGAGCGGTGAAACAAGTGAAACGCTGGAGAAACCGCGCCTCGTCATCCATGGGCGCAAGGTCGTGGGCGGCGTGGCCGAAGGCGAAGCGCTGGTCACTAAGGAAACGATTTCGGGCTGGGGCGGAGTCAACGCCATGACCGGCACGGTGATCGAAAGCCGGCATGAGCTCAAAGGCGTCAGCTTCGCCGGAAAGATATTGATCTTCCCCGGGGCGAAGGGGTCATCCGGCTGGTCCGGCCTGTTCCACATGACGCGCCTGCGCGGCACCGCGCCGCTGGCGATGGTGTTCAACATCATGACCACCAAGGCCGCGCTGGGTGCCGTGGTGATGCGCATCCCCACCGTGACCGAATGCGACGCCGATCCGCTGGAAGTGATCGAGACGGGGGATTGGGTGCGGGTGAACGGCGATGCCGGGACGATAGAGGTCTGGGACAGCAAGCCGGGCGGCTGACGCGCTCTACCAGCCCGAACCGCCCCCACCGCCGCCACCGCCGCCGGAGGAGCCTCCGCCCGACGATCCGCCCCCGCTGCTGGGTGCAGCCGAAGCGGAAGAAACGGTGCTGGTGAAGGAGGATCCGATGTCGCTCGCAAAGCCGGATGGATCGTCCCACATATTGCCATTGCCCGAATACCAGCTGGCGGTGTGCGCTGCTGCGCCGGCCGCCGCAGCCGTGGCCAGCACGCCGGCAAAGCGCTCCGCCCAGCGGTTCTCCACATCCAGCGCGATCGCGTAAGGCAGATAGCGCTCGAACAATTCGGGGGTCTTTTCGGGCGGATGCATCGTATCCAGCCGGCTTTCTTCGGCGATGGAAAGATACTGCTCGAACCCGGCAATCCTGTCCATCACGGCGCGCCCTTCCCTGGTCGGCGCATACATCCACCAGAAGGCGCTGATCGCCACGGGCAGCATCAGCAATGGAATGAACACGGCGAAGATGCCGATCTCCACTGCCGATGCGATCGTGCCCAGCGCGGAAACCAGCGCGATCATGCCGGTAATGGCAGTGCCTCCCCAGAACAGGACGGCCAGGCATCCCGTCGCCTCGTCGGCCTTGCCGCGCAGGAACCATGCCCCGGCCAATGCGGCGAAGGCGATTACCGGAATGAAGGCGCGGTCCTGCGCGCCGGATGGCGTGGCGGCGATTAGGCCGATCAGCGCGGTGGCGAACATCGCCAGCACGACCAGCGCAATACCAAGAACCGCCCAATCGCTGTTCTTACGGAACGTCACGTCCTGATAGGCCTTGCTCAGGCCGCTCTCCAGGGCCGAGCGGGCGGAGCGCAGCTTGCGATGGTTCTTCTGCTTCAGCTCGATCGTGTCGCCGGCAGAGAACAACCTGGCATGCATCGCCTCTTCCGGCTCGGGCAGGGCGGCGCCTGCATCCGGCCCGGGCGCATCCATGCGCGTCAGTGTCGTTTCGCTCTTTTCGAACCAGCCGCCCTTGTCCTGCGCGATGTGCAAGCGCCCATGCACGCCCAGATAGACCATGGCGGCGGAGAAGGCGCGATTGTCGAAGCCCATCCGCTTGATGAAGCGCATGGCGGCCGGGCTCAGCCCGTCGGGCGGAGTGAACAGCGGAACCACCGGCCCTGCGCGCGGATTGCGCCCGGCCTTCAGCCAGGCCCGGAAATAATATCCCGCAAGCGCAACGAGGGAGAGGATCGCTGCGGCCAGTGCGCCCCAATCGCTCAGCCACCAGGCCAGGCGCTGCCCGGCACCGGGCGGCGCGACCACGCCCTTGGGGAAGGCGGCCGCCACGGTCAGCCCTTCGCGCGTGCCCAGCGGACGGGTCGTGCGGAAGACGATATGGCCCGGCCTTTCCTCCACCACGCGGGCGCTGCGGTCGGTCGATCCCTGCGGTCCGGTATAGGCGGCGCGCTCCCCGAATTCGGCATCGCCGGGCAGGGTGATGCGCGCTTCCGCCATGTCGATCGGGAAAGTCCAGCCGGTGCCGGTGGCGTTCCAGTAAAGCTCGTCCTGTTCCTCGCCATAGGCGATCTGGCGCGTGGTCCGGTATCGGATCTCGTAAGTATGCTCGCCCGGCGGCAGGTTGTAAGCGGCCGATCCGATGCGAATGCGCACGCCGTTGGACAGGCTCGATTGTTCCCACGGTTCCTGCTCGCCATCGCGCCGAACCGAGATGACCGAGAAGCCCACGCGTGTGCGCTGTCCCGGCCCGTTTTCATAGGTCGTGGGGAAGTCGCGCAGGATCCCGTGATTGATCGATCGCTGGAGCGAGACAAGGCGGATCGTTTCGGTCACGTCCAGATCGCCGTCGGGCGCGATCGTGACATCGCTGACGAAACTCAGGATGCGTTCCTGCCCGCCGGAAAGTTCCATCGCCCGCGCCATGGCACCGGGCTGCTGGGCATGAGCCGCCGCGGGGATCGTCAGCAGCGCAAGCGCGGCAAGTATCAGGCGCAGGATGCGCATCGGATCAGTTCGTGCTGGGGCTGAAATCGACCTTCGGCACGGTCCGGATCGAATCGTCGCCATCGGCGTAGGGGTCTTCCTTTTGGAAACCCATGGGCCCTGCGACCATCACGTCCGGGAACGATTGAACCTGCGTATTCAGATCGCGGACGGTGGCGTTGTAATAGCGCCGAGCTCCCGCCAGCTGGTCTTCGATATCGGCCAGCTCGCTTTGCAGCTGGCGGAAATTCGCGTCCGCCTTCAGATCCGGATAGGCTTCGGCCACGGCCATCAGCCGGCCCAGCAGGCCGCTGAACTGGGCATCGGCCTGGGCGGTCTCGGCCACGCCCGAAGCGGAAACGGGATCGCTGCGATGCGCCGTGACTTCCTGCAGCAGATTGCGCTCATGCTCGGCATAACCTTCGACGGTCGAAACCAGATTGGGGATCAGGTCCGCGCGGCGGCGCAGCTGCACGTCGATCCCGCTGAAGGATTCGCGCACCAGCGCCCGCAATCGCACCAGGCGGTTGTAAATCACGATTCCATAAAGGGCCGCCAGAGCTATCAGGCCCAGGATAATCCATAATACCATCGAACATTCCCCCTGCCACGCGCTGTGCACATCATGGCGCGGTTACGCCCATTTGTCATGCGCTTGGTGAGGAAAGCAGCCCCGCCAGCGCATCGCTCAATCGGCCACAGGCGGCCAATATCTGCGGATTCTGCCTAAGATATCGCTAAATACGGGAAGAAGATTGGAGGCCCGAGCCGGAATCGAACCGGCGTGCAAGGATTTGCAGTCCTCTGCGTAACCACTCCGCCATCGGGCCTCACCCATCGCTGTCCGGCAATATCCGGCAAGCGCGCGGGAACGCGGCCCTAGCTTAGAGGCGGAAGCGGCGCAATCCGCTTTGTACATTGCAGCGTATTGCCTTGCCGCCGCCGGTGCGGCTTGCGCAGGGCAGACCATAAGGTTAGCAGGCTATCGACAGATAAGGAATTTATGCGATGGCAGACGACAAGCCGAAGATGCAGCGGATCGAGGGGCACAGCGAGGATCGCTTTCTGGGGTCCGATGTGTTCGAAAGTTCGTCCCACAATATTCCGCCGCGCAATGGAACGGGGACCATTCGCGAAGAAGCCCGCGATGTGGACATTTATCACAAATGCGATGTGGCCGTGATCGGCGGCGGGCCGGCCGGCTGCGCGGCGGCCTGGGCCGCGGCAAAGGCCGGAGCGGACGTGACACTGGTGGAGCGTTACAATTGCCTGGGCGGCCTTTCGACCGGCGGGTTGGTGATGTGGATCGACCGCATGACCGACTGGGAAGGCAACCACGTTATCCAGGGATTTGCCCGCGAGTTTATTGACCGCATGCCGCCCGAAGCCGTGGCCGGCCCGCCCAAGGTGGATTGGGGTTCAAAAGATCCGATGAAGACCGGCTATTGGGGCAATCGCACCACGGCGTTTCACGGCATCGTGTGCTGGGCGCCGACGCTCGATCCCGAACGGATGAAGCTCAACGCGCAGGAAATGCTGCTGGAAGCAGGCGTGCGCATCGTGTTCCACTCCTGGGGATCGCGCCCGATTATCGAGGATGGAGCGGCCAAGGGAATTGTCTTCGAAAGCAAGGCGGGGCGTCAGGCACTGATGGCCAAGGTGGTGGTGGATACCACCGGCGATGGCGACATGTTTGCCCGCGCGGGTGCAGAATTCGATACCGACATCGAAGAAGGCGATGTGCACCATTCCATGAACACCGCTTGGATGCTGGGCGGCGTGAACATGGACCGCTGGATCAACTGGAAAGTGCTCTATCCCGAACAGCTGACCGAACTGATGAACAAGGGCCGCGAACAACTGGGCTTTTTCCAGACCCCCTATGTCAGTTGGCGGCCTGATATCGCGCTGTTCCTCGGCCCGCGGCAGTCCGGGCTTTCCGCACTCGATGTGGACGACCTGACCGAAGTGGAAATCCGCAGCCATCGTCTGATGGAAGGCCATGCCCAGTTTTTTCGGAACAACGCCCCGGGATTTGAAAACGCCTACAGTCTGCAAAGCGCCAGCCAGATCGGCGTGCGTCATACGCGGCGGCTGGGCGGTGTCGGGCGGATCGAGCGCAAGGACTGGGGCAACGGCACACCGGTGGCGGACGAAGTGGGAATCAGTCCCTCGATCAGTCCGAAATTCCCGATCGTCTCCGTGCCTTACGGCAGCCTTGTGCCGCGCGCGCTGGACGGCCTGCTGGCGGCAGGGCGGCACATTTCCTGCGACGCCAACAGCCACGGCTTCATGCGCGAGATCCCGCAATGCTGGCTCACCGGCCATGCGGCGGGTGCGGCAGCGGCGGTCGCTGCCAACCGGGGCGTCCAGCCGCGCGAGGTGGATGTGACGGAGCTGCGCGGGCTGCTGCACGAACAGGGCGCGCATCTATCCGACGATGCGGCAGTGAAGGCTGCGGCGAGCAAGCAGACCGAGCCCGCCGAGTGAACGCATAGGATTCCAGGCGGCCTGGCCTGCGCAGCTATGCGGCCTTAGCAAGCGCGATCGCATCGGGACCTGCCGGATAGCGCAACTGCCCCGTGCCATCCGTAACGGCCTGCCAGATCGCCATAGCGACGTCTGACGGGTCGGTGGTCAATGCCGGTTCGGCAAAACCTTCCAGAATCGGCTGGGCGAAATCGCGATAGGCCTGGGGAATAGTGTCTTCCAGGCTCAGATCCGTGTTCTGCGCAAACCGCGTGGTCGGGCCGTAACCGGGTTCCACAAGCTTGGCGCCGATCCCGAATGCCGCCAGCTCGAACGCAAGCGCGGCCGTGAATCCCTCGATGGCCATCTTGCTTGCGCTATAGGCAGATGTCAGCGGCATGGGCGTGAGTGTGACGCTTGACGTGACATTGACGATCGTCCCCGATCGCTGCCCGCGGAATTGCGGGATGACTGCCTGCGTCATCGCGATCGTGCCCAATGTGTTGGTTTCGAACACCTCCCTGATCTTGGACAGCGGCGTTGACTCAAGCGCGCCCATGGCGCCGATCCCGGCATTGTTGACCAGGGCATCCAGCGGCCCGGCGGCCTCCAATGCCGCAGCGATGCTTTCGACCCGCGTCACGTCCAGCGGCAGCACGGTCAGCCGATCGGAAAGCGCAAGCGTATTGGCCTGCGGATTGCGCATGGTCGCCACGACCCGCCAGCCTCGCTGAAGGAAATACTGCGCGGTTGCCAGGCCGTAACCTGACGAACAGCCGGTGATCAGAATGGATTTCATGTCTTTCTCCTCACATTTGCGAATTGGAGAATATGAGGAGAAATCTGGACGATCTATAATTCAAAATCCGATTATCATTTGCTATAGTCCGGAAATGCGCGATCCATTGTCCGACATTATCGAGCTTCTGCGGCCCCGTATCGTGTTCACCAAGGCGATCAGCGGCGCGGGCGCCTGGGCGGTGCGCTATCCGGAATATGGTCAGCCGAGTTTTTGCACTGTCCTGGAAGGCACGTGCCTGCTGTCTGTCGATGGCCAGGATTTGCTGACGTTGCAGGCGGGCGATTTCGTCCTGCTGCCTGCCACTCCGGGATTTGTCCTTTCCGGAACCGAAGCCGCAACGCCGAAGCTGGCCGATCCGCAGCTCGCTGCCACGATTACCGGGGAAGTGCGGCACGGCAAGGCGGATGGCCCGGCCGATGTGCGCTTGCTGGGCGGCTATTTCGTTTTCGAATCGCCGGACGCGGACCTGCTTGTCTCCTTGCTTCCGCCCGCAATTCATCTGCGCGATGCAGGGCGTTTGTCCACACTGGTTCGGTATATCGACGAAGAAACGAAAGAGCCGATGGCTGGGCGCGATCTGGTGCTTTCGCGACTGGTGGAAGTGCTGCTGGTCGAGGCATTGCGCCGCGCGCAGCAGCAGGGCGCGCCGGCAAGCCTGCTGCGCGGTCTGGGCGATGCCCGCGTGGCACAGGTGTTGCGGGAAATGCACGGAGAGATTGCGCGGCCCTGGACGGTGGCGGAACTGGCGAGCCGGGCGGCCTTGTCGCGCTCGGCCTTTTTCGAACGCTTCGCGCGCGTGGTCGGCGTTTCGCCGATGGAATATCTGCTCGATTGGCGAATGGCCGTCGCCAAGGATCTATTGCGCCGGCAATATTCGATCACGGACGTGGCCGATCGCATCGGCTATGGTTCCGCAAGCGCTTTCAGCACCGCCTTTGCCCGGCAGGTCGGTAATTCCCCCGCCCGATTTGCCAGGGAAGCCGCGATGACCGGGGCAAGCGAGCCCGCCGAGTAGAACCGCCTATTTATCGAGCGGCAGCAGGACACCGCCCTTGGACTGATCGTGCACATCCTGCCTGATATTGGCGAGATAGCCGGTCGCCGGGGTCTTGTATCCGGGGCCCTCGCGCTTCGCGAGTTCCTCTGCCGGCACATCGATATCGATACTGCGGTTGGCCACGCTGATCGAGATGACGTCGCCATTGCGGACCTTGCCGATCGGTCCGTCGGTCGCCGCTTCGGGCGAGACTTCCGCCACGGTCAGGCCTTTCAGGCACAGGCCCGATAGCTGCCCGTCGGTGACGAAGGCGGTCGTCTTGGCCAGGCCTGCCGCGTCCAGCGCGAAGAGTACCATCGAAGCGCCGCCGGCCATGGCCGGGCCGCCTTTCAGCCCCTGATTGCGGGCCACGACAACGTCGCCTTCCTTGATTTCGCCATCCTCGATCGCCTGCAGGCAATCGAGCGAGCTTTCATAGACCCGGGCGGGCCCCGAAAATTCCTCCGGCCGCGATCCGTCGCGAATGCCCAGCCGCACAACCGCGGTATCCGCGAAATTCCCTTTCAGGATCGCAATGGCAGGCCCCGGGCCCACCGGATCGTCCACCGGGCGGATGATGTCCGGCCCTTCAATCTCGTAGCCTTCCAGATTTTCGGCCAGGGTCTTGCCGGTGCAGGTCAGGGCGGACGTGTCGATCCGCTTTTCCAAGCGCTTCAGGACAGCCCGGGCACCGCCGGCATCTTCGAACTGTTCGATCCGGACCTCGCCTGTCGGGCGGACGGCGGACAGCACCGGCACATCGGACATTTCTTCCCAGATCTGGAAAATGTCGATGTCCATTTCGCCTTCGATCGCGGTCGCCTGAAGATGCTTGATCGAATTGAACGATCCGGAAACCGCCAGCACGGTGGCCACGGCATTGCGGAATGCGCCCGGCGTCATGATGTCGCGCGGCTTGAGGTCTTCATTTACCATGCCCACAATGCGGCGAGCCGCGGCGCGGGCATTGTCTTTCATCTTCGGGCTGTTGGCGCGCACCGGCGCGCTGCCCGGCAGAGTCATGCCCAGGGCCTCCACCACGGAGTGCATCGTATTGGCCGTGGCCATGCCTGCGCATACGCCAGGGCCCATCACCGCATTTTCCGCCATGTCGGCAATAGGGAATTTCGGGACGGCGCCGAAGCGTTCGCCCACCGATCCCGACCAGACGTCTTCCACGTCCACCGGCTCGCCGTCGATCTGGCCCGCGGGCTGGTATCCGCCGATCACCAGGATGGTGGGGATGTTGAGCCGCATGGCGGCCATAAGATGGCCCGGAGGCGTCTTGTCGCAACTGGTGAGGCAGATCATCCCGTCCAGCAGCGCGCCTTCCACCTGCACTTCGATATCGTTGGCGATGATGTCGCGCCCGGCGATGATATAGGCGCCGCTCTTGGCTGCGCCGGTGATGAAGTCCGAAGGGGCGGCGGTGCGCACTTCGAAGGGAACGCCGCCGGCCTTGCGGATTTCCTCCTTCACGATCTCGGCAATCCCGTCGAGATGGGCGTAGCAGATCGCCAGTTCGGAAGAGCTGTTGACCACCGCGATCTTGGGCTTTTCCATGTCTTCCTTGCTGAGGCCCAGCGCCTTCCAGTTGGCGCGGCGGCCCGGCGAATTGGCGGAAAGACTGCGAAGGGTCATTGGGGTCTCCTATTCGGCGGGCGCTGCTTCGCCCGCTTTGGCGGCGATTTCATCGCCTGAACGTCGGTTGAGCCGGCCTGCAAAGAAGGCGAGTGCCAGGATGCAGACGATGATGCCTGCCAGGCAGCCGACCGTGAACATGTAGCCTTCCATGGCCGCGGCGCGGCCGGCCAGGAACTGGGAGCCGTAGATCGGCGCCATCACGGCGGCGAACTTCGCCATGAAACTGGCCCAGCCGCCGCCGAAGGCGCGGATCGAACTGGGATAATAGATGCTGGTGATCGAGATTACGGCCGCATGGCCTGCGCCCACCATGATCGCCCCGATCAGCAGGACAGGGATGAAGGCGGGGCCGGCCAGAACGTAGCCGAGCCCGACCAGCGAAATGAACGGTATGCCGATCAGCGGAGCCAGAACGATCCAGCCCGGCCCGCGCTTCTCCGTCATGGCCAGCAGGGCCACACCGCCCAGCGCGCCCACGATCGCGCCGAAACTGGCCAGCCAGGCAGCGTCGGTGCGCGCGATCCCCAGATTTTCCATGAAGATCACACCGTAAGCGGACTTCAGGTAGATCGCGAAACTGGAGAAGAAATAGGCCGCCCAGATGAACAGCGTGACGAACAGCAGGCCGCCGGAAAACAGCTCGCGCATGCGCATGAAGAATTTCACGACCTCGCGCAGGACGGAGGGTAGCTCTCCATAGTCGCTGATCGCCACGTTGCGTTCGTCGGACAGGTGGAAACGCTCATAGGCCTGGGCTTCGAAGCCGGGATTGAAGCGTGACAGCATCGGAACGATCATGGGCGCAGGCTTGCCCTTGGCCACCATCCAGCGCGCGCTTTCGGGCAAAAGGAACAGCAGGATTAGCGCAAAAGCGCCGGTCATCGCGCCGCACACCCAGAAGATGCCTTCCCAGCCGAAATGCGGCGCGGTCCAGTTGGCGATCGGTGCGGCGGAGGCTGCACCGAAGCTGAAACCCATCATGATGATGGTGACAGACGTCGCGCGCATGGCCTTGGGCATGCTCTCGATGCTGAGCGCCCAGATCGGCGCCAGCAGCCCGCCAATGGCAAGGCCGCTGACGAAACGCAGTACAATGAGCTGTTCGGGCGTGCCCGCGAAGCCGACTGCCGTGGTCAGCACCGCACTGCCGATCGTGCAGGCGATGATCACCGGCCGGCGGCCGAATATGTCGCCCAGATAGGACCCGAAGAGCGAACCGATCATCTGCCCGGCAAAGGCGGCCGAGCTGACATAGCCGGTCATCTCGTCGGTCAAGCCCATATCGTCGCGCAGATAGGGCAGCGCATAGGCCAGCGCGGAGAAATCCTGTCCGTCGAAAAAGGTCACGAGCGAACACAGGATGAGAAGTTGCAGATGGTACTTTGAAAAGCGCTGCGCCTCCAAAAACTTGGCGACGTCCAGCGTTGCACCCTGAGCTGGCGCTTGTTCGGCCATTTCCTAGCTCGTCCTCTCGAGTTCCATTGCCGTCAGGCGAACCGGGAGGCTAACTACTATTTCTCTAGCTTGCTATCGTTTTCCGGGCAAAACGCGCATCACCTCCGGCTGAGTCAAGCCGGATTGCTTGCTCGGTCAAGTTTGGCGGGAACCGGAGATGCGAAGGGCGCCCTCAGGCGGCGCTGCTGTTCACACCCATCGATGTCAGGTAGCGCTTGATGTTGCGCGCGGCCTGGCGCAGCCGCTGCTCGTTCTCCACCATCGCGATACGCACGAAGCCTTCGCCGTCTTCGCCGTAACCGACGCCAGGAGCGACGGCGACTTCGGCATGGGTGAGCAGCTGCTTGGAAAATTCCAGGCTGCCCATTTCCGAAAGCGCGGGCGGAAGCGGAGCCCAGGCGAACATCGATGCCTTGGGCGGCGGAATGTCCCAGCCTGCCCGCCCGAATGCCTCCACCATCACGTCGCGCCGCTTCTGATAGAGTTCGCGGTTCCGGTCGACGATGTCCTGCGGGCCGTTCAGCGCCGCGACCGCAGCCGCCTGAACCGGCGTGAAGGCGCCATAGTCCAGATAGGACTTCACGCGCGTGAGCGCGGAAATCAGCTTCTTGTTGCCGACGGCGAAGCCCATGCGCCATCCGGCCATGGAATAGGTCTTGCTCATCGATGTGAATTCGACGGCCACATCCTTGGCGCCCTTTACCTGCAGGATCGAAGGCGTCGGGTTCCCGTCATAATAGAGTTCGGAATAGGCAAGGTCGGAAATCAGCCAGACCTTGTTCTCCTTCGCCCAGGCGACCAGCCTTTCGTAGAACGCCAGATCGACCACTTCCGCCGTGGGGTTGGAAGGATAGTTGACGATCAGCACGCTCGGCCGCGGCACGGTGAAATCCATCGCCCGCTCGAGGCTGTGAAAATATCCTTCATCCGGCGTCGTTGGGACGGAGCGGATGGCCGCTCCGGCGATGATGAAGCCGAAAGTGTGAATCGGATAACTCGGATTGGGCGACAGCACGACATCGCCGGGCGCGGTGATGGCCGTTGCCAGGCTTGCCAGCCCCTCCTTCGATCCCATGGTGACGACCACTTCCGTTTCGGGGTCGAGATCGACATTGAAGCGGCGGCCGTAATAATTGGCCTGCGCCTTGCGCAGACCGGGGATGCCCTTGGATTGGGAATAGCCATGCGCGTTGGGATCCTGCGCAACCTCGCAAAGCTTGTCGATCACATGCTGGGGCGGCGGCAGATCCGGGTTGCCCATGCCGAGGTCGATGATGTCTCCGCCCGATTGGCGTGCCGCGTGGCGCATCGCATTGACTTCGGCGATGACATAGGGCGGCAGGCGCTTGATGCGGTAGAATTCGTCTTCCATGACCTCTTATTTCCAAACTT
>JAUIFP010000118.1 GCA_030430365.1 Alphaproteobacteria bacterium | reverse complement strand
CCGGTGATGACGTCGACCGAGGGGCGCTGCGTCGCCATGATCAGGTGGATGCCCGCGGCGCGGCTCTTCTGCGCCAGGCGCTGGATCAGCACTTCGATTTCCTTGCCGACCGTCACCATCAGGTCGGCCAGCTCGTCCACGATCAGCACGATCTGGGGCAGCACCTCGTAATCGAGCTGCTCTTCCTCGAACAGTTCCTCGCCCGTTTCGGGGTCGAAGCCCGTTTGCACCCGGCGGCCCAGCGGCTTGCCCTTGGCGGCGGCGGCGCGCACGCGTTCGTTGAAGCCGCCCAGATTACGCGCGCCGATGCTGGACATCATGCGATAGCGGCGCTCCATCTCCTCGACCGCCCATTTAAGCGCGCGGACCGATTTGTGCGGTTCGGTGACCACGGGCGAAAGCAGGTGCGGAATATCGTCATAGCTTTTCAGCTCCAGCACCTTGGGATCGATCAGGATCAGGCGGCATTCGCTGGGCGTGAAGCGGTAGAGCAGCGATAGCAGGATGCAGTTGAGCCCCACCGACTTGCCCGAACCGGTGGTGCCGGCCACCAGCAGATGCGGCATGGCCGCCAGATCGGCCACGATCGGTTCGCCTGCAATATCCTTGCCCAGGATGATCGGCAGCCCGCCCTTGTTGTTGGCATAGGCTTCGGAAGCGGCAAGCTCCTTCAGCGCCACGGTCTGGCGGTCCGCATTGGGCAGTTCGATGCCCATCACCGTCTTGCCCGGAATGGAGGAAACGCGCGCGCTGATCGCGCTCATATTGCGGGCGATATCTTCCGCCAGGCCGATCACGCGGCTGGCCTTCACGCCGGGGGCAGGCTCCAGCTCGTACATGGTGACGACAGGGCCCGTGCGCACCGCCATGATCTCGCCCTTGACGTTGAAATCGTCCAGCACGTTTTCCAGCAGGCGCGCATTGCGCTCCAGCGCCAGGCGGTCCAGCTTGGGCGCGCTGGTCGGCGGCGGATCGGAAAGCAGATCCAGGCTGGGCAGTTCGAATTCGTCGAACAGATCCTTCTGCCGCTTGTTGCCGCCCATCGATGCGGGCTTGGGCGGCTTGGTCGGATCGCTGATTTCGGGCGGCTTGCGCGCCGGCGCCTCGGCCACCGGGGCGGGGCGCGGTTCCGGCTTGGGCTTCTCGCGCGGCTTCACGAAAGGCAGCGAATCCGCGCTGGGCAGCGAAGGCGCCTTTTTCAGCGCGGCGGGAATGGTGAGCAATTGCGCCCAGTCGATCGCGAAGACGCGGCTGACCAACACGATCCCGGCAATCAGGCAGGCCAGCCACAGCCCCCCGATGGTCCAGCCCTGCGCGCTTTCGGGCAGGCGCCCGGCCAGCGCCTCTATCGCGCCCTTGCCCAAGAGGCCGGTGATCCCGCCGAGCGAGGCAGGCAGGCTGCCCCCCGGCGCATCGAATGTGAGGGAGAGGACCGTGGCGAGCAGCGCCATGGCCAGGATCAGCATGCCCACGGTGCGCCACCAGCGCGCGCCATGGGGCGTTTCTTCCTCATCCGCGTCGCGCCACAGCTTGCGGCCGAAGGCATAGAGCAGCGGCAGGAACAGGATCGAAACGATACCGAACAGGAACAGCGCGCGTTCCGCCACCCATGCGCCCGACCGGCCCATCCAGTTGGCCACTTCCTCGCCCGCGGCGGTGGAGGCGGACGGATCCGTCTGATGATAGCTGATCAGCGCCAGGGCGAAGAAGGCCGCGCCGGCAAACAGCAGCACGGCGCCGGTCAATTGCAGGGCGCGGCTCAGGGAGCGCCGGAAGGCGGCGCGCCAGTCTGCCACGGGCGCTTTTCCGATTGCGCGACTTGCCATGTCCGGTTCCTCTGATCGGCTGGGGCGGCAGAATCGCAGAGTGGGGACTCGCGGTCAAGAATCTTGAGATTTTTGGGTGTTGGGGCGGGAATCTCTTACTTGCGGGCGGCGCCAGCCCTCTCCTCCACCCGGCCGCCCACGGCATTATCCTGATGGGTGGCCGGGTGGGGGAGAGGGACGGCACAGCATACGGCGGACCGGCCTTGCGGCTGGGTATCGCCTCTCAAGACCGCCGAATTCTAAGAAAGCCCATCGATGGCTGCCCATTTGGGCCAGGCGAGGCGGTCGGCATTCTTCTGCGTCATTCCGCCCAGTGCGATCACCGGCATTTGCGCATGGCGCGCCAGCATGCGGAAGCGCAGCGGGCCGAGCGCGGGTGCGCCTGCATGGCTGCGCGTCGCGAAGGCAGGGGAAAGCAGCACGGCATCGGCGCCCATGCGGTTCGCCTCGCCGATCTCGCGCAAATCATGCGCAGTGGCGAGCTGCAGCAGGCCCGCCCGGCGCGGATAGAGCGCACGTGGTGCGCCATAGACCCCGTCTGCGCCCCATTCCGCCGCGGTCAGGGCGCTGTCCGCCAGGATCAGCAGGTGTCCGTGCGCCCGCGCTATCCGTTCCAGCTCGCGGTAGCGCGCCACTCTCTCGGCAGGGGGCAGATGGTAATGGCGGTAGATGAAGCCGCTGCCGCGCGGCAGGCGGGTCAGCGCGCTTTCCAGCGCGGCATCGTTGCGTTCGTCGGAGATCAGCCAGAGATCGGGCAGATAATCGGCGATGGCGGGCTGGCGCATGGGCATGCAGGCGTTATAGCGGCGCGCCATGGAAAGTGCAGCCACCCCCTTGGAAGACGTGCAGGCGCGCATCGCGCATGCGGCGGGCATTGCGGGCCGCAAACCGCAAGACGTGACGCTGGTCGCCATCAGCAAGACTCACCCGGCCGAGCGGATATTGCCGCTGCTGGAAGCCGGGCAGCGCGTCTTCGGCGAAAACCGGGTGCAGGAAGCGCAGGAGAAATGGCCCGCGCTGAAAGAGCGCTATGACGATGTGGAGCTGCACCTGGTCGGGCAGCTGCAATCGAACAAGGCGGAGGATGCGGTGGAACTGTTCGACTGCATCCATTCGCTCGACCGGCCTTCGCTGGTGAAGGCGTTGGCCAAGGCGATGGACAAGGCCGGCAAACGCGTGCCGATCTTCGTGCAGGTCAATATCGGTGCGGAAGAGCAGAAGGGCGGCTGCGCGATTGCCGATCTGCCAGGGCTGCTGCAGCAGGCGCGCGATGCGGACTTGCCCATTGCCGGGCTGATGTGCGTCCCGCCTTTCGACATAGAGCCCGCGCCGTTCTTCGCGCTGCTGGCCAAGCTGGCGGCGGATAACGGGCTCGCCCCCGAAGAGGGCGGGAAGCTGAGCATGGGGATGAGCGGCGATTTCGAAACCGCGATCATGCTGGGCGCCACCCATGTGCGCGTGGGCAGCGCCTTGTTCGGGGCGCGGGAATAGCGAGGCGCACTTCCCACTTGACATAACTAACCAAAACGGTTACATCCCTGGCCGCCAATAACCATTGGTGCAGGCAGCGGGTGTGCGGGGCGTGAAAGCGCTACGCTCTTTGCACTCCGCGCTTCGGGCCGGCGCTTCCATGACGAGCGGGGCATGAGGGTGGACCTCAACGCTCTTCCTGTCCTCTGGATGCGCCCGCTTCATTACCGGAAGGGGCGCCGTGCCCGCCGCATTCCAAGCGGCAGGCGAGGCCGCCAAGCCGGGGGCGGCTCAAGTGCGAGCCCTACGCTGCCCCCGCGCCCCATGCCGCAGGGCCGAGCAGGCAAGTTTGGACGCGCACTTCGCCCGCCAGTCGCAAGAGATAACAACGCGCCGCCTGTCCGCTCCCCAGCGGGCGCCATCGAAGCACCGGCCCGGCCCGCTCGCCGATCCGCAGTGACTTTCTTCCCCCGGCGTTAGCCCGGCCTCGCCAGCGGGCGTTTCCGCGTGCCTTCAGGAAACGCGGCTCGGCTCGTCGCTTGCCAAAGCGAGCTCCACCACTTGCAGGCCCCGGTCCGTCAGGCGCGAAGGGAAGACCTTGTGCAGCCGGTCTTCATGGATCGGCACCAGCCGGCGGTGCTCTCCGCCGACCGCCTTCAGCATCTCGTCGGTGGCGAACATCAGATTGTTCTGGCTGCCGACAGCCAGCCCGATGGGCACGATCTGCGGCGCCTCGGGATCGAGCCCGGTCAGATTGTCATAGGTGTAGATATTGTCGCCCGCGAACACCCAGCCGTCCTGGCTGTTTGCCGCGCCGTCATTGCGGATATGGACATACATGGAGCCATAAGTGTGCGTGTCGGCGGAAAGATGCACGTCGATGCCGGGCAGCACGTTTTCCCGGTCGCCGTCGATGCAGACCAGGCGGCCCTGCTTGGCCAGCTCCAGCGCGCGCATGATGTCCGCCGGGTCCACCGCGCTGACCAGGAAGCTGAATTGCGGGCCCAGCTCCAGCGCCCAGATCCATTGATCGAGCTCGCGCTTCTGGATGTAGAAGGTGGCGTTGGGGAAGCGGTCCATCGTGCCGATATGGTCGAAATGGGCATGGGTGATGAACACGGCGGTCACGTCTGAAGGTGTCAGGCCGCATTCGGCCAGCACGTCGGCGGGGGAATGCCAGTTGGTCACGCCATAGCTTTCGGCCAGCGCCTTGCCGTGATCGGCGTGGTTGTATGGGCAATCGATCATGATCACCTGGTCCGCCCGCTTTAGCAGGCCGAAGGCGTAAGGCAGTTTGCGGGTGCCCATGTCGCGGTGCAGATACAGCATCACGTCGACGGGGAATTGCTCCACCGCGGCATATTCCATGACCCAGATCGAATAGTCAGACATCTCCATCTCCCATATCAGCCTGACTTATGTCAGAACTGCCCCGCATGATAGGGCGGAGTATGGATGAGATGGCCCAAGGCCAGGCGCTGAGCGATGAAACGGCCCGCTATGTCGAGGCGGCCGCGCCCCCGTTCGA
Source organism: Alphaproteobacteria bacterium (assembly GCA_030430365.1). GTDB lineage: Bacteria > Pseudomonadota > Alphaproteobacteria > Sphingomonadales > Sphingomonadaceae > Andeanibacterium. The sequence goes on along the minus strand of JAUIFP010000118.1, from coordinate 1,130 downwards.
GGCGATGCGCGCGGCGGCCACGCGGCTGGCCGGGCTGTTGCTGCAGCGCGAAGTCGATCCCAGGGCCCGCCTGGCGCAGGCCCCCGCGCTGGAGCGGCTGGGGGACGTTCTGGAAGAGGCGGAGGGCCTGCTGCTGGCGATCCACCCGCGCGGGCCGGGGGCGGCGCATCACTTGCGCCATCTGACCGGCGCGCTCACCGCGCTGCAACGCGCGCTGGCGGATGCTTACCGGGCGGAACAGGGCAGCGCCTGCGAACGGCATCTGAACGATGCGATTGCGCAGCTGCGCCATGCGGCGAATGCCCTGCCGGGCTTCACGCTGGTCGATCTGGCCGATTGCTGCGGCGCCGCGCATGCGCAGGGCGCGCCATGCGCTGACTGACGCTTAGGCCAGCGCCTTTTCCACCTTGGCCTGGGTTTCGTCGCTGGCGGCTTCCAGCAGCCGCTGCTCGATCGCTTCCAGGCGGCTTTCGGATGTGACCTTCTCGCCCAGCGCATCGGTGACATAGAACGTGTCCGCCGCGCGCTCCCCGTAATTGGTGATATGCGCCGAATTCACCATCAGCTGGCTTTCGAACAGGGCGCGCGCCAGGCGGTTGAGCAGCGCCGGGCGGTCGCGCGCATTCACCTCGATCACGGTGAAGCGGCCCGATGCCTTGTTGTCGAAATAGACCTGCGGCTTGACCTTGAAGGTGGAGGCGCGGGCATGCGGCAAAGGCCGCTTGGCCAGCTGCGGGACCAGTTCGATCTTGCCGGCCAGCGAATCCTCGATCGCGGATTTCAGCCGGTCGAGCTGCGCCTCTTCGCGGAAGGGGCGGCCGATCGGGTCCTGGACCACGAAATTGTCCACCGCCTTGCCCATGCGCGTGGTGTGTATGCGCGCGTCCAGGATGTTGCCGCCGGCCAGATGGATTGCGCCCGCCACGCGGAAGAACAGGCCCGGATGGTCGTCGCCGATCACGGTCACCAGCGTGGCCCCGCGCGCGGCGTAATATTCGCAGTGGATCGAAAGCTTGTGTTCCAGCTTCTTGGCGGCGGAATAATGCACCAGGTTGAGCGCGATGATGTCCTCGGGCTCGGCAATCCAGTAGGAATCGTCGAAGCGGTCTTCCAGCTCCTGGATGACATAG
>JAUIFP010000117.1 GCA_030430365.1 Alphaproteobacteria bacterium | reverse complement strand
AACATCACCGCCACCAGGCTGATCCCCGCGACCAGCGCAATAAACGCCTCGCCGCGGCCAGGCAGCATATAGCGCTTTGCAATGGTCCATTCGAAGCTGGAGAGGATCAATGGAGGCGGCTTTCGGCAGTTCCGGTCAAGTTCGGCGGGGGTGTAGGGACGCACCCTTGGCGAGGCAATGAAAAAGGCGGCACTCGGTTCCGGCGCGCCCGACCATTATCCGCCCCGGAGCAGTTGCACGCCCCAATCCCGTTCGAACAGATAAAGCAGCATCCGGGCCGCCTCTCCGCGCTGACTGGCGAGCCCGCCATCCCGTTCGATCAGCAGCCGTGCATCGTCATGCGCCAGCGGGAGCAGGCGCTGGATCTGGTCCAGCGTGGCGATATTGAACGGCGCATCGCCCGATTGCCGCGTGCCGAGCAGTTCGCCGCCGCCGCGCAGTTCCAGATCAGCCTCGGCAATCCGGAACCCGTCTTGCGTTTCGCGCAGCAAGGCGAGGCGCTTACGCCCCGTTTCGGACAATTGTTCTCCGCGCAGCAGCAGGCAGACCGACTTTTCCGATCCGCGACCAACCCGGCCGCGCAGCTGATGCAATTGCGCCAGGCCGAAACGCTCCGCCTGCTCGACCACGATCAGCGTGGCGGCCGGCACGTCAACGCCGACTTCGATGACAGTCGTCGCCACCAGCAGCTTGGCCTCGCCCCGGGCAAAGCGTTCCATCACCGCATCTTTCAGCTCGGGCTTGAGCTGCCCGTGCACCAGCACGACCGCGTCGCCAAGGCGGGCCTGCAACGTCGCAAAGCGCGCCTCTGCAGCCGCCAGATCCTCCCCTTCATTCTCGCGCACCATCGGGCACACCCAATAGGCCTGCTGTCCGCTAGCCAGATGGCGCTCCACCCCGGCCACGACATCCGCAAGCCGGTCGATCGAAACCACCCGCGTATCGATCGCCTGCCGCCCAGGCGGCATCTCGTCCAGGCGCGAGACTTCCATCTCGCCATATTGGGCCAGCGTGAGCGAACGCGGAATCGGGGTGGCCGTCATGGCCAGGCAATGCGGCGCGGCCTTGCCCTTTTGCGTCAGCATCAGGCGCTGGCCCACGCCGAAGCGATGCTGCTCGTCAATCACCACCATGGCCAGATTGCGGTAGCTCACCGCCTCCTGGAAGATCGCATGCGTACCCACCACGATGTGGATGCTGCCATCCATCAGCCCCATCAGGATGCTCTCGCGCGCCCTGCCCTTGTCCCTGCCGGTAAAGAGCGCGACATTCACGCCGGTCGGCGCGGCAAGCTGGCGAATGGTCTCGTAATGCTGGCGGGCGAGGATTTCCGTGGGCGCCAGCAGAGCCGCCTGTGTGCCTGCCTCCACCGCCGTCAGCATCGCTTCGAGCGCGACCACCGTCTTGCCCGAGCCGACATCGCCCTGCAGCAGGCGCAGCATGGGCGAAGATTGCGCCATATCGCCTTCGATCTCGCCGATCGCGCGCTGTTGCGCACCTGTGAGGCCGAAGGGCAATTGCAGGCGGGAACGCAGCGAACCGTCGCCGCGCAGCGGCTGGCCGCGACGGTTGCGGTTACTTTCCTTCACCAGCATCAGTGCCAGCGAGTTGGCCAGCAATTCATCATAGGCCAGGCGGTCGCGCGCGCCGGCATGCTCGTCCTTATGCGCGAGCAGCAAGGCATCGCGCCAGGGTGCCCATTTCTGCCGGTCGAGCAGGCCCGGTTCGATCCATTCGGCAAGCTGCGGCAGCTTCGCCAGAGCCTGCGCCGCCAGCCCGGCGATGCGCGGCTGCGTCAGCCCTTCAGCCAGCGGATAGACCGGTTCCACCAGCTTGCCGGTCAATTCGGCACTATCCCCGGTCACGTGATCGGGATGCACGATTTGGAGCATCTGCCCATATTGATCGAGCTTGCCGGCCACCCAGCGCTTCTCTCCCACTGGGAGCAGCTTCTTCGCCGTGTAGGAAGCGCGGCCGAAATAGGTCAGCGCGCAGATATTGCCGAGCGCGTCTTGTGCCAGCACGCGGAATGGACCGCGCCCTTTCGGCGCCTGATGCTCCGTCGGCGTCAGGGCGACAACGATCTGCTCGCCCACGCTCGCTTCGTCCAGATTGTCCACCGTGCGGCGCAGCACGAAACGGTCCGGCAAGTGATAGGCGAGATCCTTCAGCCGCTCGAGCCCCAGTTTCTCCAGCGGCTTGCGCAGTTTCGGTCCCACGCCTTCCAGCGTATCGATCTCGGCAAAGAGCGGATTGAGGATTTCGGGCCGCATGATGCCCTCATTGCTGCATCTGGGAGCATTTCGCCAGTGATGGCGGATAATTGATCTGGCTCATGGACATAATGCCCCCAGGAACGTTGAATTCCAGCATGCGTTGTAACCCCGAATGAGAGGAGAATTACGGTAATGCTGCTTCCCCATGGCACCATCATCGCATTGGTAGACGGCGAAAATTTCGAGCTTTTCCGCAATAGCGGTCGCGAGGCCCAACCGGAACTTGAGCCTGTGCCCAGCCCAAAGCTGGACGAGCACAATAAGGGCGCCGGCACGCACCACCAATCGACCAGCGCCAACCCCTCCTCTCACAGGCTGGAGGAAGACGCGCATGCCGCTGCAGTGGCCGATTGGCTGAACGGGCAAGTGCTGGGCCACAAGATCGAAACTCTGGTGGTTATCGCCGATCCGCGAACGCTCGGCGAAATGCGCAATCACTATCACAAGCAGCTCAAGCAGGTGCTGCACGGCGAATTGGCCAAGGACTTTATAGGAAAGCAGGGCCCGGAGATTCTCGAAGCCCTGAAAGGAAAATGAATTCACCCACCCCTTCCACTTTCGGCAAATGGAACCAAAGCTTGTCGAGGTTCTTCGCCTCACGTAGCGGAGAAATCATGGACCACGAAACCCGTCTCGATCGCGCCAAGTTCCGCGCCTGGCATCGAGGCACGCGCGAGGCCGACTATATGATCGGCGGCTTCTTCGATCGCTATCACAAGCAGTGGAGCAGCGAGGATCTCGAATGGTTCGAGGCATTGCTGGATGAAGACGATGTCGACGTCATGGCCTGGGCATTGCAGGCCCAGCCCGTCCCGGAAAAATATGCCGGTCGGATGATGCAGAGCATGCAGAAGCTCGATTACGTAAAGACCTGAACTATTCGCCCGGCCTCCGGGTTCGACAGGCCGCGCCCCAGCGGCTAGGAGCAAGCCGAATCCACCCTGCCCGTTGGCGCATGATCTCGCGCAAACGGGTATTCGCGCATGCCCAGCCGAGATAGCAGAAGCCGAAGAATGCCAGATTTCCAGCGCCTGTTGAGCGCGCAGCGCCCCCTCACCCTGTCATCGGTTGCACGCGGAGCGCAGCCACTCGTGCTGGCCGATCTTGCCCGCGCCGCGAAAGGACGCGCAGTCTTCATCGCGCCGGACGACGCCGCCATGCGCGCAGTCAGCGATGCGGCGGGCTATTTCGCCCCTGAACTGGAAGTCATCGAATTTCCCGCCTGGGACTGCCTTCCCTATGACCGGGCCAGCCCCGCCCTTTCGATCAGCGCGCAGCGCCTTTCCGCCCTGCACCGCCTGCAGCAGGCGGAAGCCGCCAATTCTCAGCTGCTGGTGACCACCGTCAATGCGGTGCTGCAACGCGTACTGACCCCGTTTCGCATTCGCGAATCCGTCCGCGCGATCGAGCCGGGTATGCAGATCGGCCATGAAAGTCTGATCGCCCTGCTGCAGCGCCAGGGATACTCCCGCACCGATACCGTGGCCGATGCCGGCGAGTTCGCCGTGCGCGGATCGGTGTTCGATATCTATCCTTCCGGCCTGGAAGCGGGTTTGCGCCTGGATTTCTTCGGCGACGAACTGGAGAGCCTGCGCCTGTTCGATCCGCATACGCAGCGCAGCACAGGCACGCTGGATAGCCATCTGCTGCTGCCTGCAAGCGAGGCGCTGCTGGACGAAGACACGATCAAGCGCTTCCGCAGCCATTACCGCGAACGCTTCGGCGCCAACGCCACCGGTGATCCGCTTTATCAGGCAGTCAGCGACGGGCGCCGCCTGGCAGGCATGGAGCATTGGCTGCCGCTGTTCGAGGAGAAACTCTCGACGCTGTTCGATCACCTCTCTTCAGGCGACATCGTGGTGATCGATGCAGCGGCATCCGCGGCCGGCGAAGAACGGTTCGGGGATATTGAGGACTATTACGAATCGCGCCTGCAAAGCGCCGGACAGGCGGCAGGCAGCTATCGCCCGCTGGCGACGGACACGCTGTATCTTTCGCGCGGCGAATTCGAAGGGAAGGCCGCCGAATGGCCGGTCCACCGCGCGGACATCTTCGCGCAGCCCGAAAGCGAATCCACACTGGATTTCGGATTTGCCAGTTCCCGCGACTTCACGCCGGAGCGGGCCCGCGGCGACAATGTCTATGAAGCGGCGTCCGCGCATTTCACGGCTCTAAGCAAGGCCGGCAAGAAACCGCTCTTCGCGGCCTATTCGAAAGGCTCGCTCTCGCGGATCGCCTCGATTCTGGGGGAGACCGGCACCGCGCCTAAACTGGCCGAAAGCTGGCAGGAAGCGCTCGGAATGGCGGCGAAGGGCGGCCCGGTTGCGGTAGTGCTGCCGCTCGAGACAGGTTTCGCCAATGACGAACTGGAACTACTGACCGAACAGGACCTGCTGGGCGACCGGCTGGTCCGCCGCCGCAAGCGCAAGCGCGACGCCGATGCCTTCCTGGCAGAGCTCTCCACGCTCAATGCCGGCGATCTGGTGGTTCATATCGAACACGGCATCGGCAAATATCTGGGGCTGGAGCCGATCACCGTCGGCAAGAGCCAGCACGATTGCGTGATGCTGGAATATGCCGGCGGCGATAAGCTCTACATCCCGGTCGAGAATATCGACGTCCTGTCACGCTATGGCTCTTCGGAAGAAGCGCTGCCGCTGGACCGGCTGGGCGGAGAAGCCTGGCAGAAGCGCCGTGCGCGGCTGAAGGAGCGCATTCGCGCCATCGCCGCCGAATTGCTGAAGACCGCCGCCGCCCGGGCGCTACGCAAGGCCCCGCCGCTGCAGCCCGAGGAATCGAGCTTCAACCAGTTCGTCGAGCGCTTTCCCTGGCAGGAAACCGACGATCAGGACCGCGCGATCGACGATGTCCTATCGGATCTCGCCAGCGGCAAGCCGATGGACCGCCTGGTTTGCGGCGATGTCGGCTTCGGCAAGACGGAGGTCGCGCTGCGCGGCGCCTTCATCGCCGCGATGGAAGGCTATCAGGTCGCCGTGATCGCGCCGACTACATTGCTTGCCCGCCAGCACTACGAAAACTTCACGGAGCGCTTCAAGGGCTTCCCGCTGAAGATCGGCCGCCTGTCCCGCCTTGTCGGCGCCAAGGAAGCGAGCGAAACGCGTAAGGGCATTGCCGACGGCACTCTAGATATCGTGGTCGGCACGCATGCCCTTCTCTCCAAGCAGGTGGATTTCAAGCGCCTCGGCCTGGTGATCGTGGACGAGGAGCAGCGCTTCGGTGTGAAGCACAAGGAACGGATGAAGGAGATGAAGGCGTGCGCACCTATGTGATGGAATGGGACGAGATGGTGATGCGCGAGGCGCTGCTGCGCGAACATCACCGCGGCGGCCAGAGCTTCATCGTCGTGCCGCGCATCGCCGACATGCCCGAAGTCGAACAATGGCTGCACGATCATGTGCCCGAAGTGAAGCCGATCACGGCGCACGGCCAGATGTCACCCAGCTTCGTGGAAGAGCGGATGGCCGCCTTCTACGAACGCAAATACGATGTGCTACTTTCCACCACGATCGTGGAGAGCGGGCTGGATATCCCTTCGGCCAATACGATCATCATCCACCGTGCGGACCGCTTCGGCCTGGCCCAGCTCTATCAGCTGCGTGGCCGCGTGGGCCGTTCCAAGCTGCGCGCCTATGCCTATCTGACGCATCCCGCCGACACGCAGCTTTCAGATGTCGCGGAAAAACGGCTCAAGGTGCTGGGCGATCTCGACGGTCTTGGGGCGGGCTTCCAGCTTGCCAGCCACGATCTCGACATTCGCGGCGCCGGCAACCTGCTGGGCGACG
>JAUIFP010000027.1 GCA_030430365.1 Alphaproteobacteria bacterium | reverse complement strand
GGCGCAACAAGCGCCTGGTCGCGATGCAGGAATTCGAAGACGCGAAAGACAAGGTCATGATGGGGTCGGAACGCCGCTCCATGGTGATGACCGACGACGAGAAGAAGATGACCGCCTATCACGAGGCGGGCCATGCGATCGTCGCCGTGCACGAACCGGCATCGGATCCGATCCACAAGGCCACGATCATCCCGCGCGGCCGCGCGCTGGGCATGGTGATGCGCCTGCCGGAGCGTGACAATTATTCGTACCACCGCGACAAGATGCATGCGAACCTGGCGGTGAGCATGGGCGGCCGTGTGGCGGAAGAGATCATCTTCGGCCATGACAAGGTCTCCAGCGGGGCCTCTTCCGATATCCATTACGCCACCGATCTGGCGCGCAACATGGTCACCAAATGGGGCATGTCCGAAAAGCTCGGCCCGCTGCAATATGAGGAGACGCAGGAAGGCTATCTCGGCATGGGCGGATCGCAGCGGACTTTCCAGTCCAGCGACACGAACAAGCTGATCGATACCGAGATCCGCGATCTGGTGGAAGGCGCGCACAAGAAGGCCACCAAGCTGCTGACCGATCACGAGGATCAGCTGCATCTGCTTGCCCAGGCGCTGCTGGAATATGAGACGCTGGCCGGCGACGAGATCACCAAGCTGCTGGAAGACGGCAAGATCGACCGGCCCGACCAGCCCGGCGGTACGGCTCAGCCCAAACCCGTCCACGGTTCGGCGATTCCCAAAGCCGGGAAACGCTATGGCGGAAGCGGCGGAGCGGCACCCCAGGGCGCGTAAGACACCGGAAAACCGGGAAAATTCCTGGTTAACACTCCTTTACTTGGGAATTTGCGCCATAATATGTATGTATGGCCGCTCGCGTTCCTTCGGGGCCGATCATGGCCCATAGTTGATTAGGGGAGATTGCAATGAAGAAGCTTTTGCTTGCCGGTTCGGTACTGAGCCTTGGCCTGCTTGCCGCATGCTCGCAGGAAGCGGAAGATTCCGCCGATGCCGCAATGGAAGAAGCCGGTACCGCTGCTGACGCCATGGGCGACGCTGCAACCGGTGCCGCAGACGATGCGATGGCTGCTGCCGAAGACGCCATGGCTGCTGCCGAAGAAGCGACCGACGAAGCTGCCGAAGCCGTCGACGAAGCAGCTGACGAAGCTGAAGCCGAAGCCGAGTAAGACCTCGCGCGCGGGCTTCATGCTCCGAATAGAGAAGGGCCGCCGGCACACGCCGCGCGGCCCTTTCTCTTTGGCGCAGAGCGCATTTCTTGGCCGGGGCCTATTCGCCCCGGGGTCGCCGGGGTTCTATTCGCTGGACGCCCGCCCGCCGCTCCGCCGGGTCTGGGTGTAAAGCCTGGGCAGGCCGTTCCGCTTGGGCGGCTTCTTGCGCATCGCCAGCTTCCGGTCGATCGCCTGCCACAGGCTGGCAAAGGCCTCCGCACCCGGGGAACGCGCCGCGAAGCTGCCGACCGGCGCCTGGCGGTCCGCCCCCTGTTCGATCGCGCTGGCCATGGGCACCACCGGCCAGTCCGGCATCTCTTCGCGCAGCTGCTTGTGCAGTCTGCGCCGCGCATCGAACATCGAAAGCACCGGCAGGATCGGCGGATGTTGCTTGGCCGAAGAGGATAGATGCGCCTGCACCATCTCCAGCGCGCGGCGCGAGAGCGGGGAGGCGGGAAGCGGCACGATCACCGCATCGGCGGCGCGAATCACCTGCGCGGTGGTTTCGTTGAGAGTGGGCGGGCAATCGAGAATGATGCGCGCATAGTTTTCCGACAGACTCTGGGCCAGCTTGGCGAGGCGCTTCTTCTTGCCCAGCGCCAGCAGGTGCCGGTCGATATCGCGCAGGCTTTCATCGGCAGGCAGAATGTCGAGCCCGGGATAGCCGCTTTCCCATAACTGGCTCTGCGCATGGCGTTTTCCGTCGAAGGCCTTGGCCGCCTTCCTCTCGCCCGGCTGATCGATGCCGAACAGGAAGCCCGCCCCGCCGGCCGGATCGAGATCCCACAGCAATGTGCTGTGCCCGCCGATCATCGCCGAGCACCAGGCCAGGTTCGCGGCGATGGTGGTTTTCCCAACGCCCCCTTTGACACTGTAAACGGCGATCACGGCCATGCCGCGCCTCCCTGTGGCCTCGCGGAAAGGCACATGTCAGGGCAATGCTGCACCTGCGTCAACCGTGGAAACGCGGATGTCGCGCAGCGGGGCGCTGCCGCCGGCGCGCGGCGAGCCATTTGGCCGATAGAGGCAATGCAACGATGAGGGTGCAGGCCGGGCGAACCGGCCCGCGAGACCGCTCAGCCTTCGTAGTCGGAACCGATCGAGGTCGAACGGGTCGGTGCAGCAGCGGTGATCCGCAGCGCTTCGGCCGACTGGCTCAGGGAGCCGATTTCGTCCGCTTCGTCCTCGTCGTCGGGCAGCACGCGCTGCAGCGACTGGGTCAGCGCTTCCTGCAATTCCTTGGGCTTGATGGTCTGCTCCGCGATTTCGCGCAGGGCGACAACCGGGTTTTTGTCACGGTCGCGATCGACGGTCAGTTCGCCACCGCCGGAAATCTCGCGCGCACGCTGTGCGGCAAGCAGAACGAGATCGAAACGGTTGGGAACTTTGTCGACGCAATCTTCGACGGTAACGCGCGCCATAGGGCACTCCGGGTGTTTGAACTGTTGGAATCGCGCAGCAATTAGTGTCTGTGGGGCAGAAAGTCAAGGTTTTCGCCCGCGCCCCTTGCCGCCGCCGCGCCGCTGTGCTCTGCAATGGCCGACCATGGTCAGCGCCCCAAAAAGCTCGGAAGATCCGACCGAATACCGCGATCCGGATCCCTTCTCCATCGAGGCGCAGGGCCAGGAGTTCACCTTCTTTCCCCGCGGGAAAGACCGGCTGGAGGCGCTGACGGAACTGATCGACTCTGCCCGCGAATCGCTCAAGCTGTTCTATTACTTTTTCGCTTCGGACGATTGCGGGCGCGTGGTGCGCAACGCACTGATCGAGGCGGCCGGGCGCGGCGTGGACGTGCAGCTAATCGTCGACAGTTTCGGCAGCCAGCCCGACGAGGATTTCTTTCAGCCGCTGATCGATGCCGGCGCGAGGTTCGACGTGTTCGGCGCCCGCATCGGCACCCGCTATCTGATCCGCAATCACCAGAAGATCGCCATCGCGGATGACCACACCGCGATTTTCGGCGGCTTCAACGTCACCAAGACCTATTTCGATCCGCCCGAAGCCAATGGCTGGAACGATATGGGCGTGCGCGTTACCGGCGATTCGGTCGACGGGCTCGTCCAATGGTATGAACTGTTGGCGGGATGGACCCGCAATCCGAAGGCGCAGTTCCGCGCGATGCGCAAGATCGTGCGCGAATGGGTCCCGGGCGATGGGCCGGTGCAATGGCTGATCGGCGGGCCGAGCCGCATTTCCAACTGCTATGCGCGCCGCGTCCGGGAAGATTTCCGCAAGGGCCGCAAGCTCGACCTGGTCATGGCCTATTTCTCCCCCTCCGGCACGATCTGGCGGCTGCTGCAGGAAATGTCCCGCCATGGCCAGACCCGGCTGATCATGGCCGGCAAGTCAGACAATGGCGCCACGATCGGCGCCGCCCGCTCGCTATACGGCAAGCTCATGCATTGCGGCGCCAAGATCTACGAATTCAAGGCCTGCAAGCTGCACACCAAAATGCTGGTGGTGGACGACATCAGCTATTTCGGCAGCGCCAATTTCGACATGCGCAGCCTGCGGCTCAATCTCGAGCTGATGATGCGGATCGAGGACCCACAGCTTGCCGCGCGGCTGCGCGAACATTGCGACACGCTGCTGGAAGGCTCGATCCACGTCACCGAAGAGCTTCACCGCAAGCGGGCAACGTGGTGGAACCGCCTGCGCTGGCGGATAAGCTGGTTCCTGGTCTCGGTGGCCGACTACACGATCACGCGGAAGCTCAATCTGGGGCTCTAGGCGGCTGCGCGCAGCGCCTCAGCCATAGTCGTAGCCGCGATCCGCATCGGCAAGATCGCTGAACTTGGTGATCTTGGGTTCGAAGCGCAGGCGCACCTTGCCGGTCGCGCCGTGGCGCTGCTTCGCCACGATCAGTTCGGCCAGGCCGTGCACCCGCTCCATCTCCGCGGCCCAGGCGGCATGGGCTTCATGCGCCTTGGCATCGTCATCGCCCTGCGGCACTTTCGGCTCGCGCGAGGCGACGTAGTAATCCTCGCGATAGACGAACCACACCATGTCGGCGTCCTGCTCGATCGAGCCCGATTCCCTCAGGTCGGAAAGCATCGGCCGCTTGTCGTCGCGCTGTTCCACCGCACGGCTGAGCTGCGAGAGCGCAATCACCGGAACGCCGAGCTCCTTGGCCAGCGTCTTGAGCCCGCGGCTGATCTCCGAAATCTCGTTCACCCGGTTGTCCTGCGCGCGGCCCGTGCCCTGCAGCAGCTGCAGATAGTCGACGATGATCAGCCCGATATCGTGCCGCCGCTTGAGCCGCCGCGCGCGGGCGCGCAGGCCGGCAATGGTCAGGGCGGGCGTATCGTCGATATAGAGCGGCAATTCGGCCAGGCGCTGGCTGGCGAAGGAGAGCTTCTGGAAATCCTCCCGGCTGATCTTGCCCATACGCAACGCTTCGCTGGAGATCGCGGCCTGCTCCGCCAGGATACGCGTGGCGAGCTGGTCCGCGCTCATTTCCAGGCTGAAGAACACGACACCCGCCCCCACGGAGGCTTCGATGCCGTCGGCCTTGTCGCGCAGCAGGCGGTCCGCGCAATTGAAGGCGATATTCGTCGCCAGCGAGGTTTTGCCCATGCCCGGGCGCCCGGCCAGGATGATAAGGTCGGAATCGTGCAAGCCGCCGATCTTCTCGTTCACGCTGGTCAGCCCGGTGGTCTTGCCCGCGATATGGCCGCCGGAATTCAGCGCCATTTCGATTTGCGCCAGCGCGGTCTTGGTCGCGCTGTTGAAGGTTTCCGCCGCCTTGGTGGTCGATGCCCCGTCGGCCACCTTGTAAAGCGCGGCTTCGGCGTGTTCGATCTGTTCCAGCGGCGCGACGTCCTCCGACGTGTCGAGCGCCCCTTCCACCAGCTCGCGGCCCACGCTCACCAATTCGCGCAGCAGCGCCAGGTCATAGATCTGCTGGGCCAGTTCGCGCGGTGCCAGCAGCCCCTGCCCGTCCGCCGTCAGACGCGCCAGATAGGCGATGCCGCCCAGTTCCTTGAGCGCTTCGTCCGCTTCGAAATAGGGCTTCAGCGTAACCGGCGTGACCACTGCATTGCGGTCCAGCAGGGCCAGGATCCGCTCGAAAATGCGGACATGCAGCGGTTCGAAGAAATGCTCCGCCCGCAGGGGCACGGCCAGTTCCTCGATCAGGCGATTGTCGATCAGCACGGCACCGATAAAGGCCGCCTCTGCCTCTATATTGGCGGGCAAGGCGCGGGCGGCAGTCTGCTCCCCCGCATGCGAACGTGTCATGAGTTCCTGATCGGCCATGCGCCTCCAATGCGCCCTTGCAGGCGCAAAGTGCAAGCGCGCTTCCGATAATAAATCGGGCCAATTCGTTCTGGGGGCTGTGGATATCGGGGAAGGATAGTTCCGCTTGCCGCCTTTCGCTGCAGGTGCGAAAGGATCGGCAAGAACCATGGCCGATCATCGCATCTCGCATATCCAATTGGACGAAGCCACTATTCTGTGGCGCAACGCCGATATCGAGCAGGAACGGCGCGTGGCGATCTTCGATTTGATCGAGGAGAACAGCTTCAAGCCGATGCGCCCTGCCGCCGCCGGCCATGAAGGACCCTGGCGCCTGGCGCTTTCCGTGCAGGACGGGCGGCTGGCGATGGAGATCCGCGAAGATCACGGCACGGATGAGGAGCCGCCGGACGAAACGCTGCTGATCGGCCTGGCCCGCTTCCGCCGGCCGATTCGCGAATATTTCGCGATCTGCGATTCCTATTACCAGGCGATCCGCAAAGCCTCCGCGCGCGAGATCGAAACGATCGACATGGCCCGTCGCGCGATCCACGATCAGGCCGCGCGGCTGCTGCTGGAGCGGCTGGAAGGAAAGGTCGAAACCGATTTCCCCACGGCCCGGCGGCTCTTTACGCTGATCTGCGTGCTGCATATCAAGGGTTGAGAGAGCGATGCGAGCAAATGGCGGCCGCTCTTTCGCGGCGGGTCTTTCCGGCGCGATCGACTAGCCGGAGCAGAAGATGGGCAAGAAAAAGCGGTTCCCCACGCGCTGGCGTGTGATGGCGGCAATCCTGCTCGCTGCCGTGATCGGCGGGGCCTATGCCTGGTGGCAGTTCATCCACTGGACGCCGCCGCGCGAAGCCTGGCCCGTGCAGGGCATCCTGGTCGGCGAACGCGATACACCCGAAGCCGGGCCGGGGGTCAATTTCGTGGCGTTCAGGGCGATCGGTGCCGATTTCGCCTATCTCGAGGCGAGCAGCGGCGCCGAAGAGCGCGATGCCAGCTTCGGCCGCAACCTTTCTGCGGCAAGCGCGGCCAATCTCTCCTTCGGGGCGGTCCATCATTACGATCCCTGCATCCCGGCGGATTTGCAGGCGGCCAATTTCGTCACCGTCGTCCCGCGCGACGACAGCCTGCTTCCCCCCGTGATCGAACTTTCCGAAACCGCCGACGGGTGCGAGGAACCGGTGAGCGACGCGGCCGTTGAAAGCGAGCTGATGACGTTCATCAATCAGGTGGAAGGCCATGCCGGCAAGCCCGCCTTGCTGAAGATCGGGGAGCGGTTCGAGGAACGCTATCACCTCGCCAATTCGATCGACCGCAATCTGTGGCTGGTCCGCAATCGCCTTCAGCCGGACTATGCCGGGCGCCCCTGGACCTTGTGGACGGCCAATTCGGCGCTACGTTCCGAAGCGAGCGAAGTCCCCGTGCGCTGGGTCGTCGTGCGGCCCTGAAGCTAGACAACCGGGCCCGGGCAGGCGAAACGGCGGTACAAGGAGGAGGCCAGAGATGAGCGACGATTCCGACAGGGACGAACTGATTGTCGCGGCGCGGCGCGCGGCGGAAAATTCCTGGTCGCCCTATTCGAACTTTGCCGTGGGCGCGGCGCTGCGCTTTGCCGATGGCACTATCGTGACCGGCACCAATATCGAGAATGCCAGTTACGGCCTGTCGCTCTGCGCCGAAACCGTGGCCGTGGCCAAGGCGATGGACCAGGGCCACCGGGGCGGGCTGGAGGCCGTGGCCGTGATCGGCAGCAGGCCGGACCCGGTGATGCCCTGCGGCAGGTGCCGGCAGGTTCTGCTGGAACTGGCCGAGCTGGGACGCACCGATCCCGTGATCTGGTGCGCCAGCGAAACCGATGCGGCCAGCCTGCGCCTGTCCGAACTGCTGCCCCACGCTTTCGGTCCCGACAGCCTGAAATAGGATCGAGGCCGGGGCATGGAACTCAACCAGGCAGCCGCCATTACCGGCGTGGATGGAGAGATCCTCCTCAGGCTGACGGCTGCGGCCGTGATCGGCCTGCTGCTTGGCCTGGACAGGGAATTGCGCGGACATGCCGCCGGGCTGCGCACGCATGGCCTGATCTGTTTTTCAGCCGCGGCGATGACGGTTTCCGTCATCGGGCTCTATCTGCAGCTGGGCGGAGAGCGGATGGATCCCTTGCGCATCTTCGAAGCGACCGGCGCCTTCATCGGCATTATCGGGGCCGGGCTGATCGTGTTCAGCAAGGGCCAGGTCCACAATCTGACCACGGCCGCCCATCTGTGGCTGGCAGCCGTGATCGGGATCGCCTGCGGCGCCGGGCAATGGCCGCTGGTGCTGGTCAGCAGCGTCATCAGCCTGGTGATGCTGACCTTGCTGAGGATCGTCGAGGACAAGGCGGAGAAGCGCCTGCTGGGCAAGGAAAAGCCGCAAGAGGATTAGAGCCGGCCAAGCATTCCACCGGGGCGCGGGCGACAATTCCCGTGGACGATTGCGCCAGCCTCTTGCCCGGCGCGCCGCCTTGGGGAATCACCCATGCATGGCGATTCTCAGCGACAGATGGATAAGGGACGAAGCCCGCAGGGGCATGATCGAACCCTTTGTGGAAGGGCAAAAGCGCGAAGGCTGCATTTCCTACGGCCTTTCCTCTTACGGCTATGACGCGCGCGTTTCCGATGAGTTCAAGATCTTCACCAATGTCGATTCCGCAGTGGTCGATCCCAAGGATTTCGCGTCCAACAGCTTCGTCGACCGCAAGACCGATGTTTGCGTGATTCCGCCCAACAGTTTCGCGCTGGCGCGCACGGTCGAATATTTCCGCATCCCGCGCGACGTGCTGGTGATCTGCCTGGGCAAATCGACCTATGCGCGCTGCGGGATCATCGTGAACGTGACCCCGCTGGAGCCCGAGTGGGAAGGTCATGTGACGCTGGAATTTTCCAACACCACGCCGCTGCCTGCCAAGATCTACGCCAATGAAGGCGCATGCCAGTTCCTGTTCCTGCAGGGCAACGAGCCGTGCCAGACGAGCTATGCGGACCGCTCAGGCAAATATATGCGCCAGCAGGGTGTGACGCTGCCCAAGCTCTAAGACGCGCTCAGGCGGCACCACACGGCCTCACACGGCCCCTAGAAGCTGGCCCGGGCGCTCAGCTTGAAATTGCGCCCGGCAAGCGGAACGAAGTCCTTCGTGAAGCTTGAATGGCGGCGCCCTTCGGCATCGAACACATTGTCTGCCTGCAGCATCAGCGTGAAATTCTCCTCGCCCGTTAGCGGATGCCAGGCGAGCGAGAGATTGACGAAGGCGAAATCCTCCGTCGGCGTTTCATGTTCCGAAACGCGGGTCTGCTCGCCAAACCACTGGACTTCCGCCCGGGCATCGAAATCGCCGAACTTGCCTTCCAGCGCACCCAGCAGGCTGAGCGGCGGGATGCGCGGCACGGGCGATCCGTCGGACAAGGTCGCCCGCGTATAGTCGCCGCGCAGATCGGTCAGCAGAGTGAAGCCCTCCGTCCGATAGACCGGCACGGTGATCTGTCCTTCCAACCCGAATTGCTTTGCGTCCTGCTGCAGGAATTCGAAGACTTCCAGCCCGTCTTCCTCCACCCCGGTTTCGGAAAGATAGATGAAGTCGTCGAACCAGTTGTGATAGATGCTGGCCGAGATCGTTGCGGGGCCGAGGGCACCGCGCAGGAAACCTTCCAGGCCCCAGCTGCCTTCCTTGCCCAGCGCCGGATTGCCGATTTCATATTGCTGGGTGGCGACATGCGGCCCGTCGGCGAACAGTTCCTGCGCGGATGGCGCGCGTTCGGCGCGCGATCCGTTGATCCCAAGGCGGAACTGATCCGTCAGCGCGTAGGATAGGCCCGCAGCGCCCGAGAACGTATCGAAATCGCGCGCTATGCCGAGCGACTGCATCGCATCGACATCAGTGTGTTCGTAGCGCCCGCCCAGTTCCAGTTCGAAGAGATCCAGATCGACTTCCTGCAAGGCGAACACGGCATAGCTGTCCGTCTTGTTGGAAGGGATGAACGCTTCCGCGCCCAGCGCCGAAAAGTCGGTATGGGCAAATTGCGCGCCGATCGAGCCCTGCCAGCCATTGCGGTTCGACTGGACGAGTTCCACGCGCCCTTCGACGCCCTCGACGTCGAACACGGTGCCGATCTCGTCACCTTCGAATTCCGTGTGGGTGTAGTCGCTATAGCCCCAGCGGGTTTGGATGCGGTCGAAGAAGCCGTCACCGAGATCGAGCGTGCCTCTCAGGTCCACGCGGTAACGCTGCATCCCGATGGAAACGTCGCCTTCTTCATGCTCATCTTCGTGGTCTTCGTCGCCATGGTCCTCGTCCTCGTGATCCTCTTCTTCGCCCTCTTCGTGTTCATGGACATGGCCGAGGCCGGGCAGGCCCGGAATGCCGTAATTCGTATCGTAATAGTCGAAGGAAACGCCGAAATTGCTCTCGCCCGAAAAGAACGCGATGCCGGTGCCGAGCGTGTAGGTTTCGGTCCAGCTATTGGGCAGCTCGCCTTCAGTATTCGCTCCTTCGCGCAGCTCCTCCGCTTCTTCCAGATGCCCTTCTTCTTCCTCCTCATCCGCCTGCGCCAGCAAATCCGCGCGCAGCCCTTCGCTCGCGGCAAAGCCGGGAATCTCCAGATTGTCGGTCTTTCGGTAGGAACCGTCGACATGGAAGGCGACGCTGGTGCCGAGCGGCACGTCTACCGACAGCCCGCCTTCGCGCCTGTTCGAAGCGCTGTCGACACTGGCCAGAGCGTCGATGTGGAACGCCTCGTCCGGCACGGCCGGCGGTATCCGCTTGGTGATGACATTCACCGCGCCGCCGATCGCCTGGCTGCCATAGAGCAGCACGGCCGGGCCGCGCAGCACCTCCACCTTGTGCGTGATCAGCGGTTCCACCGTCACGGCGTGGTCATCCGACGCGCTCGATGCGTCGATCGCGCCGACCCCATCGGTCAGGACGCGCACACGCTCCCCGCCGAAGCCGCGCAAGATTGGGCGCGATACGCCCGGCGCAAAACCCGAGGCGGAGACGCCGGGAAGTTTCGACAGCACTTCGCCGATCTGCCCGTCCAGATTGCGCTGCAGCTCTTCGCCGGCAATCACCGAAGTCCCGGCCAGCAGGTCCAGGCGCTCGAGGCCGGGCGCGGCGACCACGATCTCGCCATGGAAATCGTCCGCCGGTTCGCGGTGTTCGCCCGCCTCTTCCTGGGCGGATGCGGAATGAAAGGGAATGAGCGCTGCAGCGGAAAGCAGCAGGCAGGTACTGAATTTCATGATGATGGAGATGCCCTGTAAGTCTGGATATTGATGTTATAACATATCCTCATTGCTCCCGAGCGAGGCGAAGTGCAAGACCTTTTTTGCACTTGCGAGCAAACCGGCGTGCCCGCCATACGGCCTGGCGCGGGTAAACCCGCGGAAAAATCGCATAGCTTTGGTTTGGAAAAACTGGAGCGGGCGAAGAGATTCGAACTCTCGACCCCAACCTTGGCAAGGCCATGCTTTCTAGCCCCAGCAAGTTCCATCTAGAAACTTCGTGAGAGACCAAGTGCTTGCTTCAAATAGATTTTAGAGGCACTAAGAGTTCCAGCTGGTTCCGGGGAAACTTGGCCATTTCTGCTCCCCTGTCGCTCCCCCAGCTAGGAGATGACCATGGCACGAGGGGTCAAAAAGGCCTTCACCGAAGAAGGTGTAGCGAAGATGACTGCGCCGCGCAGTGGCCGCCGCGAGGTTGGCGATGCGATCCAACGGGGTCTTGTGCTCCGCATTGGCGAAACTGGCGTGAAATCGTGGTCGGTGATCTACAAGGTGCCAGGTGAACGCGGGGTTAGTCCCACCGGTCGCCCCCTCAAAGGTAGCCAGAAGCGCATCACCATAGGTCAGTTCCCCACGGTCGGCGTAGCCGCCGCGCGAAAGGAAGCAGGTCGCATCATTGCCCAGGCAATGGAGGGGAAAGACCCCCGGCCAGAAAGGCAGGAAGCCAACCTGCTCCGCTACACCAACAGCGTTGAGGTCGTTTCAAAACGGATGGTGGAGTTAGCGAAGAAGCAAGTCGAGACCTGGCCTCGCATGGAGCAGGTCTTGCGCGATTACGTCTGGCCCACCCTAGGCGGCCGTCCGATCGGAGACGTGACGCAGGCTGACGTGCACAAGCTGCTCGATGACCTTGTGGCTGAGGACAAGCACGGCACCGCGCGGGAAGTCCGCAAGATGATGTCCCGCCTGTTCAACTACGCTGCTGAGAAATCACTGGTCGCCGCCTCGCCAATGGCCGGCATGAAGCGCCGCGACCTGACCTTGCAGGTGAGCGAACGGGCCCTGAGCGATGACGAGCTCCGCGCCGTTTGGGCAGCCGCCGCCGAGATGGCATACCCCTTTGGTCATCTATTTCAGCTTCTCATACTGACCGGACAGCGCAAGAACGATTGGGGCAGTGCACAGCGGTTCGAGCTTGATGCGGCAGAGCGGTTGCTGGCTATCCGGATGGAACGGTTTAAGAGCCGTCGTGGCCATGTTGTACCGCTGCTCGGCCTGGCGTGGGATATTGCCTCTGGCCTGCCGACTTGGGTGGATGACGACGACGAAGATGCTATCCCGGATGGAGAGCTTTTCCTGTTCTCGACCACAGCAGGTAAGCGCCCCGTGTCGGGCTGGTCCAAGGCGAAGGTTCGGCTGGACGAGCTGGCCCAAAAACACCTTCGCGAACAGCGCAATGACCCTGATGCCGCCCTTGCTCCGTTTGTGGTCCACGATTTCCGGCGCACCTGCGAAACCCGCCTTGCCCGCCTGGGCTTCAACCAAGAGGTGCGGGACGCGGTGCTCGGCCATGCCAAACCGGGGTTGCAGCGGACCTACAACAAGTACGACTACCTCGATGAAAAGCGCGCCGCCCTTGAAGCCTACGGCGCGCACATCGCCGGGCTAATAGAATGATCGAGTACACTGACCCCGACGATCCCGTGCCATTCATGGTGGAAGCGATATCGCAGCCCGTTCGGCTCGATCGGGAAGACCGCCTTGGCAAGGCGGTGGACATGACTCCCTTCGTCGCAGCGTTGCGTGCACTCATGAACACTGCCGATGAGGTCTACGCGGTAGCACTCGATGATTGGCAAGCTCGTGCTGATCCAGCGAAGCCTAAACGCAAGCTTCCCGCCGCTCGCGGCGGCAAATATGATTATGGGGCAATGACCAGCGAAGGGCTTGAGGATTGGAACGACCATTGGGAGCGTTTCTTTGCTCGCCCAAGGGGGAATCCCGGCACGAATCGGCATCCCCGGTTCAAGGGCTTGGCAGCGCCACCCCCTGCACCGTTCCGGCCAGTGTATCGTGAAGTGCGCCGCTGGTGGCGGACGCACATTGGACGGCCGCCATTCAGCCCTGTGTTCGGGCGGGCAGCCGAGGGGCTGCCGTATGATTTTGCCTATTGCAATGCCCCAGCCCGGCTCTTGATTCTCATGGCCCAATGGCTGGACCGCTACAGCATCGCGAATGTTGCCGGGGTCCACGATGCCATGAAGCGGAATAAGCCCCCAAGCGGATAGTTCTCGGTTCAGCGACAACACCGACCAGCAACAAGCTGGAGGGCTACGATGGCCGACCGATTTATCACAATGGAACAAGTCAGGGGCCGCGTTGCACTGTCTAAGACCGAGATCTACCGCAAGATCAAAGCAGGCCTGTTCCCCAAACCTGTCCCTCTTGGACCTCAGAAAGTCGCCTTCCTCGAAAGCGAAGTGATGTGCTGGATGGAGGAACGCTTGCAGGCGCGGGAAGCGGGCGAAGGCGTAGCTCGCCGGGCTAAACAAGGCCGCGATGCGGCGAATGCCAGGTACGGGGCCGATGCATGAAACGGCCCGCGCCAAAGGAGAATGACGCGGGCCTGCTCCCTGGGGACCCGTTGTCTATATCGCCCAAAGAAACGCCAGTCGCTCTCATCAAGTTTATTTCTGCGCTCCACGCGCTCAGCCCTTCCACCTGGGCGGCCGTCGCGGATATTGAGCGCCAGCATCTCAAGATCA
Source organism: Alphaproteobacteria bacterium (assembly GCA_030430365.1). GTDB lineage: Bacteria > Pseudomonadota > Alphaproteobacteria > Sphingomonadales > Sphingomonadaceae > Andeanibacterium. The sequence goes on along the minus strand of JAUIFP010000027.1, from coordinate 22,235 downwards.
CCGACGTGAACGGGATGATCGCGGTCGCAAAGCGGCATGGCGCATACTGGCGCGCGGTGTTGGCCCGGTTCGGCTGGCTCGCAACGCTGGACGGTCGAGGTTTGACCAATCCGCTGATGGGCCCGGCCCGATTCTCCCCTCCCGCTCCACTGGACCCCGAATGCCAGGCCGCCTTTGACCTGGGCTTCGCCTCCCTGACCCGACCGGAATAATAATGCAGGATCAGTCCCCCACCGCCGAACAGGAACCGGCAAACTCACTCGAATGGCTGGCCGAGCTCCACCCGACTGTACAAGGTCGCATCTGCCACGGCCCGAACGAACCCGACGCTCTCATACCCTACATCGCGCACCTCTCCGGCGAGGAATTGCGCCCCATCGTCACCAACGCCGCCTTTCCGGGCCTGTGTGTGGAAATGGAGCCAGGCGAGGCCCGCGACAGGGAAGTAACGCGGCTGATCCGATTGGCTGCGTGGCACCGCGAGACCTGGGCACATGGGCAATTGCCCGAAGAGCTGAACGGCCATGCGTTCGTCCGCCACTACGGCAACAAGCCGGTGGTGGTCCATTGGTCGGCCGGTGGCTCGCTAGTCCATCAGGCAATTGGGGACTTCAAAAATTCCCACATCGACCGCTACATGGCCGTCGTCAGCCAAAAGTCTGGCGAGCTCGTTCGCGCGCCGCTTGCTGACGCGTGGCTGACCCACCCGAACACCCCGCGCTTTGACCGAACCGAATTTCTGCCCGGTGTCACCGACGTGCCGGAAGGTGTGCTCAACCTCTGGCGCGGCTGGCCCTGCCGAGATGACGTGACCGACGACAGCGAGGGTGAGCCCGTGTGGTGCCAGCGGTTCCTCGCGCATATGCGAGAGAACGTGTGCGGGGGCGACCACGAAACGTACTGGTATCTCCTTGGCTGGATGGCCGATGCTCTGCAAAACCCGCACCGCACCTCCGAGGTGGCCGTTGTGCTCCGGGGACCGCAGGGCTCTGGCAAGACGCTCTGGGCCAAGTTGTTTATGGAGCTGTTCGCGCCGCACACACTCACCCTCGACAAGCCTGACCACCTGACTGGCAGCTTCAACAAGCACCTGCAGGATAAGTGCATCATCTTCGCGGACGAGGCCTTCTTCGCGGGCAACCGGCAACACGCTGCCACCCTCAAGACGCTCATTACCGGCGACGAGATATTCGTGCATCCCAAGGGCGTGGACGGCTTCATGGCGAAGAAGCTCTTTCGCCTCATCATCGCCAGCAACGACGAACACGTGATCCGGGCTGAGGGCGACGACCGGCGCTATCTGGTGCTGACCGTGGACGCCGGGGAACACAACCAGAGCGCTGCATACTTCGGGGCCATCGTGGACGAGTGGCGCGACGGCGGCCGAGCCTCACTGTTCCAGTGGCTGCGCGGGGCCTACTGGCGCAAGATGCTGGAATCCGGCACATGGGACGTGCGGGACCGGCCGAAGACGACCGCGCTACAAGCGCAGAAGGATATGAGCCTGCCCCCGGCGCTGCGCCTCATCCACAATATGCTGCGCGAGGGAGACGTGCCGGGGCTCCATGCCGTGGACGCGACGCGCGGGCTCGTGTTTGTTTCCACGCGGGCTCTTGCTGAAGCGGGACGGATGGGCACCGAGCATGACAAGGCGCTGGGCGATGCGCTGCGTGTGCTCGCTGGGGCTGGCGCGAAGGGCGTCCGCGTAACGATCGGAAGCGGTCATGCCGCGCAACGACCACGCGGTTTTTGGCTTCCGCCGCTGGATGAATGCCGCCGTCGCTGGGAAGGACACCTTGGGCGCACCATCGAGTGGCCGGATGACGTTGCCACCTGGGGCGTGGAGGAACGTTGGATTGCGCCCGAAGACGATTTGCCGTTTTAAGCCTACGATAAGTGAAGCGCTGGACGATAACTTGGATATTTGTCTAAAGGGCAAATCATGCCTGGAATTGACCAATATTCAGTCGCCGCGCGACCTGTCGAAATGTATTTCGGAGAGACATTCCTCTCGATGGGGACTGCATTTATCTGGAAACGGGGAGACGATCATTTTCTCGTTACGAACTGGCACAACTTTTCTGGAAAGAATCCTAGGACCGGAAAACATCTGTCGAGCACCAATGCGGAGCCCGACAGAATTAAGGCATGGTGGAATGTCAAAGACAATCTTGCTCGGAAAATTGCCACGATAGTTCCTATCCGATCGGCTGAGGGGGAGCCTTTGTGGTGGGTTCACCCAAAATATGGGCGCAAAGTTGATGTCGCGGTTTTGCCGATCACTCCTCCTCCCGAGACTGATATGCATGCAATTAATGAGATGCCGTCGCGCCCACTTTTGCTGGACGTAGGACGGGACGTTTTCATTATTGGTTATCCGTTCGGTATTGGGCACGCGGGCTTGCCCATCTGGAAGAGAGCGAGTTTGGCGTCTGAGCCTGAAGTCATCAATGCTGCCGACCCGCATATTCTTGTCGACACAGCTTCCAGACCTGGGATGTCAGGCTCACCAGTTATTCGGAAGAGCTATGATACACACCAATTGGACGATGGTTCAGTCGTAATGAGCACTGGTTACGCATATCGTTTCGTCGGTGTATATTCGGGCCGCTTCGGTGCGCAGAATGAAAATGATGCTCAGCTCGGTATCGTTTGGCCAGCGCCACTGCTCGACGAAATAATCGCGGCTGCCCATTTGGACAGGTAGTCTGTTGCTCGGGCATTTGAGTTCCGACCTTTGCGGTCGGATATGTTTTGGACCCGACCGAGGAATTCCCTTGTGATAATTGGAGCTTACGGCGTTTGCGGTCGGAAGGTCGGGTCGGTCGGGGGTTTTGCTTTGCTCGGGGAGGAACGCCCAGGGAGGGGAGAACAAAGGCTTCGGCCGTTGCTGCTGCCTATTGGCAACTTACCCGACCTACCCGACCGATCCGACCTCTAGAAGAAATTCTCTAGAGAGTAGTGAAGGTTAGATGCGGTCGGGTCTGCGGTCGGGTCCAAGGTCGGATCGCTAACGCGACCTTTGTGGTTCACCCACCCTCTGGGCTGCTCGTCAACGAAACCGCCCCTTCAGTCCCTAAAAAGAGAGCCCATCTGCGGCCCTCTGAGCCCGATCCGACCGCCTCCTAAGCCCTGCTCCCCCGACGCTCCCCTATGGGACCATCGAACGGCGCAATATCGCGGAATACTTAGCAATAAGCCCCCAAGCCCATGCCCTGCATAAGGGTATGCTCCGGGGTATGAGCAGCACCAAAGCCCTCATAACCCGCGCTGGTCGCGGCAAAACCGCCCCGGTCACGATCACGCCGTCTGGGTTGGCGGTGATCGAGGACCTGGCTGCCCAAGGGCAGGACCAGCGCTCAATCGCTAAGCGGTTGGGCATCAACCACCAGACATTCAACAACCTGCGGAAGACCCGGCCTGAGGTCGAGCTGGCGCTTGAACGCGGTCATGCGGCCCTAGGCGACGAATTAACCCATCACCTGCTGACCGCCGCCCGTGGTGGGAACATCGTGGCGATGATCTATCTCACGAAGGCCCGGCTCGGCTGGCGCGAAGGCGATGCCCCCGAGGCCAAGCCCAACATCACGATCAACCTGCCCGACAGCCAGACGCCCGAAGCTTACCTGCGTGCCATCCGCGTGGTGCAGGAGCCTGCCAGCTTGCCTGCACCGGAGAACGCCAATGGCTGAGGCCGTTCCCGATCCCATGCCCTACATGGTCGAACCGGGCGACATGGGCGAGTTCGAGCTCGTGCAGGTCACTGTCACCGCTGGCGGTGCGCCTGTGTACAGCCGTCGCCAGTTGAAGGCTGCCACCTACACTGGCGGCCGGAACGCTGACGGCAGTCTGACTCGATCTCGGCCGTGGAGCCCGCCGCGATGATCGACGCCGTCGCACCCACGCCCTATCAGGCTACTGTCCTGTCGGTACCAGAGAAATGGAACCTGCTGCTGGCTGGCGGCCGTGGTGGCGGCAAATCCACCGCCGCTCTGCTGTTGATCCTCCGCCATGTTGAGAAATACGGCGCGCAAGCCCGGCCACTGATCGTGCGCGAGACGCACAAGGCGGTGCAGGAGCTGGAAGAACAACTCGATGGATTGCTGACTACTGCATACGGCAAGGGCGTTCGCCATAACCGGGCAGAACATACCTTCCGGCTGCCCAATGGAGCGATCGTGGAGTGCGGGCAGCTGGACGGCCCGAACGCCTACAAGAAATTCCAGGGCCGCTCGTTCACCTTACTTGTGATCGACGAGTTCGGCCTGGTGAAAGACCGGCGTTGGGTCGATCTTCTCAAGTCTAACCTCCGCGCGCCGGATGGCATTCCGCTTCGCGAGGTTCGTACTGCTAACCCCGGTGGCCCGCTCCATGCGCTGATCCACCAGAATTACATCGCCAAGTCGCTTGCCTGGCATCCGTATCAGGTGGACGGCGAAACCTGGGTGAATTGCCCGTCCACTCTCACCGACAACCCACACCTCAACCATGAGGATTACGAGCGCCGGTTGAGGGCAGCTTGCGGCAATGACGAAGAGTTGTTCCGCGCTTGGGTAAATGGGGACTGGAACATTGCGCGAGGCGCGTTCTTCGGCGGGACGCTGGACGAGCGCGTCCACATGCTTCCCGTAGCATGGCCCTATATCATCGACCGGAAGGCATGGCGGCCCTATCTCGCGATGGACTGGGGCAGCTCGGCACCTTCTGTCACCTATGTCTGCCTCAAGGCTCCCGGCGACGTGGGCCCGTTCCCTCGGAACAGCCTCATCCTACTGGACGAGCTCGCCACTGTGGACCCACACGACCCGAATGTCGGGCTCGGCTGGCCACCAGGCAAGCTGGCCGAAGCGATAAAGGAAATGTGTGGCCGGTGGGGCGTGCATCCGCATGGTGTAGGTGACGACGCCTACGGGCTGGAAGACACGCTGCTCAATGTGTTGCAGCGCCACGGCATCGCCTTGCAGCGGCCTCGCAAGGAGCGGGTGGCTGGCTGGGCCGCGATGCGCGAACGCTTCTACAACGCCAAGGAACGAAACGGCCTTCCGGGCATGTGGGTCACTGCCCGCTGTCGCTACTTCTGGCAGACCGTCCCCTTCCTCGAACGCGACCCGTCCAGGCCTGAGGACGTGATGACCGATGGCCCCGATCATGCCGCCGACGCGGCCCGCTACGCCGTCATGCACGCCAACGTCCGCTGGGGAACCGGCCGGGTGAAGGCGGGCCATTTCTGAGAAAGGATTCCAATCATGCCAAACCCGTTCGACGATAAGGTGCCCGTGCGCGGGGACGTACCCATGACACTCCACCCTGATAGCATCCTTGGGGTCGGTCGCGCACTCAACCAGCCCGACACCCTGGGCATGTCTGCGCTGTCCGCTGCCCGCGAAGCGCTGCGGAGTGGGTATGACCTGTTCGGCCGGATGAACGACGCAGAGCGGGATTTGCAAGCCATCGTCGCTCCGGCCCGCCGCCGCCAGCACCCTGCAGCAAAGAACGGTCGTACCGATTTCTCCGACAATGTGCGGATGAAGAACGGCAAGCCGACCCGCGTGGTGGATGCGGAAGATTTCATCGTCGCCGCCGAAAAGGCCTTCGACCGTGTTGCGCCGACCATTGACCGGCGAGTGACGGAGTTGAAAGGTTACCGCGACACACTTGCCACGCGCGTTGCAACCTCCCTTGACCATCCGGCGCGCAAGACGCCCGAGGGGCTCGCACTAGCCGCCGAAGTCCGCACACATATAAAGACCATGAAGAAGCCCGACGAGCGGACCAAATTCGTCGTGCAGGCTATCAACCAGGGCGACTTGCCCACTGTCGCAGCCGTGCTCCATGCTCAGCCGTTTCTCTCTGGGCTCGAACCGGCCACGCATGAAATGCTCCGGACCCGAGCTGCCGCCAAGTTCGCCCCAGTCGACAGTGCGCAACTCGCTGCGACCGAGGCCGCAATTGACCATGTCTGCACCTCCACCAGTGCCCTGGTGGGACGGCTGGCCACCATTAGGGACATGCGCAATCAGCCCGCCGCGAAGGCCGCCAAAAGTCTCAAGGCACTGCAAGGTGAAGGACAATGAGCCAGTTCTGGGCCAATCAAAGCCGCCGTGCCCGCAGCGAGTTCACCACCAAGCGTAAGAAGGAAGCTTTCCGACTTGCCATGTTGTCGGTGCGCGGACGGTACGATCCGCCCAAGTGGGTGTTGCGGGAGCTTACCGCTGGCGACCGCGCCGAATACGAAGCGGCCAAAGCTACGGCAGGTATCCGGTGAGCGAGCCTGGCATCGTCGCGGCAGACGAGGCCGGTGAAGGCGTCAAATATGTCGCACCAGCCGTTCGGGAGCGGCCGTGCCTGTGTTGCCGCAAGCCATTCAAGAGTGAAGGACCTGGCCACCGCATGTGCAGCGAATGCCGCAAACGGGATGTGAGCCCGTATGCGATTTAGGCTACTCAGCGGCAGCTTGCTGGCCAGCCTGCCCTGTAAGCCGGGGATCGTCTCCGTGACCATTCTGGCCACACCATTCGGTGAGCCTTTCACGCAGTTTCTCAATATATGGCTGCTCTGAATCAGGATCATAACCGAACGGGTAATGATCTTCGCAATCGCATAGGTCGATCATCAGATTACGGACACGGGTGCGCAGCACCTCGTCACCTTTTATCCGCAAATATGCTTGGAGAGGCTTGTCCTTTCCGAGCTCTTCTCCCCCAAGTTCGCGCTCAAAATCAGGAACGCTGCAACGGTGCCTTACGGTCAGTCCGTCCGCGCGGCACGCTTGCAGCTCTTCGAAAATCGTCTGGTTTAGTGTCCACATACCATTTGCGCCCTGAGTATTCGTGAAGGGCCAGTCGACATCGTGAATTATACTGAAAGGAACGCGGAAATGACGAAGCATACGAGCTAGCCCCGGAAGAATTCCCTTGCCACGCGCCCTGACGATGGCAGCCCGCCCCGCCAGTGCATGGTCTTCTTCCACGACCGCAGCGATGAACGCGGCGTGTTCGGTGTCCCCCTCAACCAGTATCGGGTACGAGCCAAAAAATACCTCTGAGAATCCGACGTCCATTTGCTGCAGTGCTTGCAAGTTCCGTTTGGTTTCAGGGTCGAAAGTTACCTCGTCCGCGCAGTATGTATTCCGCTCAAGTGGCCCATGATCCCCACCTCGACGCTCCAATCGGACGATCGTCGTATGATCCACGAGCGGATTGACGAAATACGGCGAGTGAGTGGTCATCATCACCTGCCAATCCGGATCTGTTGCGAGCGTGTATAGATGCCGTTGTGCGGCCCGCGCGGCCATTGGATGGAGGGCATTTTCCGGCTCATCTATGAGAAGCAGGTATCCAGGAAATGCAGGGTCATCGTCTGACTCCGGCAATTTCTCGCCTGCGTCTAATGCTGCGAGTTTAGCTTTCGCGGCTTCGACTGTCTCTGCCTTCTTATTGTTTAGTGCCTTCTCCAGGGCAGCTCGCACTTTGATATCGTGCGTGAGCTGATTGTGGACCTGGAGCATCGACCAAAATAATGCACGGCGCGCACCTGTGCCTTGTTGGGCAAGGGAAGTGAGCACTTCCCCATCTTGTACCCTGATGCCAGAGCCATCCTTCATCAGCTTCTCCAAGCTGATGGACTCCGGGGCCATCGCAACTTCCAATCGAATTCCGAGATCAGGGAACACACCCTTGAAGCCCTCATGGACCTTGGCGGCAATATCATCGAAACGTTCTTCATGGGTCTTACTCAACACCTCAATGATCCCGCCTAGAGTCGCGAATGACTTTGAGAGTTCGGAATCTGGGTCGCCCTGATGGGCCTGCATTTCTTTGACAAAGGGCTGCAAGGCGAGCGCCAAGAGCACTTGCTCTGTCTTGTCAGCGTCTTGCAGTGAGCCAACGCGGAGGGGTGCCGGCAAGCGAGATTTGAAGACATTGTCGGCACCACCAGCTTTTGCGTCCTCGGACCAACCTTCCTCTGCCGGGCTCCAAGTCTTCCGCACATAGGTTCCATCGCCGGACCACTCCCACCGACTCTTGAGAATGCGCAGCTCGCCTTCGGGAATCTTCCACTCTTCAGCAACGTTTGCGATCCCCTCGGGGATATGCACATCGAGCTCTACCACTGAAGGTTCGCCGTCCGGAGCCCAGTTGCAACGATCGCGCGACGGAACAAATTTAGCGGGATCAAGCGCCAGCTCGTACGCCCACAAGATCGTCGACTTTCCAGCGTTGTTCTTGCCAACCAGACAGACAACGTCGTCAAGAGCGACTTCTACTCCTTCCGGTCCAATACAACCGATGTTCATCACGGATAGCTTGAGTAGCTTCGAGCGGTTGAGCATTCGCTTGTCTCCCAAATACTATAGACATTACACCAGCACCGCGACGAAACTGCAACTGAGTGGGAAGATTTGTCTTCTAGGCAAACAATAAGCCCACAATTTTCGTATGACTGTTCGTGGCAGGGTTAACTCACCCGGCAATTCTGCCCGGAAGGAGAACTTCATGACTGACGAAATCCACATGGCCGATTGGGCCACCCTGTTCCGTGAAATCCCGGCCGCCATACGGCAGCTCGAATCAGACGAAGCGCACTGTGCGCCCGAGGCGGCCCGCCTGCTTGACTGTGCGCTGTTCGCGCTCAAGGTCGTCAACCCTGTGCGGGCGTGGGATCAATTTGTGCCGATGATCGGCTACCTGGCGGTCCATGCAAACGACACGCATGGGGACGGCCTGCCTCAAGACACGCGCGACTTTCTCGACCGGATCGAAGACGCGTTCAGCGACTGGAATTGTACCGTGCGCGAAACCGAGGATGTCGTGCGGGAGCTCTACATGCGCGGCTCGCATAAGACCGATCAACGCCTCAACTGACTGGGCCAAACCGCTCGGTTACGGCCGCCTGGGCTGCCGGGCGGCCTTTTTGCTTGCTGCTACGGGGAAATTGCCTCGCAAGCCTGCTCCCCAGAGCGCTCCCCCGTGGGGAGCCCAAAGGGCTCAAATCGCTACTAAGTCATTGAAAAACTGGAGCGGGCGAAGAGATTCGAACTCTCGACCCCAACCTTGGCAAGGTTGTGCTCTACCCCTGAGCTACGCCCGCTCACTGGCGCTCCCGACAGGCGCGATACGCGCTGTGGGTGGGGAGGCGCGCGGTTAGCATCGCGCTTCGCGCCCCGCAAGGGGAAAAACGCCCTTCGCAGCATGCGCCCGAAAGGCCCTTCACAAATCTCCGCAAAGGGCCACATTAGGGCAAACACTCTGACGACAATGGAGAGCATCCCTTGGCAAGCATGGGCCTCAATATCGACGAACAGAAAGCGGTCGACCGTTTCAAGAAGGACGTCGTCGAACCTTCGATGACCAAGCTGGTCATCCTGGACTTCTGGGCGGAATGGTGCGGCCCCTGCAAGGCGCTGACCCCGACGCTGGAAAAGATCGCCGCCGAATATGCCGACAAGGGCGTGATGCTGGCCAAGATCAATGTCGATGAAGAGCAATTCATTGCCGCCCAGTTCCAGGTGCAATCGATCCCCACCGTCTATGCGATGTTCCGCGGCCAGCCCGTGGCCGACCTGACGAATGCGCGCAGCGAAACGCAGCTCAAGCAAATTATCGACCAGCTCCTCGAAAAGCTGCCGCTGGATGGCGACGACGCAAACGGTTCCGGCCAGCAGGACATTGCCCAACTGATCGCGATGGGCGAACAGGTCCTGGCGGAAGGCGACGGGGAGCGTGCGGCCAGCGTGTTCATGCAATTGGTGCAGATGGCGCCGGACAATGCGCAGGTTCAGGCAGGCCTGATCCGTTCGCTGATTGCCGCCGGCCATGCCCAGGAAGCGCAAGCCGCCTTCGATGCCCTGCCCCCTGAGATGCAGGAAGATCCGGCGATCGCCCAGGCCAAGAGCGCGCTCGACCTGGCCAGCGAGGCACCGCAGGACGATAGCGAGCTTGCCGAGCTACGCAGCGCAGCGGCGGAAAATCCGGACGATGCGGAAGCCCAGTTCGCCTTTGCGCAGGCGGCCTTCGCGGCGGGCCAGCGCGACGAAGCGGCTGAAGTACTGCTGAAGCTGATTGCCGAGCAGCCCGAATGGAATGAAGGCGCCGCCAAGGCCAAGCTGCTGCAGATCTTCGAAGCCGTCGGCCTGGAAGATCCGTGGGTCGCCGCAAACCGGCGCAAGCTTTCGCTGATCCTGTTCGGCTGACCCGGGAATGCGCGAATGACTTCATCGCGGCTCTCCATATTTCCCCTTTCGGGTGCGATTTTGTTTCCCGGGCTGCAACTGCCGCTCCATATCTTCGAGCCGCGCTATCGCGCCCTGGTGAGCGACGCATTGGCGCGCGACCGCAAGATCGCGATGATCCAGCCGCAGGCGGTCGCCGAAGGCTCTCCATTGTTCGATATTGGCTGCGTGGGCCGGATCAGCGATGTCGAAGCGCTGGATGACGGGCGCTACAATATCATCCTGGAGGGCGAGAACCGCTTCCGCATGCTGCGCGAGATCGATGCCGCCACACCCTTCCGGCAGATCGAAGCCGAGATGATCGACGAGGATGACGATGAAGTGCTCAGCTCCGCCGAACGCGCCAGCTTCGAAAGCGAAGCGCGCGAATTCGCCGATACGCAGGGCTACTCGGTCGATTGGGAATCGGTCGCACGGCTGGACGATCTCTCACTGATCAACGGCGTCAGCCAGATTGCGCCTTTCGACGTAGCCGCCAAGCAGGCGCTGCTCGAAGCGCCCGACATTCGCACACGCTGCGAATTGCTGGTTCAGCTGATGCAGTTCTTCGGCCGCCGCGACGGCGATGAAGACCGGGTTACGCTGCAGTAGAACCCGGCGCTCCGGCCTATTGGCCGGCAACCGCTGCCACGGAGAGTACCTCGCTCATCGTGCCATCGCGCATCAGCGAGACATGCAGTTCCCGCCCTTCGCCGGCTGTCTCTCCGACGCTCCAGCGTAAACTGCCATCCGCCGCTTCGCCTTCCAGCGGCCCCTCCAGCGAGTCCGGAAGCGCCTGCCATTCCCGCTCCCGTTCCTGGCGGATGCGGCGTTCCTGCCGCGCAGGGCATTCTGCCACATCGGAGCCGATCATGTCGGGCGCGGGCAAAGGCTGTTCCAGCTTGCCGCCCGTGTTGAGCGCCCAGCGATAGCTGCCATCGTCCTGGCGCTGCCAGATCGTTACGAAATAGCCGAAGGAACCGTTCTCGCGCTGCCAGGCGCCCCTAGTGACTGCAAGCGAGCCGTCACAGCTCGACCAGACATGATATGGCTGCCAGCTAACCGGGCTGGCCGGAAGATCATGGCTGCGCAGCCATGAACCGGCCCGCACGGGCTGCGGCACGAACATCAGTGCGCCGTCTGCCGCGAATTCCAGAAATGCCGCGCGTTGCCCCTCTTCCCGCGCATAACGGGCGAAGGCGAGTTCGTTGGCGACCACTTCGCCGGGCTGCGCAATCGGGCGGAAGGGGCCGGCCTGGGGCCCGCGAGGGCCGCCACGACCCCCGGGACCCGAGCAGGCGGCCAGCAGCACCGCTGCGCCAAGCGCAGCAGCGAAACCGGCCGCCGCGCGGTTCACAATGCGTCTTCGTCGAGCGAGAGGCCTTCGCGGCGATAGGCGGACACCAGCGTGTTGCGCAGAAGAACCGCAATCGTCATCGGGCCGACACCGCCGGGCACGGGCGTGATGGCGCCCGCCACGTCGCTTGCGCTTTCGAAATCGACATCGCCGACCAGTTTCGACTTGCCGTCTTCCGAGCTGATCCGGTTGATGCCCACGTCGATCACGGTCGCACCGGGCTTGATCCAGTCGCCCGTCACCATTTCAGGGCGGCCGACTGCGGCCACCACGATATCGGCACGCTTGACGACTTCGGGCAGATCCTTGGTCCGGCTATGCGCGATCGTGACCGTGGCATTGGCATCGGTCAGCAGCTGCGCCATCGGCTTGCCGACGATGTTCGAACGACCGACGACGACCGCATCCTTGCCGGAAAGGTCACCCAGCCGGTCTTTCAGCAGCATCAGGCAGCCCAGCGGCGTGCAGGGCACGAAGCCCTTCTGACCGACCGAGAGGCGCCCCGCATTGATGATGTGGAACCCGTCCACATCCTTGTCGGGATCGATCGTGGCGATCACGGTCTGCTCGTCCAGCCCCTTGGGCAGGGGCAGCTGAACCAGGATGCCATCGACATTGGGATCGGCATTCAGCTCTTCCACCTTGGCGATCAACGCTTCTTCCGAAGTGTCGTCATCCATCTTGTATTCGAAGCTGTTCATATTGGCCGCAACGGTCGCCTTGCCCTTGCTGCGCACATAGACCTGGCTGGCCGGGTCTTCACCCACAAGCACGACGGCCAGGCCGGCCTTGCGGCCCGCCTTCTTTTCGAATTCTTCGGCGTATGTTCCGACCTTTTGACGCAGCCCTTCTGCGAAGGCTTTTCCGTCAATCAATGCAGCACTCATGCAAGACTCCCCATGGCTAGGTTTCTGAGAATAATATTGAGAATGTTCAGCCCGATAATCAGCACGAGCGGTGAAAAGTCGATCATGCCCGTATCCGGCATGATCCGGCGGATCGGATTGAGGATCGGATCCAGCAGGGCGTTGATCGCCCGCCAGATCGCCGCCACGAAATCGTTGTGCATGTTCACCACGTTGAAGGAGATGAGCAGGCTCAGGATGAACTGAACGATCACCAGAATGATGATGATCGAAATGAGATACCCGACGATCTCGGACAGCGTGTAGAACAGCACGGCGTCAAACCTTTCTGCTAGCGTAATCGCCAGCGTAGACGAGGGGGCAGAGGTGTATCAACCGGCTAAGACGCATTTGCGCCTGCAGGGTCTTGCCAGTCGATTTTCCCGATATGCCAGTCAAGTTGCCAGTCTTCCGCGCCAGGTACGTCGTTGACGCGCCTTAGCACTATTGATCCCTTTCGCTCATAAGCAGAACCGTCCTTGGCCATACCGCTTAGTGTGACCGGCACTTCGTAATAGAGCGACCCTGCGGCTCCTTCGACTTCACCCTCGCCGATCTCTGCGGTGATCGTCTGGTAGGGGGCGAAGCTTGCCGCAAAGCCGGATTCGCTTTGTCCGCTGGCCGGGCCGTTCCTGCCGAACAGCGCATAGGCCGCCGGGAAGGCGCGATCTTCCATCGCGTGCGCCCATGCGAGCAGCACATTGCGCGCGCCCTTCTCGCCTTTTGCGGCCTCTTCGGTCAGTTTGGGCGGCGAATAATCTGTCGCCGCTTCGGGCATATCCCGCGCGCCGGAGATCTCACCGGCTGGGCTTTCCTCCCCTGCAGGCGCCGCGGGCTCCGTGCCGCTGCAGGCGGCCAGTGCCGGCAGCACTGCCAGGATGGCAAGCTTGCGCATCAATTGGCCCGGATCAGGGTGCCTGCGCCGCGCGAGGTGAAGAATTCCAGCAGCATTGCATGCGGCACGCGCCCGTCGAGCACCACCGCAGCTTCGCAGCCGGCCTCCACTGCCGAAACGCAGGTTTCCAGCTTGGGGATCATGCCGCCTTGCGCCGTACCGTCTTGCTTGAGCCGTTCGATATCGACCGGCGTCAGATCGGTCAGCAGATTGCCCTGCTTGTCCAGCACGCCCGGCACGTCGGTCAGCAGGAACAGCCGTGCGGCACCCAGGGCCGCGGCGATCGCTCCGGCCATTGTGTCGGCATTGATATTATAGGTGTGGCCATCCTCACCTGCGCCGATCGGCGCAACGACGGGGATCATGCCCGATTTGCTGGCCGTTTCCAGGATCGTGGTATCGACATGCGCCGGCTCGCCGACGAAGCCCAGATCCACCGCCTGTTCGATATTGCTGTCGGGGTCGCGGGTGGTGCGTTTCACCTTGGTGGCGGTGACCATCGCGCCGTCCTTGCCCGAAATGCCGATGGCCGTACCCCCGGCCTTCGAAATCCAGCCGACCAGCTCCTTATTGATTGCGCCGGAAAGGACCATTTCCGCCACTTCGGCGGTCGCCTTGTCGGTCACCCGCAATCCGTCGACGAACTTGCTTTCGACGCCCAGCTTCTTGAGCATGGCGCCGATTTGCGGGCCGCCGCCATGCACCACCACCGGATTGATGCCCACGGCTTTGAGCAGCACGATATCCTCGGCGAAATCGCTCGCCGCCTTGGGATCGCCCATCGCATGGCCGCCATATTTGACCACGAAAGTGCGCCCGGCATAGCGCTGGAAATAGGGCAGCGCCTCGATCAGCGTCTCCGCCTTGGCCACCATTGCTTTTTCCAGGACCTTATCCTCGCTCACGCTCATCGGCGCGCCTCCTGTCCGCAGCGTCGCCGCGCGCCTTAGCCGCTCCCAGCGTCAAGGGAAAGGGCTGTGACGCTGGCCTTTGCCAGGGGGGCATGGCAAGCTTGCGAAATGGAATGGTTCGACTGGAGATGGGCGCTGGGCCTTGCCCTGTGGACGCTGCTGGTATTCCGCATCGGAGTGGGCATGGGGCGGCTGACGAGCCGCGCGGAAGACATCATGCCGATCTCCACCACGCGCATCACGCCCGAGGCGCGCTCACGGATCGACGATGCGCTGCGCCGCGGGCGCAAGGTGGAAGCGATCCGCATTCTGCGCAAGGATACGGGATGCGGTCTGGCCGAAGCCAAGAAGACGGTGGAAACGCTCCGGGGCTGACCCGGCCATTTCCACCCGTTGGCAGATGATTGGCGGCTGCGCGCCGCCGCCTGCGGTCAGGTTTCTTCGTGGGCGACCATTTCGCGCAGCACGGCAACGCGCTTCTTCTGCTCGCTCCAGTCCTTTTCGGGATGCTGTTCTATTTGCTCCAGCAAGGTGCGCAGTTCTTTCTTGCGGTCTTCCAGTGTTGTCTGTTGCATCGGTGTCCTCCTCCGAATTTGCTTCTTTAGAAGCAACGGTGCGGGCACGCGGTTGGTTCCCTGCACCGCGCGATTAGTTTATCATGGATTGCAGGCAGAAAAAGGGGATCGGCGATGGCGGAATTTCCAGATGAAAAGCAGACGCGCGGCACGGTTGGCGGTGCCCCCGGCAGCACCAGCAACAGCGCCGGGTTCGACTTCAACCAACCGACCATCGTCAGCTTGCTTTACCTGTCTTCCTTCATTCTGGGCATCACCGCCATCGTGGGCGTGGTGCTGGCCTATGTCTGGCGCAATGAAGGCCGCGAGGAATGGGAATATTCGCATTACGACTATCTCATCCGCACTTTCTGGATCGGCTTCATCGGCGGGATCGTCAGCGTGCTTCTGATGATCGTGCTGATCGGCTTCCTGCTGCTGCCTGCCATTTGCGTGCTGGTGGTGGTGCGCTGCGTGCTGAGCCTGCTGAAGGCGCAGAAGAAGGAAGCGATGCCCAATCCGGATACGTGGCTGGCCTGAGGCACTGAAGGGGGCCCTGCGGGGCCAAGTCTACGCCTCCTTTAAGCCTTTTTCCATGCATGCTCGGCAAACATGCCGGACATGCGCCGGAATCCCTCCAACGTCGCCTCATTCCGGCGGCCTCGCCGCCGCTGGACGCGCCTGCCCGACTATGGCGCACCGCAGACGGCGGCAAGGCGCGATTGGGCATTCCTGTCGCTGCTTATCGCCCTGCCGCTGGCCGCCTTCTCGGCGGTTTTCCTGTGGAGCGGTCCACCGGCCCTGGGGGCATTTTCCTTCGGCAGTCCGGATAACTCGACGACCGACCGCGAATTGGCGCGCTTCGAGATGTGCAGCGGCTCCGTACGCGTGAATTGCGTCGTGGATGGCGACACCTTCTGGTATCGCGGTGACAAAATCCGCATTGCCGACATCAACACCCCCGAAGTGAGCGACCCTGCTTGCGCGCATGAGGCCAGGCTGGGCGCAGCTGCCACGCACCGGCTGCTTCAGCTGTTGAATGACGGGTCCTTCACCCTGGGCCCCGAGGCGAGCGGGCGTGATCGCGACAAATATGGCCGCCTGCTCCGCACCGTCAGCCGTGAAGGCGAAAGCCTTGGAAATATGCTGGTGCGCGAAGGACTGGCAGAGCGCTGGCAGGGTTATCGCCGCGATTGGTGCTGAAGACTGATTGCGCCGGCACGCAGCGGGATGCATCTATACTTGCGTGAGAGATGCAATCCGCCTCGCAGCCGCCTATTGGGCCGGAATATTCGCGCTCGGCTTTGTCCTGGGCTCTTTGCGGACTCTGTGGCTGGTGCCGCGAATAGGCGAGCTGGCCGCCGTCGCGCTGGAGCTCCCGCTGATGCTGGGAGCGAGCTGGCTGTGGGCACGCCGCCTGCTGCACGGCAAGGCGATCACGCCTGGGCAGGCATTGGCCATGGGCGCATGCGCCTTCGCGCTGCTGATGGCGAGCGAGGCGCTGCTGGTAACGGCGATGGGTGAGCCGATCGGCCAGTGGATTGCAGGCATGGGTAGCCCCGCCGGCACGCTCGGCCTGGCGGGGCAGATCGCTTTCGCGCTTATTCCATGGCTCGCCGCCCGAACCCGGGCCGCCGGGAACAGGGCCTAGCGGCCGTTCCGCCAAGCTTACTCGGCTGCGGGTTCTTCTTCCGCGGCGGCTTCTTCGCCTTCGGGAACCGGCGTCATCTCGGTATCGGGCAGGTCGACATCCACGGCTTCGGGATCGTCCTCGGTCACGATCAATTCGCCGCCCGAAACATCCTCGACATCGGTTTCGTAAGTCGGTTCCTCTTCCGCGCTGCAGGCCGCAAGCGTGAAGGCTAGCGCTGCACCCAGCGGCAACAGGGCTTTGGAAGCGAGATTCGCATTGGGACGAAGGATCATGCCGGTCTCCTGAGCAATGATTGGCTGGCGCAAATCTCGCAGTTTCCACCCCGCGGTGCAAGAGCCCTGAAAGGCACCGAGCCGCTACTCAACCTCATCAACATCGGGCATATCGCGCGTGAGGGACAGGCGCAGCAGCGCATAGCCGCCAAACGCCGCGATGGCGGAGGCCATCAGAACGCCCAGCTTCACCGCCTCGATTCGCGCGGGCTCGGTGAAGGCCAGATTGCCGATGAACAGGCTCATGGTGAAACCGATCGCCGCCAGCAGCGAGACGGCATGGACCTGCCGCCAGCCGATCCCTTCGGGCAGCCGCGCGAGGCCCGACTTCACCGCCAGCCAGGAGAGGCCGAAGATCCCCAGCTGCTTGCCCAGCAGCAGGCCCAGCGCGATGCCCAGCGGCACCGGCGCGAGGAAATCGCCCGGGGTGAGGCCCTGCAGCGTGACGCCCGCATTGGCGAAGCCGAAGATCGGAATGATGATGAACGCCACCCAGGGATGCAGCCCATGCTCCATCCGCTCCAGCGGGGTTTCCCCGTTCCGCGCCGACAGCGGCACGCACATCGCCGCCGCCACGCCCGCCAGGGTGGCATGGACGCCCGATTTGAGCACGAACACCCACAGCACCAGCGTGAGCAGCACGTAGGGGATCGAAGAGGCGATCCGCGCCCGCCCGGTGAGCGCGAGCAGGGCCAATGTCACGCCCCCGCCCGCCAGCATCTGCAGGTTCGTTTCCGCGGTATAGAACGCCGCGATGATCGCGATCGCCCCGATATCGTCGATCACCGCAATCGCCAGCAGCAGCGCCTTGAGCGCGGCGGGCACACGCGGGCCGAGCAGCATCAGCACGCCCAGCGCGAAGGCGATATCGGTCGCGGCGGGAATCGCCCAGCCGCGCATGCCCACCGGATCGGAACTGTTGAGCGCCATGTAGATCAGCGCCGGCGCCGCCATCCCGCCGATCGCGGCGACCAGCGGCAAAGACGCCTTGTCCCAGCTGCTGAGCTGGCCGGTGAGGACTTCGCGTTTCACTTCCAGCCCGATCAGGAAGAAGAACACGGCCATCAGCCCATCGTTGATCCACAGGATCAGGGGCTTGGCGATCACCACCGAGCCAGCCCCCGCGATCACGGGGAGGTCCAGCATTGCACTGTAAGCAGCCTCTAGCGGGCTGTTTGCGACCAAAAGGGCGAGCAGCGCTGCAATGATCAGCAGGATGCCGCCGGCACTTTCCTGCTGCAGGAATTCCTTGAGCATGGGGCCGACCTTGGCGACGACCACGGCCGGCTTGACGGAGGGGAGTATCTTGTCTGTGGGCACTATGTCGCCGGGCGCGTCTGCAAAATCTGATCCTTCACGCGCAGCTTCATCTTGCGCAGCCGCGTGAGTTCGAGATCGTCGGGAAAGCGGCGATCTTCCTCGTCGCGCAATTTGGCATCGATTCTCCGGTAGATTTCGCTGAGGCGTTTCAAGCGGGCCGTCATCTTCAGTCTCCAAGACTAGAGGCTTAAGGTGATCGGATACCGATGGCAGACGCGGGGGATGGGGGCCTGTCTACGCATCGATATCCGATGCGGCCGACATCACGAGAGAGGGTCTCGCCAGAGGGGCCCGGTCCGCAGAAACTATAATGCGCGAAGGGCCGATTGGTTTCAAGGGTAAAGCGAAAAATCGACTCTGGCGGTCATAGGCACCCCACCGGATGAGCGCGGCGATTTGCGAATAATCGCGGAAATTGCCGCGCAAATGCGGATCAGCGCGAGTCTTCGCCCAGCGGTTCCGGGGCGGGCGGAGCATCAGCCCGATCGGCAGCCTGAGGCCCGCGCATAGCCTCGAGCGCGGCATTGACGGCGCTGCCTCCATCATCGTCCGCGCTTTCGCCCTCATCCTCGAACAGGCCCGACTGCCCCATCTGGCGCCGCATCAGCACATTCCACGGCTCGTTCGGGCCTGCGAGCTGGCGTTCGATATCCGCGGCCATGAGCTGCGCCACCGGATCCTGCGCCCTCGCTGCCAGCCGGCCTCGCTCCGCCTCCAGCAGCGCCTTGCGCTCCTCCCCCGCCAAGCCGGCGGCCTGGACATAGAGCCGGGTGAGCACCGCCCAGGGCGCGCCTTCGCCCGGCACGTCTTCCGCCCAGCGGCTGAACGGCCCCCCGGCGGAGGACCACTCGCCATCGCGCTGCTTCAGGAAGAACAGGGCCGTCGTGCCGAGCGGGAACATTCGGCGGATGCAGCTGCCAATATAGCTGAGCGGATGCGCCTGTTCGAACTCGTAAGGATTGCTGAGGGTGCGGAAACGTTCGCCGGCAAGCGACAGACTATTGAGCGCAAGGGGCCCTTCGGGAAGCTCCCCTTTGAGCGCCGCGATCGGCCGCAGAGTGAGGCCCCAATCGCGGTCGTTCCCCTCCATATCCGAACCACCCGCAACCTCGGCCAGCACGATCAGCTGAGCATCGCGCGCCAATTCCAGATTGGTGGGCACGCGGTAACCTTCGACGACCGAACAGGCGGTGGCCGGAGCGGGGATCGCAGCCAGCGTGCCGACAGCAAGAGCGGGCGCCGCCAGGGCGGAGACAAGGCGTTTGATCATGCCGCCAGGAATAGCGCGGGCAGCACCGGCAATCACGGCAAATTACAGGCAAGCGCGGATTTTCATGGAAAGATCGGGACCGAGCGGCGCAACTATTGGCCTTCCGGTCAAAACAGGCTTTATCCTTGCGCGCATGGGTTCAGTCCGCGCCATCGCCGTGCCGGAGGGCAGCCTGCTGGCCGGTTTCGGAGGGCCGGACGACTATCGCGATGCCTTCTGCCGCGAAGTGGCGGGAGAGGTCTCCCTCGAGCAGTTTATCGCGCGCTTTTATGCCGGCGCGGCGTTTCGGCCCGAACTGCTGGTGCTTGGCCTGATCGGACGCGGCGCATCCTCGGCCGAGATCAAAGCGCTGGCCCGCGGCGAGAGCAACAGCATCGCGGTGTGGCAAGTCGTTGAACGCACCCAATCCGAGATATTGCTGCATTCGAAGGATACCGGCACGGCAAGCTGGCTGGCGGTGAAGCCGTCTTCATCCGGCACCAGGCTGCTGTTTGGGTCGTGGGTCGGCCATGTCGGCCAATCCGGATGGCGCCTTATGCTCCGCCCACATCGGTTCTATTCACGTGTGTTGCTGGCAGGGTGTTAGGCGGTGCACTCACTCCCCTCCCGCTTGCGGGAGGGGCCGGCGATTCCAGACCTCACCGCCCGCGATAGGGTTCGCAGGCGATGCCATCCCCGTCTCGGTCTAGGTGGCGGGCATAGCCCGGCTGGGCGCGATAGATCGCGCGGCGCGCGGCATCGCAATTGCGGTAATGCACTGCCGGCTTCTTCGCATCTTGGGGATCGTAATGCTTGGCCCAGGGATTGCTGGACGACATCTAGTAGGCGGTTGTTCAGTTGAGTTTGCGAGGCGTAATATTGCTTGCATGGACCGAACCAAAAGAAGCCTTCACCTGAGCATCGGATGGCTTCGCGAGCGAACTCAATTCTACGACAAACTTGGTTCGGTCGTCTCGACTGGCCCAATTAACGATCGCAGCGCCTTGATGCTCCGCAGCATTTAGCGCGGGAGTAATCGAGCGCTCCAACTCGGGACTTGCCGAATATACCAATCTTGGCTTCGTGAAGTTTTGACCAAAGCGGATTCGGGCTTGTTCGAAAATTAAAGCTGAAATTCCAATTTCTTGAATGGCCTTACGTGTCCGTTCCGAATGTGATGCGTCGACCGTCTGGACAACGTGCATAGCGCCGTTTTGCAGAAGCATGTCCGCGCTTAGGCCCTCAGCTAATTCTTGATTGAGAACCACTCTATGGGAGTCCAAACCTTCTCCCTTTGATGCAAGGATCTTCTCTGAGCGAAGTGCGGATTTAATTGAAGTTAGTAGACGGGTCCTTTTTTGCCGAGGTTTCCGCAGTGGCGCAGGTTCGGGCTCGACCAGTTGCGCTAAAAGTCGCTGAACCGTCGTTTCGTACGTGTCTGAATCAGACACGAAGAATTGGCCCGCCTTTGAAAAACAGACGGGAGAAAGATCGTTCAAAGCTTCCAACCGCCTTTCGAACGACCGTCCACCGTCGCGAAGTATATTGCGATCTAGAAGCTCCAAATTATCAAGCGCTTGCTCGACAATAGACCGATCAAGCGCAGCTGAAATCGCACGAACCTTTTCAAGGTTTCGAGCGCTATGCACAATTAGTCGATCTTCATCAAAAACTACGATTGCAAGGTTCAGCCGTTCACCACGAGCTTGGTCCGCTCGAAGCTGAGCAATCGCATATTTATAAGAGAGACTCATCTCTTATGCCACGGCGCAATGCAACGAGTCGTTCTCCAACAGCACCGTTCGACCAATGGTCACTGATTTTCCCTTTCTCGTCCTCTGTCATCCAGTCGTCGGGCATTGAAGACAGAAAGCCCATGACAACTGACGCAGGTACGGCGTCGATCCAATCGCACATCTCAATTGCCGCTTTCGGATCGAAGCCCTGCAAATTTCGCAGATGCTTTCCTACAAACAAGGTCTGCGAATTTGCAATGGAGAAGTGAGGGGTTGCCAACTGATTTAGGTCAGATGATGCAAAATCAAAGGCCAACAATTGGCGCGACCCTGAAGCTGGAACCAATAGGAAATTTGCCATCTGTCGGTCTGGATTGGCAGCGAACAAGTCGTAGACATACAGGCGGGAAAGATACGAGGTGAGCCACGGAGGCGTAGCGCTCACTGCTTTGTCGAAGATCACCGGTGTAGTCAGAAACGTCCTTACTTCCATTTCCGAAGCAGTCCCCCAAGTCCCTCTTGACCCAAATAGGACCTCGTTGTTTTCAGGATTTCTGATCGGAGCGAAGTCTGGAACTGGGATATTTAGATGCGAAGCAAGAGAGCTAAACATCCATTCCGTTGCTCGGATCGGCGTCCCATTCTTATCACGCTTGCAATAGTACCGATCACTTCCAACTTCTGCGACCATTTCCAAGTGAGCGCCTCTTGGATGCTCAGGAGGAATCCCTGTCATCGTTAAGGGGAACAATTCGGATTGCCCACTTGCCAACGACGAAGACCTCTCCTTCGCTTTCCAATCAGAGACCCAAGATGGAAGATTATGATCCATTCGCTGATCAATTAACCAAGTGAGAAAATAAGTAGTTCATCACTCCGCGGCCTCAGTGCCCCCCGAGCTTTCGCCGAACATATCGGGCTCGCCATCGGCGCCGGGTTCTTCCTCGTTCGCGGCTTTCGCCTTCTGCCGCTGATCGAAGCTGGCCCAAACATCCTGCCAGTTACCCTTGGTCGCGCCCTTGGAATATTCGGTGGCGCGGGTTTCGAAGAAATTGGCATGCTCCACGCCGTTCAGCAGCGGGGTCAGCCAGGGCAGCGGGTGATCGTCCACCATGTAGATCGCCGGCAGGCCGAGCTGGCTGAGCCGCCAATCGGCGATGTAGCGGATATAT
>JAUIFP010000026.1 GCA_030430365.1 Alphaproteobacteria bacterium | reverse complement strand
GAGCGGGAGGGATTCGAACCCTCGATAGGGGGTTACCCTATACACACTTTCCAGGCGTGCGCCTTCGACCACTCGGCCACCGCTCCGCATGCCTGCTGGCGAGCGCAGCCCACTAGCCGCCTGCACCTTTCATGGCAAGCGTGCAGGAACGCTTGCGCCTATAAACCTCGGAACTTAAGCCAGCGTCATGACACGGACTTTCGGCCAGGCGCCAAGCGCCCAGGAGATCGATGCAATCGCGCGGGACGCAATGGTCCGCTTGCCCGAGCCGTTCACCCGGCACCTTCGCGACGTCGTGCTGAAGATCGAAGATTTCGCCGACGAGGAAACCCTGGCGGCGCTTGGCATCAGCGATCCCTTCGAGCTTTCCGGACTGTATGAGGGGCTGCCTGTCGGCGAGAAGAGCATCGGCCATTCCGGAGCCATGCCGGACCGTATTCGCCTGTTCCGCCGCCCGATCCTGGATGAATGGGCGGAGCGCGGCAACGAAACGCTGGAACATCTGGTCATCCATGTCCTGGTGCACGAAGTGGGACACCATTTCGGCCTATCGGACGAGGACATTCATGCGCTGGAAGAAGCCGGATGAACGCCGATACGGTGAGCTTCACCGGGCCTCTGCAAACTTGGCACGGCGCCAACCATGGTAGTATGACCTATCTTGCGATCACGGGGGAAGCAGCGGAGAGCATCGCTGCGCATGAATTGGTGCGGCGGCTGGAACTGGGCAAGCGGCGAGGCTTCGGTTCCGTGAAGGTCAGGGTGCGCACCGGCGAATGTGAATGGTCAACCTCGGTATTCCCCATCGGCGAGGATGAGTGGTTTCTGCCCGTAAAGGCAGCGATCAGAAAGGCTGAACGATTGGCGGACGGAAAACCGGTTCGCGTCGAGCTGGATCTGCTCTGAACGCAGCCGAATCTAAATTCTCTGCGCCTCGGCCAAAGCATCGCTTGCCCTGAGCGCACTGATGATCCGGGTCAGGTGCGCGAGATCCTGGACCTCCAGATCCACTTCATAGGTGTGAAATGGATCGTCGCGCTGAGACAGCTCCAGATTCATCACATTGGCGTGGTTCTTGGCGAATATCCCGGCAACCTCCGCGAGTGTGCCTGGTCTGTTGTAAAGTACCACGCGCACGCTGCCCACCGCGCCATGCGACCTTTCGCCCCAGGAGAGGTCCACCCAGTCGACATCCACGCCATTGGCCAGTTCCAGGCAGTCGATCGTATGCACCTCCACAGCCTCCCCAGGGCGGCGCAAGCCAACGATCCGATCGCCCGGGACCGGATGGCAGCATTCGGCCAGCTTGAAGCCGGCACCGGGCGTGAGGCCGCGGATCGAGATCAACCGATCCTGCTTTTCCGGTTCGGGCAGATCAATGGTGCTGCCTGGCACGAGCGCTTCCATGACCTCGCGGTCTTTAAGCTTGGCCGAACCGATCGCATGCATCAGCTCTTCTTCGCTCTCGACCTCCAGCCGATCGATCGCCGCCTTGATCGCTTTCTTGCCGATGCGGGCAGGCAATCGGTCTGCAATCTCTTCGAACAGCTTGCGACCGATCTCGGCCACTTCCGCGCGTTCCTTCGCCCGCACAGCCCGGCGAATGGAAGCGCGCGCCTTCCCCGTAACGACGAAACCAAGCCAGGAAAGCTGCGGTTCGGAATGGGGACCTTTGATGATCTCCACCACATCGCCATTCTGCAGTTCGGTTCTGAGGGGCATGTGGCGGCCATTGATCTTCGCCCCTACGGCCTGCGCGCCGAGATCGGTATGCACAGCGAAGGCAAAATCAACCGGCGTCGCGCCCTTGGGCAGCTGGAACAGCGCGCCCTTGGGCGTGAAGGCGAATATGCGGTCCTGATAAACGGCGAGCTTGGTGTGCTCGAGCAGTTCTTCCGCATCGTGGCTGGCGTCGACGATCTCGATCAGATCGCGCAGCCAGCCGACCTGGCCATCGGGCCGCGTACCGCCCTGTTTGTAGGCCCAATGCGCAGCAAGACCGAATTCGTTCAGCCGGTGCATCTCATGCGTGCGGATCTGCACCTCCATCCGCATCGAATTCTCATAGATCAGCGCAGTATGAAGCGAGCGATAGCCGTTCGACTTGGGCGTCGAGATGTAATCCTTGTAGCGCCCGGGAATGAATTGCCACGTCGTGTGGAGCACACCCAATGCGCGGTAACAGTCCGCCGGGCTTTCCGTGAGCACGCGAAAAGCCATGATGTCGGTGATCTGTTCGAAGCTCACATGGCGCTCGGCCATCTTTTTCCAGATCGAATAAGGGTGCTTTTCCCGACCGGAGACTTCGACCTTCAGGCCGGCTTCCGCCAGCGCCTGCTTGATCGCCAGCGCGATCGCGTCAACCTGTCCGCCTTCCTGACTGCGGATCTGTGCGAGCCGCCCAGTGATCGTGGCGTAGGCTTCAGGCTCGAGCTGCTCGAATGCGAGAAGCTGCATCTCCCGCATATATTCATACATCCCGACCCGTTCGGCGAGCGGGGCGAAAATATCCATCGTCTCTCGCGCAATCCTGTGACGCTTGTCGGGATTTCGAATGAAGTGGAGCGTGCGCATATTGTGCAACCGGTCCGCAAGCTTGACCAGCAGCACCCGTAAATCCTCGCTCATTGCGAGGAGGAACTTGCGAAGATTTTCCGCCGCCCGTTCATTCTCGGGCATTTGTTCGATCTTGGAGAGCTTGGTCACCCCGTCGACCAGCCGCGCGACATCGGTTCCGAAATTCTTCTCGATATCGTCGATCGTGGCGAGCGTGTCTTCCACCGTATCGTGGAGCAGCGCCGTGACGATCGTTTCCTGATCGAGCTTCAGATCGGTCATCAACCCCGCGACTTCTACCGGATGGCTGAAATAGGGATCCCCGCTCGCACGCTTCTGAGCGCCATGTTTCTGAACGGTGTAGACATAGGCACGATTGAGCAGCGCCTCGTCAGCGTCCGGGTCATATTCCTTGACCCTTTCAACAAGTTCATATTGGCGCAGCATAGCCAACAAGATGTGAGGTTTCGCAACGCTTTGGGCAAGCGTTAATAGCTGCGCCGAAAGAGCCTTTGGCCTCCCAAACTCAAAAGACGCCGGCGGCGCAGTGTCTATCGGTGCAGAGTTCGAACTGATGTGCGATCGTCCAGATAGAAGATTTCCCTGAAGCATTTGTGCCGCTTTGGATTGTGAGGATCGCGAATGCACACTGCCGAGGCAACTGCCACCTGGAGAATTGCCAGCGCAGCCAAACAGAGCCTGTTGATCGTCATCGCCTTGCCCAGATCTTTTTTTGACTGTTTGGCTTGCGCCCGACCTTCACTCGCCGCAGCATGAGAGAACGTAGCGAGAGGCGGATGAATATCGCCGGACTGCGAATACCTAACTGAGGATGCCAAGGATTGGTCCGCTATCTATGAGCCAGATGCCAGCCGAGACGACCATTTTCGACCATATGTCCGGCCTTGCCCGCGAACTTGGCGCGATCAATCTGGGGCAAGGTTTTCCGGATATGGAGCATTCGCCAGAGCTGTTGGAAGCAGCACGAGAAGCGCTGATCGGCAAATCGAACCAATATCCGCCAATGCGCGGTCTGGCCGAGCTGCGCAGCGCGATAGCCGATTTCTACGCCCAGGAGCAGCAGCTGGGCGTCACAGCAGACGAGATCGTGGTCACTTCGGGCGCGACAGAAGCGTTGGCGGCCAGCATCTACGCTTTCATCAAGCCGGGTGACGAGGCGATCGTCCTGCAGCCGTTTTACGATGCCTATAAGCCGCTGGTGGAACGCGCCGGCGGAACTGTGAAGCCCGTGAACCTTACGCCGCCGGATTGGCAGATCCCCATGGACCAGCTGGAAGCGGCCATAGACAAGCGCACCAAGCTGATCATTCTCAATACGCCGAACAATCCCACCGGCACTCTGATCGGTCCCGACGTGCTCGAAAAGCTCGGCGAGCTTTGCACGCATTACGGACTTTTCCTGCTATGCGACGAAGTCTGGGAAGGGATGATCCTGGATGGGTCTCGGCATGTCTCCCCGCTCGCCATCGCTTCCCTGCGCGAACGCGCCATCAAGGTCGGATCCGCCGGGAAGATATTCTCGCTTACCGGCTGGAAGGTCGGCTGGGCTGTCGCCGCGCCGCCGCTCGCCGCCGCGATTGCCGATCAGCATCAGTTCCTCACCTTCACCACCGCCACGCCGCTGCAATGGGCGGTGACCGAAGGCCTCTCGCTGCCGCACGCATGGCATGAGAAGCACCGTGCGCTTTATGCTCGCGGGAAAGATAGGCTGGTGAGCGGTCTGAAATCAGCAGGCTTCCACGTTCTTCCCGCCAGCGGCACCTGGTTCGTGACCATCGATCTTGCTGCATCCGGTTTTCCAGCCGACGATGAAATGATTGCCGAACGCATGGTCCGCGAAGTGGGCGTCGCTTCCATCCCCGTCTCGGCGTTCTACGCCGATGACCCGGAAAAAGGGTATTTGCGCCTTTGCTTCGCCAAGCAGGATGCAACGCTGGACGAGGCAGTCGAACGCATGACACGGTTCCGGCAATCGCTCTGAAATGAGCCTGCCGGCATACTACCGGCGCTCAATTCTTGGGCTGCAAGCCCGCGGCCGCGATCCCTGCCAATGCGCAGGCTTCGTCATTTTCAGGCGTCTCTCCGGTCACTCCGATCGCGCCGATGATCGTCCCGTCCGCATCGCAGGCTATCACGCCTCCTGCGACAGGAACCACCCCGCCCGGAGCCATTCCTTCGAGCATACGGATGAAGTGCGGGCTGCCTGACGACATTTCCGCAATCTTGCGGCTCGACTGACCAAGTGCCAGCGCACCGCAAGCTTTTCCCCCGGCGAACTTCACTGCCACCGGCGATGAACCATCCGCACGCTGACAGGCAATCAGGTTGCCGCCGGGATCATGCACCACCACGGTCAGCGGCCGGAGGCCTTCATCGGCTGCCTTGGAAAGGGCACCGGCAATCATGGAATTGGCCTGGGCGAGAGAGAGGCGGTACATTCGGGCCCTGCTCCAACAAATCAAAGGTACTTAGTGTACTAATGGACTAGGCCTGTCCGGTAAATGCCGTAGATATCCGATGGCTCCTCCGCGCGGATAAACCGCAGGTCAGTGGCCGGAGCCGGTCAAAGGGCTGCCCCAGCTGCGCTGCCGGGCAGATGCAGGGAGGCCGTAAGTCCAGGCGAAAGGGCCGGAATAGCTGAGCGTGGGGATATACTCTTCAACATCGCGCGAATGACGCACCATATCCGTACGGTTGTCGAGCACCAGCACCTGCCCGCCCTGCCGCACCGCGAGCACCGCGTGATCGCCCGGGCGCGTGCGTTCCTTCAGCAGGACCAGGAACATGGAATCGCGCGGAATCCCGAGCTGAGAGAGCAGCGCCATCTTGGCGATCGCATAGTCCTCACAGTCGCCATAGCCGCGGCTCAGCGTGTCCGCCGCGTCGGACCACTGATCGCCGTAACGGTCATCGACATAGCGCAGATGCCGGTTGACCCAGCGGTTCACCTGGTCGACCGGATCGCGCGCGGCAGGCATGCCCGCCTGGATCAGAAGCGCCCGCCACTGCCCTTGCGCGCCCTCCAGCGCGACCGCCCTTTCCGCATCCCAATCGCCGCGCAAAGCTGCCCCGATAGGCACAGCAGAAAAGCCGAAAATATCCGGCGCATCGGGCCGTACCGGCTCGGGCGGGGGGCATTCGGGAAGCGCGCCCAGCCGCTCCTCCCTCTCTCCCGGCAAGGTGAATGCGAAGCCGGTAGAGGGCATGACATAGGCCGGCGCCTCTCGGTCTGGCTGCTGGAGCGCCTGGCTGGCCGCAGCATCGCCCGGCTCTATGCACAAAGGCTCCGCTTCCGCGTCGGCCCCCGTTCCCGCGACGTCCACCGCAGGATCGGGCTGCGACAGCACGGCTTGCGCATTTGCCGAACCCGCCGCGAGCGCCAACGCCAAAACAGCAGGCACGCAAATCGCCCGAATTCCCGCAAGATCGCGTCCATTCACATGCATGCGCGGCTTTTCCCATGCATGAAGAGGCATGCCCCTTGCGTCAGCTCCAGCGTACTTCGGGCGGCAGGCTCATCAGGATCGCATCGATATTGCCGCCGGTCTTCAACCCGAACAGCGTACCGCGATCATAGACGAGATTGAATTCCACATAACGCCCGCGCCATTCCAGCTGGGCGCGCTTATCCGCTTCGGTGAATTCAGATGCCATCCTGCGGCGCACGATCTTGGGAAACACATCCAGAAAGGCCGTGCCGACATCCTTGGTGAAGGCGAAGTTGCGTTCCCACGCGCCATCCTCCTCACATTCAAGATGGTCGTAGAAGATGCCGCCCACTCCGCGCGCGACATTACGGTGCGGGATGAAGAAATAATCGTCCGCCCATTTGCTGAAGCGATCGTACCAGGTGGGGTTGTGGCCCATGCAGGCCGCGCGGAAGGCGGCGTGAAATTCCTGCGTGTCCTCTTCATAGGGGATCGGCGGATTGAGATCCGCCCCGCCGCCGAACCAGGCCTTGCTGGTGGTGAGGAAGCGGGTGTTCATATGCACTGCCGGCACATGCGGGTTGGCCATATGGGCAACCAGGCTGATGCCGGTGGCGGTGAAACCCGGATTCTCTTCGCTCGCGCCATTGATCGTCTGCGCAAAGCCTGGGGCAAACTCGCCCGAAACGGTAGAGACGTTCACGCCCACCTTTTCGAACACTTCGCCCTTCATGACGCCGCGCACCCCGCCCCCGCCTTCGGAGCCGTCATCGGTGTCCCTGTCCCAGGCGATATATTCGAAGGCCGCCTCGCTCCCCGCCTCACGTTCGATCGCTTCGAACTCGGCGCAGATGCTGTCGCGCAGGCTTTCGAACCATTCCTTCGCGCGGGCGGTATGGGGGCTCCAGTCGGTCATCGTTTCACCCCCTTGCCATCCCCTGCCCGCTGCGGCAAGGAAAGCGAATGGTTCCCCTTTCGTTCGCCGATGAAGAATTTGCGCTCAGTCCGGCGCGCGCGCTTTACTGGCCGCGCGAACAGGCGCTGCTCGTGGCGGACCTTCACCTTGAAAAGGCCAGCTTTTACGCTCGTCACGGCCAGATGCTGCCGCCATATGACAGCCGCGAAACGCTGGAGCGGCTGGCGCATGCCATCCGCGATACAGGCGCACGGCGCGTCTATACGCTGGGCGACAATTTCCATGACGATGAAGGCAGTTCGCGGCTGGAGCCCCATGCGGCGGGGATGCTGGATGCCCTCACCCGGGCAGTGGATTGGGTCTGGATCACCGGCAATCACGATTCGGCCCTCAGCGCGGCAAATAGCGACGCGATCGGCGGTACGATTGCCGAAGAGCTGGAGATTGGCGGGCTGATGCTGCGGCATCAGGCAATGCCCGGCGAAACGCGCCCGGAACTTTCGGGCCATTTCCATCCCAAGTTCAAGCTGCGCGCACGGGGGCGTTCGATCTCCCGCCCTTGCGCAGTCGTGAGTTCGTCCATATCTGGTGGAGGACGCATGATCCTGCCCGCATTCGGCGCTTTGACCGGCGGAATGGACGCAAGCGATCCGGCTATCCTTGCGGCGATGCAGCCTGCCCAGGCGATCGACGCAGTGATGGCAGCGAGCGGTAGACTCGTGCAATTTCCACTCTGGCGCGCCGCCGCCTGAATGGGGCGATAACCGCTTGGCAAGCAATAGAGGGCACAGACCCCTTTTACTGGCTCGCGAATCCCATTATGACGCGCGCTTTGAACACAAGACGATAACAGATGTTTGAGGAGACCACACAATAGCCCGTCCACCCAGGCGATCCATGACGCCCCCCGTTAAGAGCGGGCCGCGCTTCGACCAGTTCATTCAGGTCGACAAGGTTCGCGTCATCGACGAAAACGGCGAGAATATCGGCGTTATGTACACGCAAGAGGCCATCGATCAGGCTGCCGATGTCGGCCTGAATCTTGTGGAAGTATCACCCAATGCGGACCCGCCGGTCTGCAAGTTCCTCGACGTCGGCAAATACCGGTACGAGGCGCAGAAGAAGGCGAACGCCGCCCGCAAGACGCAGAAGACGCAGGACATCAAAGAGATCAAGATGCGTCCGAATATCGACACGCATGATTATGACGTGAAGATGCGCAATGTGAACAAGTTCATCGAAGAAGGCGACAAGGTGAAAGTCACGCTGCGCTTCCGCGGCCGTGAAATGAGCCACCAGGAACTCGGCATGAATCTGCTCAAGCGGGTTCAGGACGACGTGGCCGAGATCGCCAAGGTCGAAGCCTATCCGCGCCTCGAAGGGCGCCAGATGCTGATGGTGCTCGCGCCCAAATAAGCGCCTGCGACATTCGCGATAACAGGAAAAGGCGTGCCGCCAAGGCGCGCCTTTCTTGTTTTGGGCGCTTCATACGATCCATTGCTGAAAGCCGCCGTATGAGCGTAGCGCTGCCGATGTATTTCGGTGGAAGCGATCAGGCCGCGACAAACATTCGAAATGCACAAAGCTCATGAAAAAGCCTGCAACAAAGGTGTTTTCGAACTTGCTTAAGAAAAATTAACCTGAATCTGGCTTAAGGTTGAAGCTGAAATCAATTTCAGGTTCGCGGTCCTTCATCGGCTGATCGCGACACGAAGGGTCAGCTTCAAATGAGATTTGCCAGGTTCGGACGTCGGCTATTCTCCGATCTGCAAGGGAACGTCATCGCCGTCTCTGCGGCGGGACTGTTTGCAATGGTGGGCGGTGCCGGCATCGGGGTCGACACGGTCCAGTGGTATTTGTGGAACAGGCAGCTGCAGCAGGCTGTCGATTCCGGGGCGACCGCAGGGGCACTGACCCTGGCACAGGGCGCATCCTACAGCAGTTCCGCCGGGCGCGAGCTGGATCGCAATGCCAACGAGGCGCTCTCCGTCAATGTAGAGAGCATTACCAACCCGCCGACGACCGGCGCTTACACAGCTGACGGCAACGCGGTGGAGGTCATCGCCACCACTTCGCGGACCCTCCCTTTTTCAAGCCTGTTTCTGGATACCGCACCGGTCATCCGATCGCGCGCCGTTGCCACCGTTCTCGACGACGGAGAATATTGTGTTATCGCGCTTGCCAATGACGGCGTCGGCGTAAATATCGCAGGCAGTGCCGATATTCAGCTTGGATGCGGCGTCGCCGCGGACTCGGCGGGCCAATATGCCATCGACTTCGATGGCGGAGCCTACCTCGAGGCACCCTATCTTCACGCGGTCGGCGGCATCGACGCTTCGAACTCCAACGTTCCCGAAGGCACCGCCCTGAAGCCTTACGGTCTACCAATCGGCGATCCGCTGGCATCCCAGAACTATCAGGTTCCTTCGTTGCCCAGCGGCTGCACCGAGAACAATCTTTCGGTTAAGCCTTCCGAGACTGTCACGCTGACCCCAGGCCGATACTGCAACGGCATGACTCTCAAGGGTGACGTTACATTTCAGCCCGGCGTCTACATCATGGATCGCGGATCCTTTAAGGTTGAAAGCCAAGCCACGGTAACGGGCGAAGGCGTTACGATTATCCTGACCGGGAATTCCCCATCGACTGTGGCGGATATCCGTTTTGCAGGTGGGGCCGATGTCGATTTGCGCGCACCCACCGCTGCCGAAAACCCGACCTGGAAAAACGTTTTGTTTTTTCAGGATCCGATGGGATCGGACAAGGAGAGCGTCCTGGCCGGCGATTCCTATCTGGACCTGGAAGGCGTGGTCTATTTTCCGAATGGCGAGGTACGCTTTACCGGCAGTTCCGGGCAGCATTCAGAATGCCTGCTGCTGGTTGCCCAGCGCGTATCTTTCAGGGGCGATGCCTCGCTCGAGAATAATTGCCCTTCCGATTACGACGATCTCGATCTGAGCGCACGCTTCGTGCGCCTGGTGGAGTAAACGGCGATGCGTATCGAGGCACCGACCAATCCCATGCTTCTTGTGATGAAGGACTGCCGGGGCGCAGCGGTCATCGAACTCGGGCTTGCCCTCCCCGTGCTGCTCTTGCTGCTGGTGGGCATGATCGATGCATCGCGCTTCGTCGCTGCGACGATCGACGTCGAACAGGCCGCGCAGCGCACCACCGACTTTGCCCTGGCCCTGAGGCCAGCCGACAACAACGCGGCCTATCTGCGCAACGAAGCGGCATCGGCAGCCGGCGTCTCCGCCAACAATGTGACGGCTGAAATCTACCTGGAATGCGACGACGTTCGGCAATCGGATTTCGACACACCATGCGCCGCCGGACAAACCTCTGCCCGCTTCGTCAACATTTCCATCACCCGCAACGTCGACACCTATTTCGACTGGGCGGGTTTCGCGAGCCTCTTCGGCTCGCAGATCTTCCCCGAGCAGGTCACTGTTGTGGGCGACAGCCTGGTGAGGTTCCAATGACCATTCGCAGACTTCTGGCCGATTGCCGCGGCGCAGCGGCAGTCGAATTCGCTTTCGCCATGCCGATCCTGATCACGATCATGCTGGGCACCCTGCAGTTCGCCACCGCGATGCATGCATCGGGCGCACTGCGCCACGGCCTGGGCGAAGGCATTCGCCATGCGAAAGTCTATCCCGGCGCAAGCGAGACCGAGGTCCTGGACAAAACCAGAGCAGGTCTGGCGGGACTTAACCTGGAGCGGATTGACTCGCTGACATTCGAGCGCGGCACGCTCAACGGAGCGGAGTTTGGCCGCGTCTCCATCGACTACCGGCTCGAACCGCTGGTACCCTTCATTCCCGTGCCGGCGATCGTCCTCAGCGAAACGAAGTTCGCATACCTGCCGAACGCTTAATGGCCGCCCATCGAATGTCCCAATTACGACCCTAGGAGCCACGCTGCAAATGCGTTGCGTGATCTATCGCGACTGCTAGGCTTCCCCGCAAGGGAGGGGCAAATATATGACCGCCAAGCATGTTGGCCTTGTCGTCGGACTGGCAGGGTTCCTTGCCACCGTGTTCCTGCCCCCGCCGGCGACGATGCCGGCCGATGCCTGGCTGGTCGCGGGCCTCGTGATCCTGATGGCCGCATGGTGGATGACAGAGGCGATCCCGCTGACGGCCACTGCCCTGCTGCCTTTCGTCATCCTTCCCTTTGCCGGGGTGATGCCCGCGGGCGATACGGCCGCGGCCTATTTCTCCCCCACCCTGTTCCTGATCCTGGGCGGCGCCTTTCTGGCCCTGGCCATCGAACGCACGGGGCTGCACCGGCGGCTGGCCCTGGGCATCCTCAATCATCTGGGCAAGGGCGGCGGATCGATGCGCCTGCTGCTGGCTTTCATGATTTCCGCCGCGATCCTTTCGATGGCGATTTCCAACACCTCCACCAGCCTGATCATGATGCCGATGGCGCTGGCCGTACTGGCCGGAGCGGGCCTGAAAGAAGGTGACCGGGACGGGATGGCGGGCGCGCTGCCCATGGGCATCGCCTTCGCCTCTTCGGTGGGCGGGCTGGGCACGATCGTCGGCTCCCCGACCAACGCGATTGCCGTGGGCCTGCTGAAAAACACGATCGGAGTGGAAATCAGCTTCGCCCAATGGAGCATGTACGGCCTGCCGATCGTGATCTGCGGCGTTCCGCTGGCGGCCCTGATCGTCGGTAAGGCGCACAAGATCGCAAGCCACAAGCTGGACATCGATGCCGCGCGCGGGGCGATTGCCTGCGCCGAGAATTGGAGCCCGGCCGAAAAGCGGCTGGTGCCGGTAGTCGCAATCGCTTTCCTGGCCTGGATGACGCGGCCTCTGCTGGTGCCGATCCTGCCGGGCGATTCCTACACGGACGGAACGATCGCGATCATCGCCGGGCTGACATTGTTCCTGCTGCCCGACGGGACGGGCCGCCCGATGCTCGTCTGGTCGGAAGCGGACCGGGCGCCCTGGGGCGTGATCATGATGTTCGGCGGCGGATTGGCGCTAGCCTCCGCCATGGGCGCATCGGGGCTGGCGGACTGGCTGGGCAACTCGCTCCTGCCGCTGGCCGCCGTGCCACTACCCATCGTCGCTTTGGCGATCGTGGCCATGGTGATCGTGATCACGGAGTTCGCCAGCAATGTCGCCACCGCCAGCGGGATCATTCCCGTGGTGGCCAGCCTGGTCGTGGCGCTGGGCGCGGACCCGGTACTGCTCGCCATGCCGGCCGCGCTCGCCGCCAGCTGGGGCTTCATGCTTCCGGCGGGAACCGGGCCGAATGCCATTGCCTGGTCAACAGGGCGCATTCACCTGCCGCGCATGATCGGCGCGGGGATCACGCTGGATATTGCAGGCATCCCGCTGATTGTGGGCCTTGTCTGGCTGATGTCCGTGCTGGTCTGAAAGCTGCGCTTCTCAGCGGGCGTCGAGCCCATGCTCGTCCAGGAAGCTGGACAGCAGGTCCGCCACGGCGCCATTGTTCATGTCCATGAAGGGGATATGCGTGTTGCCCTTCAGGCCGGCATCGGGAAGCATCAGGATTTCCGCCTGACCGCCGCGCGCATTGATCAGCTCGACGAAGGCCGCGCATTGCTCATAGGTCGCGATCCAGCCCGGTGAGCTGTCGATATTGTCGCCCCAGACGAATTGCAGCGGAATGCGCGTCAGCCGCGCGAACTCTTCGTCGGAAACGAAAATCGGGCCGAAGGCGGTTTCCGGCCCGTCCCAGCCGCCGGCATCGGGATCGAGGCCTTCCGGGAAGGGAAATCCGGCGCTTTCATAGGCGACGATGGCCTTGATATTGTCGCTCTGGGTCGCGGCCAGCATGGCGCGCAGCCCACCCGCGGAATTGGTGAGCATAACCACCGGGCCGATTTCGTCGGCCGCCTCCGCCCCGGCATGCGCCTGCAGGCGGACATTCTCTACCGTATCGAATTCAAGATAGCGCGAGCGCATCGCCTGATCCAAGGCGCGTTCGTCTTCGGTGGGGAACTGGATCCCAGGATACCAATTTTTCCAGCTCTCTCCGAAACGCCAGGACAGGAAATTCCCCTGGTCCCGACCTTCACCCGGTTCGTATTGATTGGGCTCGCAGCCCCAATTCGCCCGGCCGACGCGGGGGCCGTCCCACAGATATACGGGATAGCCGCGCTTCAGCATGATGTCGCGGTAGCCTTCGCCCCCATCCCAGCGGGTCTGCCAAACGGCAGCGCTGGAGCTGTGCCACATGAACAGCGCCGTCTTTCGGGCATCCACCGGGATCTGATATTCGACATAACCGTGATCGCAGCTAAGGGAGGATCTGTCCGGATCGCCCATGACCGTCCCGCCCGTGGCGAAGGCGCCTTGCCTCTCCAGCACGATATGGCCTGAATCTTCCGCTGCATGGCTCGTGCTGCAACCTGCCATGGCCAATGACAGGCCGGCCAGCGCGGCCGGCATCCAGCCCAGGCGCCGCAGTGCATTCATCGCAAACTCTCCCAACTGGCCGATCGCCAATCCGGCTAGCTAACAAGCTGCAGACATTTTGGGAATTCTATTATCACGATAAATTTCTTGAGGGCGCTGGTTCAGCCCTTCCAGACGCGGCGTTCTTCCGCCTGGCGCAGCACTTCATAGGCCACCTGGAACGCCTGGAACGCCTTGGCGGCGTCTTCGTCATCGGGGCGGACATCGGGATGCACTTCCTTGGCCTTGGCGCGCCAGGCCTTCTTCACGGCCTCGTGATCGGCATCGGGTTCCAGCCCCAGCACTTCGAGCGCGCGCATCTCGTCGGCGCTGCGGCTGCCGTCACCCGAGCCGGACCAGCCATAATGCGATGCTTCGGAATAGCCGGAATTGTCGCGCCGCTCATTCTTGGCACGCTCCTTGGCTTCTTCTTCGTCGAGCCCCGCGAAATAGTCCCACTTGGAATTGTATTCGGCGGCATGCTTCTCGCAGAAATACCAGCGCTCCGGATTGTTGGGCGATTTGGGCGCAGGGCAATTTCCGGGCTCATCGCAGCCATGCCGGTCGCAAATCCGCACTGTCGTGGTCTCACGCCCAGCGCCATAGCCGCGCCAGCGCGGGAATCCCCAGTCGAGCGATCGTCTGCCGCGGCTCATGCGCGCCGCCATTTCTTCATCGGGAATGCCATATGAACTGTTTCATAAGCACCCGTCCGCCTCGTGCAAAGGGTGGATCGGGCCTGCGCTGCCGATCTGCCGATTTTTCCCTATGCTGCATTGCAATATCGCAGATGCACACTACATGCCCTGCCTGAGGAGAAGCAGAAGTACGTATCATGAGCAGGCAACTGGCCATATCCGCCGCATTTTCGGTGTTTGCGATGTCCGCTTTCGCGCTGTTCGCGACTGCAGGCGAATCTTCGCATCTGGCCGCCTCGCCCGGCGATCAAAACATTTCGGGCGCCCCGATCAAGATCGAGACGCCCGAATATCTGCCGAAGCTCTCGGGTCTCCCCGCTATCATCGACTAAACTGGCTACCCGCTGACGGCAGCATAGCCGCCGTCAGCAGATGCACATCAATCGATAACGATCGTGGCTGCGCGGCGGTTACGCGCCCATGACGCTTCGTCCGAGCCCAGAGCCACTGGACGTTCCTTGCCATAGCTGACCGTGCTCAAACGGCCCGCATCGACGCCCAGGCCGACCAGGTAGTTCTTGGCCGCATTGGCGCGGCGTTCACCCAGGGCAAGGTTGTAATCGCGCGTGCCGCGTTCGTCGCAATGCCCCTCAATCGTTGCCTGCGAGTCCGGGAAACGCATCAGCCACTCGGCCTGTGCCTGCAGCGAAGCAGCATCGTCGGCATCGATATCGAACTTGTCGGTATCGAAATAGACGACATTGCGGCCCTGCATCTGGGACATGAAGTGTGCATTGGTGCCCGGGACCGGCCCCGTGGGCGTAGGTGTCGGAGCAGGTGCGGGGGTTTCCTGAACGGGCGCCGGCTGCGGCGGAAGCTGCTCTGGCGGTGAACTGGAACAGGCGGCAAGTGCGAGAGCGCTGGCCGCAGTCATGGCAGTAATCGGGAATCGCATCTTACTCTCCTTATCAAACAGGTCCTTGGAAATGCTGTACGGCGTATGGCCGGTCAACTGTTAACGTAACACTCTTAGGGTAAAACGGGTCCCCAAGAAGGATCGGACGCACCAATCGGCGTCGGTAGGCGCCGTTCATTGCGGCCGGTGAGGTCCACCTGCCACAAGGAAGCGTCG
Organism: Alphaproteobacteria bacterium; assembly: GCA_030430365.1. GTDB lineage: Bacteria > Pseudomonadota > Alphaproteobacteria > Sphingomonadales > Sphingomonadaceae > Andeanibacterium. Next base: position 22,257 of record JAUIFP010000026.1, on the reverse strand, counting down.
CCGGAATTGCGCGCGGTGCGGAAAAACTGGATGATTCGGCCGTTGGGTGCCCAGGTGGGCGCTTCATCCTGCCAGCCATCGGTGAGATGCCGCATATTGCGGCCCGAAGGGCTCATGACGGCGACACGCAGATCCCCGACAACGTGCGTGAAAGCGATCTGATCGCCGCGCGGGCTCCATTCGGGCGTGGCGCAGCGGCCGCCGAAGAAGCTGATCCGCCGCTGATTTGAACCGTCGGCATCCATCACATAGCATTGCTGAGCGCCCGAACGGTCGCTTTCGAACACGATCCTGCTGCCATCGGGCGAATAGGAGCCGCCGACATCCAAGCCGGGGCTGTTCGTCAGCCGCGTGCTCTGCCCGCCATTGGCGGAGACGCGGTAAATGTCCGTGTTCCCGCCCACGGCCATGGAATAGAGGATCGACCTGCCATCGGGGGACCAGCGCGGGGAAAAGGTGGGATTATTGCTCTGCGTTACCAGACGCTGCTGCCCCGTGCCGATATCGTAGACGTAAATCCGCGGGTTTCCGTTGATATAGCTGAGATAGACCAGCGACTTGTAATCCGGGGAATAGCGCGGCGTCAGCGCGGTCGAGCGGCCATTGGTGATGAAACGGTGGTTCGCGCCATCGGAATCCATAATCGCCAGCCGCTTGATGCGGGCATCTTTGGGCCCGGATTCCGCGATATAGGCAATCTTGCTATCGAAGAACGGGCTTTCGCCTGAAAGCCGCGAATAGATGAGATCCGAGCATTTGTGGGCCGCGCGGCGCCAATCCTCCGGCTCTACAACCCATCCTTCACGCTCCAGCTGTTCCTGAAGCTGAATGTCGTAGAGATAGCAGCCCACGGTGAGCCGCCCGTCCGCCCCGGCCTGGACATAGCCATGCACCAGCATTTCGGCGCTGCGCGCCCGCCATGTGGGCCAGCTGGGCGAATTGATCTGAGCGAATTCGGGGCGCGGCAGCGCGTCCGGCCCGACGGGACGGAACAGCCCGTTATTCCTGAGATCCGAAGTGATCACGCGCGCCAGTTCACGTCCCAGCTCATAGGTGCCCTGGGCATTGGCCGGGGTTGCGACATTGGCGTTGGTAGCAAAGGCAGGAATGGCAATGCCGAGATCCTGCCACGCGCTTTCATCCGTGACGGAGCCGGTCAGCCCGCCTTCATCGTCATCTTCAGGCGGCAGAACAATGCCGGCATCCGCCGCCGGCGGCGGCGCGGCTGCCTCTTGCTGCGCCAGAGCCGGAACGGGCGCAAGGAAGAGGGCAAAAAAGGCAATAAACTGTTTCATCGGGACGAATTCCTATCGAAACGCCATTTCCTGATGCGCTTCCATTGATCGTAATATTCGCTGGGCAAGTCAAATGGAGCGGCCAGCTGAACGGCGCGGATCGCCAGTTCGGCATGCCGGGACGCCTGCGGGCGGTTGGCATCGGTGATGCCGTCCTGCCCCCTCAGGCGGGGGCGCCCGGCAAGGCTGCCGTCTTTATTCATATCCCAATCGAGCAGAGTCACCAGCTTTTCCGCATCGACGCCCTGCGGTGCGTTCCAGTGCGGGCGGAGCTGCCGTGAAATGGCGCTGACGAGTGATGCCTGCTCCGAAGGACCGAATTCGGCCGCCGGCGAGCCGCGGGATTCGCTGCGATCCCCGCTGCTGCTGCCCTGCAGGAAGTTATCGCCGATGCGGCTGCCGCCGCCGCTTCTCTGGGTCTGCGGTGGCTGCGTGGGCTGCGGTTCGAGCGCGACCGTGGGGCGCGCCTGCGGTGCAGGCACGCGGGGCTGCTGTTCGGCCACCTGCTCCTGCGGGTCGGGTGCCGGTGCCGGATCTTCCGACAGTGTCTGGGCGATTGCGGCCTGGGTTTCGGTCGAAGGATCGGGCGCAGTCGAAGTCAGCGAAATTTCGTCCGCCAGGCTCACCACCATCCGCTCGGGAACCGGGACGTCCGCGGGGCTGCGCGCCGCATTGATCGCCAAAGCAAGCAGGATCGCGACATGCAGGCCCGCTGCCACCGCAAGGCCGAAGCGTTCTTCCTTCCTGAGATGAGCGAATTGCATCAGCATGGAGCTATGGCGCGTTCGATGAACTGTTGGTGACCAGCGAAACGCGATTGCAGTCCCCGCGATTGAGCTCGCCCAGAACGGCCATGACCCGCCCGTAATTGAGCACACGGTCCGCCCGCAGCGTGATCAGCGGCGGATTGGACGATGCACAGCCGATATTTTCCACCGCGTCGGCAAAGCCGCCGACTTCGACCAGCGCATCGTCGATATAGATGTAGCCGTTGCTGTCGATCGCAATGGTGATCTGTTCGGGTTCCTGCGTCAGCGGATTCGCGCGGCTGTCCGGCAGGTCCACCGGCACGCCTGCAGTCATCAGCGGCGCGGTGACCATGAAGATGATCAGCAGCACCAGCATCACGTCGACGAGCGGGGTGACGTTGATGTCCGCCATGGGTGCGCGGCGGCTGCCCCGTCCCCTGCCCCTGCGGCCCGACTGCGTGACGCCCATCGCCATCAGACGCGCTCCAGCTCTCTGCTCAGGCGCGCATGATAGCGGTCGGCAAAGCGCTGCAGCCGCGCTTCCAGAGCGTTCACCTGATGGCTGTAGCGGTTATAGGCGATCACGGCGGGGATCGCAGCGAACAGGCCGATAGCGGTTGCGAACAGCGCTTCGGAAATGCCCGGAGCGACCACTGCGAGCGAGCTGTTCTGCTGCGCGCCGATCTGGAAGAAGCTGTTCATGATGCCCCAGACGGTGCCGAACAGGCCCACAAAGGGCGCAACGGCGCCGGTCGTGGCCAGGAAATTCAGCCTCTCGGCCAGCTCATCGGCCTCGACCGCCACTTGCGCATCCATGGCACCGGCGATCCGCTGGCGCGCACCGTCCTGGTCGAAGCCCTTTTGCTGGGTCGACCTGCGGAATTCGCCAAGCCCGGCCACTGCCACTTCGGCGGCCGGAACCTTCTGCCTGCGGCGCTCGCTCAGGATCGCCTCGGGATTTTCGCGCTCCCAGAAGTCCTCTTCGAATTCGGCTGAGCTGCGGCGCAGGCGGCCGATCCTCATCTTGAAGGACACGATGATCATCCAAACCCAGACACTGGCCAGCAGAAGCCCGGCCATCACGACTTGCACCACGATATCGGCATCGAGGAATAGCTGAATCGGATTGAGCCGGTCCGGCGCGCCGGCGACGGCAAGGAAGGCGAGATCGTTCATGCGTTTGGCATCTCTGGTTCTTGTGCGGGAAGGTGTGACGCGAAAGCATCGCGCCAGGCCGCCGGCTGGCGGCGCGGACGGCCATCGGGTGAAATAAAGCCAATGCGGACATCCGCCTCGGCCAGCAATTCGGATGCTTGCCCGCGTTCCATGCGGAAGGCGCATTGACGCAAGGTCACGCTGGCAGCGCCGAGATGGAGAGCGGAACTTTCGACCAGAACGTCATCGTCGAGACGTGCAGGCGCGCGATAGCGGATCTTCAGGTCGGCAACCGAATAGACGCCTTCGCCGCTTTCCTGCGCGGAACGCTGGTCTATCCCCAACAGGCGCAACATGTCGGAGCGGGCGCGCTCAAACCAGCGAAGGTAGTTGGCGTGATAGACGATGCCCGACAGGTCCGTATCCTCATAGTAAACCCGCACCGCAAAGAGATGCCGCGGCCCGTCGAATTGGCCGGAATGCGGTTCGGGTAGCTGCTTCATTCCTGCGCGAGCTTTTAGTCGTTCGGCGAGTCGCTCGGCAAGCAGGGGCTACTCGGCACCACCGCGCTTGCGGCGAAACGAATCACAGCAGCGACAAAGCGAGTCGAACTACTCCGGGATCATCCGCCCCAGTGGCCTTCCGCCGCAGATATGGACATGAAAATGCGCGACGATCTGGCCCGCATCGGGGCCGGTATTCGCGATCGAGCGGTTGCCGGGCTCCACCAGCCCCTGGTCGCGCGCAACCCGCCCGACTGCGCGACAGAAACCGGCAATTTCCTCGTCGCTCGCCTTGGCGGTGAAATCGTCCAGGCTGACATAGGGGCCCTTGGGGATCACCAGAATATGGATCGGCGCCTGCGGGCCGATATCGTGGAAGGCCAGCGCCCATTCGTCTTCATAGACCTTTTCGCAGGGCAATTCCCCGCGCAGGATCTTCGCGAAGATGTTCTGATCGTCATAGGGCTGTGTGGGATCGACGGCGTTCATGTGTTCCTCGCTGCCTTTTCCGCAAGGCCGGACGTGCCTTCGCGCCGGTCCAGCTCCGCCAGCACATCGGCCAGGGGAATCTGCTTCTCCCCCAGCAGAACCAGCAGGTGGAACAGCACATCGGCCGCCTCGCCCACCAGCTCTTCCTTGTCGCCTGCCAGCGCGGCGACAACGGCCTCGGTCGCCTCCTCGCCCAGCTTGCGCGCGATCACAGGCAGCCCGCGCGCATGCAATTGCGCGACATAGCTTTCTTCCGGCGAAGCGCCGAGGCGGGCTGCGATCGTCTGTTCCAGACGGGCCAGGCTGTCGGAAGGCGTATCCATGCGCGCAGCCATGAACAGGCGGCGCGCCCCGGTCAAGCGGGGAGCGCTCCACACCCTGCGCCGCGATCAGCTTCGTGCAGGCAGGCCCGCCTCACGCAGCGCGGCATGCGCATCGGAAATGGCATAGGTTCCGAAATGGAAGATCGATGCAGCCAGAACCGCACTGGCATGGCCTTCCGTCACACCTTCGACCAGATGATCGAGCGTGCCGACGCCGCCGCTGGCAATCACCGGGATCGAAACCGCATCGGCGATGGTGCGCGTCAGCTTGAGGTCATAGCCTTTCTTGGTGCCGTCCCCGTCCATGGAGGTGACCAGCAATTCGCCCGCGCCCAGTTCTGCCAGGCGCACGGCATGCTCGACCGCGTCGATGCCGGTCGCGCGGCGACCGCCATGGGTGAAGATTTCCCAGTGATCATGAGTCCATCTGGCATCCACGGAGGCGACGACGCATTGGCTGCCCATCTTCTCCGCAATCTCGTTGACCACTTCGGGGCGGGCGACGGCGGCGGAGTTGACCGCGACCTTGTCGGCGCCTGCAAGCAGCAAAGCGCGCGCGTCTTCGACATTGCGCACACCGCCCCCCACGGTGACCGGCATGAAGCACACTTCCGCCGTGCGGCGCACAATATCCAGCAAGGTCCCGCGCCCTTCATGGCTGGCCGAGATGTCCAGAAAACACAGCTCGTCCGCCCCGGCGCGGTCATAGGCCTTGGCCTGCTCCACCGGATCGCCGGCGTCCTTCAGGTCGACGAAGTTCACGCCCTTCACCACGCGGCCATCGGCCACGTCCAGGCAGGGAATCACACGGATACGCACAGTCATGCCAGCGCCTATCCAACAAAACGCCGCGTTTGACGAGAGGTCAGTCGGCCTCGACTATGCCTTCGAAGCGATGCGGCCCAACCTCGAGGCGGACTTTCTTGCCGATTTCGAATTTCGGCATCTCGGCCGTCATCGTGCCGCGCCAGCGATACTCCAGGCGCTTGATGCCGCTCTTGAACTCGGACACCAACTTGTCTTCGAGATAGAGCCTGGCGGTGCGGTCCATACCCAATTTCAGGCGCGCTGCGCGAATGCGGAATTTGCCGGTTCCATCGGAATAGATCGTTTGCGCGAGCTTTCCTGCCCAGCCGGTGCTGGCCATGTCCTGCATATGCGCTTCCACATCGTGCAGCTTGAGCCGTCGATCCGCCAGATCGCCACCGCGTTTGAACCATCGAAGCATTGCACCGCCCCTTCCGGCGCCAGCCCTAGCCCCGTGAAGCTTCGATCGGGTTAACTACCGCCCAGCCATCTGGATCGCTGCGGCTAGGTCCAGTCGCCCGTCATAGAGCGCGCGGCCCGTAATAATGCCTTCGATCCCTTCATCGGCATGGATGGAAAGCATGCGGATATCGTCCAGTCCCTTTACGCCGCCGCTGGCGATCACCGGAATGTCCACGGCACGCGCAAGGTCCACGGTAGCGGTTACGTTGCAGCCCTTCAGCATCCCGTCCCGCCCGATATCGGTGAATAGCAGGCTGGCGACGCCCGCATCCTCGAACCGGCGGGCCATATCCTCCACCGGCACGTCCGAGACTTCGGCCCAGCCTTCGGTGGCGACCATACCGTCGCGCGCGTCAACGGCCACGACGATGCCGTTTTCCCATTCGCGGGCCATGTCTTTCACGAATTGCGGATCCTTCAGCGCCGCAGTGCCCATCACCACGCGCGCCACGCCCAGATTGAACCAGCCTTCCACGGCCGCCGCGTCACGGATGCCGCCGCCCAGCTGCACATAGCCCGGGAAACGCTCGATAATCGCTTCCACCGCTTCGCGGTTCTCGGCGCGGCCGGCGAAGCTGCCGTCCAGATCGACGACATGCAGGTGCTCGGCCCCGGCATCGGCAAACAGCATGGCCTGAGCGGCGGGATCGTCTCCATAGACGGTCGCGCGCGCCATATCGCCTTCGGCAAGGCGCACGACCTGGCCGCCCTTGAGGTCGATGGCGGGAAAAACGATCATTTCGGATTCCATTCGAGGAAACGCGCCAACAGTTCCAGCCCGTATTTCTGGCTTTTTTCGGGGTGGAACTGCACGCCCAGAATATTGTCGCGGGCAACCGCGGCGACGAGCCCGCCGCCGTGATCGGTCATCGCCGCAATATGGTGCCCGTCATCGGGTTCGATGTGGTAGGAATGGAGGAAATAGGCCTCCCCCTCCTCGATCAGTTCCGCGCCGTCGTGATGCGGCGCATGGAGCACATCGTTCCAGCCCATATGCGGCACCTTGATCGCCGGATCGGTCCGCTCGATCAGCGAGACGTTACCGGGAATCCAGCCGAGCCCGCGCGTCACGCCGTGCTCATATCCGCGCGTGGCCAGCAGCTGCATGCCTACGCAAATGCCCAGGAACGGCACGCCGTCTTCCAGCACGCGAGCTTCCATCGCTTCGACCAGGCCCGGAATCGCCTTGAGCCCATGCGCACAGGCCCTGAAAGAGCCGACGCCGGGCAGCACGATCCGCCGAGCGCCGCGCACGATTTCGGGATCGGCCGTCACGGCAATATGTTCCGCCCCCGCTGCCAGCAGCGCGCTGTGCACGGAATGGAGATTGCCGGCGCCGTAATCGATCAGGGCAAGCGCTTCATCCATGACGCTTCAACCTTCGTGAATCAAAAAGTTCAGGCTCAACCGCCGAGTTGGCCCTTGGTGGAAGGAATCGCCCCGCCCTTGCGCGGGTCGATCTCCACCGCCGTGCGCATCGCCCGGGCAAAGCCCTTGTAGATCGATTCGCAGATATGGTGGTTGTTCTGACCATAAAGCAGCTCGATATGCAGGGTAATCCCCACCGCTTGCGACATGGAATGGAACCAGTGCTCGAACAGCTCGGTATCCATCTCGCCCAGCCGTTCCTGCGTGAAACCGGCCTTCCACACGAAAAAGGGCCGCCCGGAAATATCCAGCGCGACGCGCGAAAGTGTCTCGTCCATGGGCGAATAGGCGCTGCCATAGCGGCCGATGCCGCCCATGTCGCCCAAAGCCTCCGAAATCGCCTGTCCCAGGGCCAGGGCGCTGTCTTCGGTGGTATGGTGCTGGTCCACATGCAGATCGCCAGCGACTTTCAGCGTCACGTCGATCAGCGAGTGGCGGGAAAACTGCTCGATCATGTGATCGAGAAAGCCGATCCCCGTCGAAATGTCATAAGCCCCTGTCCCATCGAGATTTATCTCGACGAGAATGTCGGTTTCCTTGGTCTTTCGGGCAATCCGTGCAGTACGCATGGCTCGCCTATAATCCGATAGGTTTGCTTGTCCAGCCTCGCCTGAGCAGGCGAGAGGATGGTTAGCGCCAGCTATACTATAAAGCACAATTGCCCTTGACCGGTTCGCAAGCCGCCGCCACTTGTCATTCCATGAGCGAAGAAACGCCCGATAGCCTGATCCCGTACGACGAAATCGTACAAGAGGCGCTGCGCGCCGTGGTCGGCCGCGTATTGGGAGAAATCCAGCGAACGGGCGGCGAATTGCCCGGTGCGCATCATTTCTACATCACCTTCAAGACGGGCGCGCCGGGCGTATCCATTCCCGCCCATTTGCGCGAACGCTTTCCGGACGAGATGACCATCGTCCTGCAGAACAAGTTCTGGGACCTTGGGGTGGACGACGAAGGCTTCACTGTGGGCCTCAGCTTCAACCAGATTCCGGCAAAGCTGGTCATTCCCTTCTCCGCGATCACGGCCTTTGTCGATCCCGCCGTCGATTTCGGCCTGCAGTTCCAGGCCGCCGCGGCGGATATGGAACCCGAAGCGCATGATGATGCGGAAAACGATTCTGCGGCCGCAGACGCGGAACAAGCGGGCGAGCCGCCCGTTGGCGAAGGAGACGACGGCTCCAATGTCGTCACGGTGGATTTCGGCCGCAAGAAATAGCACCGGCAAAGGCGCGTAACCCGATTGCGGCGTGAAGAAGGGCTGCATGGCCAAGGCATCGAAAACGAACCGGAAGGCGAAAGCGGGCAAGGCAGGCCCCGAGCTGGAACCGACGCCCAGCCTCCTGCTGATGGATATCGGATTCCGTACCGCGCTGAGGATTGGCCGCCGCTATATGGAACGCGGCGTGCTGCGCAAGCAGCTGGGGGCCGAGCAGGCAAAGAGGACCTTCAAGAAAAACAGCGGCGTCACGAAGAAGCTGACATCGATCATGGTGTCGCGCTTTGCCGCCCGCTCCATCCCCGGCGCCATGCTGGTCGGCAGCGGAATCCTGTTCAAGACGCTCTACGATCAGCGCAAGGCGGAACGTAAGGCAGAGCGCCGGGCGAAGGCCGAAGCCAGGTCCGAAACGCCTGGCGGCCCCGGCAAAGCCTGACCGCCTACGCGCGGGCTTATCCCAGTCCCTGGAATTTCCGGTTGATTTGATTGCCGCCCTTGCGGCAACAGCGGGCATGGCAACGCCCCCCGATCATCCAGCAAGCAGCCGCAGAGGATTGATGTTCATCCTCTCTTCCCCTTCGGGAGCGGGAAAGACCACCGTTTCTCGCAAACTGCTGGAGGCCGACAGCAATCTGCGCATGTCGGTTTCGGTCACGACGCGCCCGCAGCGGCCCGGCGAAGTGGACGGCAAGGATTATCACTTCACCACGAATCCCGAATTCGATTCCATGGTGGCCGAGGCGGCATTCCTCGAATGGGCGGAAGTGTTCGGCAATCATTACGGCACGCCCAAGGCCCAGATCGCCGAAGGGCTGGAGCGCGGCGAAGATTTTCTGTTCGATATTGACTGGCAAGGCGCGCAGCAGCTTTCGCAGCGCGCAGGGGATGACGTGGTCTCGGTATTCCTCCTGCCGCCCAGCATCGGCGAGCTGGAGCACCGCCTGCGCTCACGCGGGACCGACAGCGACGAAGTCATTGCCGGGCGCATGGCCCGTGCCCGCGCGGAGATCAGCCATTGGGACGGCTATGACTATGTCGTGATCAATGACGACATTCAGGCCTGCTTCGAACAGGTGCGCAAGATCCTGGCGGCGGAGCGCATGCGCCGCACGCGCCAGACCGGCCTGATCGAATTCGTGCGGGGGCTGATGCAGGAAGGCTGAGCTGCGCGGGGATCGCCCGCGATCAGGCCTTCATGAATTGCTCGAACGCGTCCTTCCAGTCCGGATGCCAGCGCGAAAGGGCTGGACGGTTCTCGATAATGTCCTGCATGGCCCAGAGCATGCGCTTTTCATCCTGGGCGCGCGTGGTCTCGTTATCTTCGCACAGAATGTAGAATTCGCCCGCTTCGACCCCCTCGACCAAACGATCCGCAACCTGATCCGGGGTCCAGGCTGCTGGCGGCTTTTGGGGAATATGCGCTTCCATCATGCGGGTATAGGTGAAGCCGGGGATCAGCAGATGCGCGCTGACGGCGCAGCCTTCCTTGTCGCGCAGCGTATGCGCCAGCCCTTCGGTCAGCGCCTTCACGCCAGCCTTGCTCACATTGTAGGCCGTGTCTCCCGGCGGCGTGGTGATGCCCTGCTTGGAGCCGGTATTGATCACCAGCCCCGGCTGCCCCGATTCCGCCATGGCGGGAACGAAGCTCTGCACCCCGTGGAGCACGCCCATCAGATTGACGCCCAGCACGTTTTCCCAGCCTTCGGGATTGGACAGCGCATCGCCGCCCCCGCCCCTGCCCGCATTGTTCATCAGCACGGAAATCGGCCCGAGCTGCGCGGTGGCTTCGCGCGCCAGAGCCTCGACCGCGCTGCGATCCGAAACGTCCACCGGAACCGCGATCGCGCCTTCGATAGAGGCTGCGGCCTGCTCCAGGACGGCCGCGTCATTGTCGGCCAGGCAGACGCGCAGGCCCAGATCGGCGAGCTTGCGGGCGGCGGCGAGGCCGATACCCCCTGCGGCGCCCGTAATCACTGCGGCGTTGCCCCGCTGAAGGGCAGGATGGCTTGCGGTCATGCGTCAATCTCCCATGCATGGATGTGTCTGGCCCCGCTCTGAAGGCAGGCGTATCGATCGTTCAGTTCGCGGCTGCCTGCCGTGCCCAGCCCACGATGGCGCTTGTCGGCATCGCCCCGGCCTGCCGCGCAACTTCCCGGCCCTTCGCAATCATTGCCAGGGTCGGGATCGATTGAATGCCGAAACGCCCGGCAATCTGCTGTTCTGCTTCGGTATCGAGCTTGCCCAGGCGCACGAAGGGCTCCAATTGCGCCGCCGCCGCTTCGAATGCCGGGGCCATCTGGCGGCACGGCCCGCACCAGCTGGCCCAGAAATCCACCAGCAGGGGAATGTCGCTCTTGGCTGAATGGGCCGCGAAATTGGCCGATGTCAGGGTGATGGGCTGCGCGGTGAAGAGCGGCTTGTGGCATTTGCCGCATTTGCCGCCGGCGCCCAGCTTTGCGGCCGGTACCCGGTTGAGCCCCGCACAGTGCGGGCAGGCAACGATTTTGGAATCAGTGCTGGTCATGGCTTCGTCTCCAGCTGACGATTTAGGTACTCGGGGCGGTAAGTTGAAGCGCTCAGTTATGCGCCTTGCTCTCTTCCCTTTCGAAAACGGAGCAGAGGAATTTCCATTCCCCCGCCCCGAAGTGTCGCCTCACCCAGAAACTTCACGCAATCATCGGCATGGCGCAGCAGCGCCGCCTGCTCATTGCATCGCAGCTTCGGTTTCGGAGCGCACTGCGAGGACGCTGCTTGCTTCGGTAATGGCCGCCATCTGCTCTTCGGCAGTCGCGCCGGCTTCGTCGATGCACTGGTGGTATTCCATCCGTTCTTTCAGCGGGCGAATACGCGCGGCGCCGCACACCTGGCGTGCCGCATTGCGCAAACGGCGTTCGAGCGTCTGGACGCCTTCCGGACTGGCCAGATCGAGATCGGAATATTGGACCAGCGTCGTGCGGGTTTCCGCAGACGCCGGCGCGCCAACCGCAACCGCCAAAACGGCTGCGACAGAGAAAATGAGTCTACCCATGAATCATCATTCCTGTGTTGAGGTTGCCGACCCGGCACCGCGCCGGATCGGGTGCTGTCGGGAAGGCCCTGCCAAGCGGAGCATTCCTTCGGCACGCTCTTCCCTACGCGCATCGCTTGCATGGGGCGCGAGAGAAGCGTTGAAACGCTGCTGACGTTATTTCGAAGATTGGGGCGCGATCCGAAGGGCCCGAAGCCGCGGCTGGCTATTCGAAGAACAGCGCCATGGTGCGGGTTTCCATGCTGTGGCGCGGCGGGGTTCCTTCCGGGCAGGCCGGATTGTCGAAGGCCGAATGCGGCACCAGCCGCCACTGCCCGGGCACATCGCTGTCCAGCCCGTTGAATACCAGCGCCTCGCCCGGCTCCATCGAGCTGTAGAAGAACCACCGGTGCTTCTGGTTATAGGCATAGAGGGCCAGCTCGATATGCACGTCCCGGTCATGCTCCACCGTACCGGTGGCTACGACGACATCCGCCGGCGTCACCGTGCGCGTGTCGCACACTGCCAGCGGCACGTCATAGGGAGACGGAGAAAGCGGCTGCCACACATTGCACCCGATCCAACGCCGGATCTTGCGCCCGGCCGCCACGGGCTCGATCGCCGCCAGCGCTTCGGGATGATCGATATGCTCGGCAAAATGCGACGGGCTGAAATCCCCATGGACGCGGCGTGCCGGGTTGGAAGCTTCGTTGCGCTTCACCTGCGCGTCGCGCTCCGAAAAACGCAGGCCGGACCGCCAGGCCACCACCGCATCGGCGCCGGTGATCTCCTGCATCACGCGGCAGGCGGCGGGCCGCCAGATCCGCTCGATATCCCGCTCGTCATGGAAATCGATATCGCCGATGCCGAGAAACGCCGTCTGAAACCCCTCGCGGTCGAAACGCGGCCTGTCGGCAAGCGCGCATGCGTCGGTCACGGTCATGCTGCGCGAGATGCCGGGGATGCCGCTCCAGGCATGGTCGAACCAGAAATTCCTGTCCCACTCGCCCAAACGGGCGGGATCGACATAGTTGAAAACGCCTTCGACCTGCGCATCCGCAGCAGGCCGCAGGCCGCTCCTCTCGCGAGCTAGCCCTGCCATAACCGCCTCATCCCTTGCTTTATCGTTCCGGGCATTGTGCCACGATGTTAGTCAGGATGATATGCAATTGTTTGGGAAGGCCAACGGAAACAAGCCAGAAGCCACTCGACTTGCACTATCGCGATGTTCGGAATTGATAACCGAATAGCGTTACGATGTCAAGTATTTTGTACCATTTGGGTTATGCGGCTCGACCGCAAGGCCTAACCGCAAGGCCTAGAAGCGCGTGTTCCAGCGCATCGCCACGCCGGCATCGTCCGCCGTGTTGGCATAGTGCCCCGGATCGCGGCGATAGAACAGACTGGCCGAAGCGCTGCCGGAGAAGAGCGGGCCGTGCCAGGCCAGCTCTCCCAGGATCTCGCGCCCTTCCGGCGTGAGCGGGAATGGCAACGTTCCGAAAGTCGCGCTTTCGCTGACATAGCTATAGGCCACCGGCAGATTGAGCTGCAATCCGCCGCCTTCCACGCGCAGTGGCTGCGCGATCCGCAGGCCCAGCGCATCGCGCGCACCCAGCACACCGCGCCGTTCCAGATCGATCGACCACGAGCGGCTGTAAATGCGCGAGGCATCGGTGATCACGCTGCTGGTTTCGGGCAGGGTCCAGCCATTGCGAAGCGAACCGCCCAGCCGCCAGCGATCGGCAAACTGCCAGCCGGCATTCGCATCCAGGAACAGCGTCTGGGCGCCGCCGCCGCCAAAAACATCGTGCAGGCGCCCGCCCAGCACGGTCCGGTTTTCATTGACCAGATTGAGCGCGAAGACGGTTTGCAGCGCGCCATATTCCCGGTCCAGCGCCATGCTGACGCTGTGCACGCGGTCGCGCCTGCGATAGGCGAAGCCATCCCCCTGCAATTTCACCAGATTGCCGCTGACGATCTCCCCCTTTTCGGCCCCCAGCGTCAGGCCCCACGAGCCGAGCTGGCGGCGCAAGGCGAGGGAGAAATCGGCGCTGCGGAAGGCGCCGTCATCCCCGCTTCCGGTGGGGGCGAGCAGAAATGCCGGGCGGCTTTGATCCTGCAATTGCGCGACGAGCCCATCCTGCCCTTCGGCATAGGTCAGGCCGATCTGCGTTTCGGGCGAAAGCTTCAGCGCGATGCGCGCGGCCAGAACCCTGGCAGCATCGGCATCCCGCACGCCGAGCCTCAGCTCGTTCGCGGCGTCGAGCCCGGTCCCCTGCCCGGTATCCGCGATCCTGAAAGCGACCGCCGTTTTCTCGCTTTGTGCGGAGTAGAATTGCCAGGGATTGTCGAGCGCCCCATGCAGCCGGCGCGAAACGCTTGCCCCGCGCATGCTGGGGCCGAGATCGGTATTGTAGGCGCGGTCATACTTGTCGAGCACCAGCGTGGCGATGGAGGCGGCTTCCAGCGCATCGCCCATGGCCGGCGATCCGGCCAGCGCGGTATCGCCCAACGGGATCGCTCCGCCGGTACCGGCAAGGCTGGTTGTGCCCTGAGGCTGGAATGCCTCGTAAATGTCAAGAATACCGCTGCCATAGGTGTTGTCGGCGCCTTCGGTGCCGACATCCTGCGCGGTTTCGAGCAGCAGCGAGACAATCTCCGTTGCAGTTAGTGTGGGGAAGGCCTGCGCCAATAGCGCCACCGCGCCGCTGACCTGCGGGGCGGAAAAGCTGGTTCCGTCGATCCGGCAATATGGCGCAGATGGACAAAAATAATCGTCGGCCCAGTAAGCCTCATCGAGCTTGACGATGATGTTTTCGCCAAGCGCAGCGATGTAGAAATCGGTGTAGCTGCGCGCCCGGTTCGAGAAGCTGGAGATGTTCCCGCTGGAATCCACCGAGCCGGCGATAATCACATTGCCATTGCCTGCATCGGCGAGATCCTTCGCAAAGTCGTCGGGTTCCGGGGTGCCGTCATTACCTGCCGATACCACGATCACCACGCCAGCCGTGGCGGCACGGGCAATGGCGTTTTTCACGGCGCTGGTGGTCCCTCCGCCACCCAGCGAGATATTGATGACCTTGGCGCCATGATCGATTGCATGATCGATGCCCGTGGCGATGTCGGAATCGAAGAAGCTGCAATCCCCGTCGGCGCAGCTGTCTGGATCGTCCGTCCGGATTGCCAGGATCGTGGCATCATAGGCTATCCCGACAGTGCCTTCCCCATCATTGGCGGCGGCGGCAACCATTGCCACCAGGCTTCCATGATCGCCTTCGGCCTCCAATGTTCCGTTTCCGGCAACATCGGTTGAATCGGCGGAAATACGCCCGGCAAATTCGGAATTGGTTTGATAGATCCCGGAATCGATAATTCCGATGATCGAGCCTGTGCCCGTGTGGCCATCGACCCAGGCAGTGGCGGCGCCATGGAAGCGCGGCCCGTCGGACCGGTCATATTCCGCCGTATCGTAGCCGATCGTATCGGTCGGCTCCGGCGGCACGACATAGCTGATCGGCGTGGGTGTCGGGGTTGGCGTTGGCGTGGGAGTTGGCGTGGGACTGGGCGTCGGAGACGGCGTAGGTGTAGGGGCCGGCGTGGGCGTAGGAGTTGGCGTCGGAGACGGAGAAGGTGTTGGGGCCGGCGTTGGCGTCGGAGACGGTGTCGGCGTCGGAGACGGCGTCGGCGTGGGAGACGGTGTCGGCGTGGGCGACGGTGCAGGCGCCGGCGATGTCGTAGGCGCCGGCGTGCTGATCACGTCGCCGCCGCCGCTGCCTCCGCCGCAGGCGGCAAGCAGCGCCAGTGCGGAAATTGCCGCACCGGTTCCAAGCGATCGGCTCCGCGAGCCTAGCTTCGTCATCTTGGCCACCCCTGGTCTAGCTGTTGACCAGTTTCGAACCGGCAGAGTTAATTTCGTCTAAATGCCGGCCCATGTTTTTGTGCCCGGCACCGGCGCCAACCTGCAGGGGCAAGGCAGGCGGCGCGCCTTTCACCCGATGCTTTGCACCTTGCCCACAGGCAAGCGAACCGTTAGGCGCTCGCCCGAGCCAGAAACGCGACACGGCACATGCCGTGCAAGAGGAGCCAAGCCCAATGTCCAGTCAACTCGAAACCGCCATCGAAGCCGCATGGGATGCGCGGGAATCCGTCACCCCTGCCAGCAGCGATGTGCGCGAAGTGGTCGAGGCGGCGCTTGAACTGCTCGATTCCGGCAAGGCGCGCGTGGCCGAGCCCGATGGCAATGGCGGCTGGCAGGTCAATCAGTGGCTGAAGAAGGCCGTGCTGCTTTCCTTCCGTTTGAACGACAATGCGATCGTGGAAGCCGGATCGGGCGGTGCCCCCGCCTTCGACAAGGTCCCCTCCAAATTTGCAGGCTGGGGCGAAAACCGCTTCCGCGAGGCCGGTTTCCGCGTGGTCCCCGGTGCCGTGGCGCGCCAGGGAAGCTACATCGGCAAGGGCGTGGTGCTGATGCCCAGCTTCGTCAATATCGGCGCCTATGTGGACGAAGGCACGATGGTCGATACCTGGGCCACTGTGGGCAGCTGTGCCCAGATCGGCAAGAATGTGCACATTTCCGGCGGCGCGGGCATTGGCGGCGTGCTGGAGCCGATGCAGGCCGGCCCGGTGGTGATCGGCGACGGCGCCTTCATCGGCGCGCGCAGCGAAGTGGCGGAAGGCGTGATCGTGGGCGAAGGCGCCGTGCTTTCGATGGGTGTCTATATCGGCGCTTCGACCAAGATCGTCGACCGCGTGACCGGCGAAGTTCATCGCGGAAAGGTTCCGCCCTACGCAGTGGTGGTTCCCGGCGCGATGCCCGGAAAACCGCTGGTGGACGGATCGCCCGGGCCGTCGCTTTACTGCGCGGTGATCGTGAAGACCGTGGATGCGCAAACCCGTTCCAAGACGGGCATCAACGAATTGCTGCGCGACTGATCGCAAATCCGCAGTGAACCGCCGACAGGGCGGAACTTCGGCGCTTCCCGACCGTAGATTCCATGTTCCCCGATCAAGGGGCAGAATTTACGGAGAATTTTCCTAATGGAACGCCGAGGAGAAGAAGTACACGTCGACACGGATGAAGCACGGGGCGGATCCACCCCGCACATCGTCCGCTATGTCCTGCTGATCAGCCTGGCGCTGGCAATTATCGCGCTTTCCGTCACCTGGATGACGGGCGCGCTGACGACGGGCTAAGCGGGAGAAACGCGATGCCCGCACAGTCGAAAAAACAGCAGCAGGCCGCCGGAGCCGCATTGTCGGCCAAGCGCGGCGAAACCAAGAAGTCCGAGCTCAAGGGCGCTTCGCTCGAAATGTATGAGAGCATGAGCGAGAAAGAGCTGGAGGAATACGCTTCAACCAAGCGCAAGGGCTTGCCTGAAGAAGCCTGACGCGTGCCGGTCGAAACCGCCGGTCTTAATCTTCCACCGGCGTTTCGATCGGCAAATCCCCGCTATGCGCGGCGGCATAGGCCTCCGCACCTTGCAGCACCCGCATCATGTTGCGGCTGGCAATCTTTTCCAGATCATCCTGCGAATAGCCGCGCCGCGCGAGTTCGGCGAACAGCGCCGGATAGCCGGTGACGTCTTCCATGCCGACGGGCCCGCTCGCCATGCCGTCATAATCGCCCCCGATGCCGATATAATCGATCCCGGCGATCTTGCGCACCTGGTCGACATGGTCGGCCATGTTGGGAATTGTTGCCTCCGGAACGGGGTTCGCCTCGTCCCAGGCATCGAGAGCGGATTTGACGCTGTCCGGCTGCCCCAGCCATAGCGATTCCAGCCGCGCTTCCTCCGCCTTGCGCTGGGCAAACCATTGGCGCAGTTCCTCGCTGAGATAGGACGGATATCCCACCACCATCACGATGCCGCCATTTTCGGCGACACGCGCCAGAACGGCATCGGGAACGTTGCGCGCATGGCCATTGACGGCGCGCGCACCCGAATGGCTGAACATCACCGGCGCCTCGGCCACATCCAGCGCATCGTTCATCGTCGCCTCGCTGACATGGCTGAGATCGACGAGCATGCCCATGCGCTGCATCTCTCGCACCAGCTGCTTGCCGAAATCCGTCAGCCCATCATGCTCCGGCGTGTCTGTGGCGCTGTCCGCCCAGGGCGTGTTCTTCGAATGGGTCAGCGTCATGTAGCGTACGCCCAGATCGTACATCTGCCGCAGCACGGCCAGGCTGGAGCCGATCGAATGGCCCCCTTCCATCCCCAAAAGGGAGGCGATCTTGCCGTCCGCCAGGGCCGCCGCGACATCCTGGGACGTCAGCGCAAGCGCCAGATCATCGGGATATTTTGCGATCAGCCGCTTCGCTACATCGATCTGTTCGATCGTGGCCTGCACCGCTTCGGGTTCGGGCAGGTCCGCCGAGACATAGACCGACCAGAATTGCGCACCCAGTTTCCCCTGGCGCAGGCGCGTCAGATCGGTGTGCATGCCGCCCTGCCCTTCCCGGAAAGGCGCCGCGTCAGTCGTATCGTGGAAATCGAAGTCCGCCAGCATATTGCCGTAGCGGCCGCGAATCTGGATCGGCACGTCATTATGCCCGTCCCATACCGGCGCGGCTTCCAGAGCAGCGCTCGCTGTCTCCTCGGGGGTCTGTGCCGCCAGCGGAGCTGCAAGCGCCGCCGAAAGCGTCAGGGCGGCGGCAAGACGGACCTGAAATTTCACGCGCTTCCTCCAATTCATGGCTTTGGGAAAGGATAACCCTGCCCCCCACTATTGCCTTCGGTGAAGCGATGGGCAAGCAGGGAGCCATGACGAAGGCCAAAGAAATCATCGAACAGCTCGAATTGCAGCCCCACCCGGAAGGCGGCTGGTTCCGGGAAACCTGGCGTGCAGAGGCAGCAGACGGCGAACGCGCCCGCGCAACCACAGTGCTGTTCCTGCTGGAACACGGGCAGAAATCCCACTGGCACAAGGTGGATGCGACCGAGATCTGGCTGTTCCAGGCCGGCGATCCGCTGGAGCTCTGGTTCGCGGGCAGCGACGAAGGCCCTGTAAAGGGCGTGACGCTGGGCTCCGACGTGCTGGCAGGCCAGACAGTGGAACATGTGCTGGCCCCCGACGAATGGCAGGCCGCACGCCCTACTGAGGGTCCTGCCGGCTATTCGCTGGTCAGCTGCGTGGTTTCGCCCGGCTTCGAATTCGCCGGCTTCACCCTGGCACAGCCGGACTGGGCCCCGGGCTGCGGAAAGCCGCCCCAGGGGTGATCCACCGGCTGATCCAGCCGCCCCTCAAGCGTCTTCCTTGCCCGCCACGCCGTAATTGATCGCGGCGTTGCGCGTCTTCTGGAAATCGGGAACGCTCATGCCCTTCATCGCGGCATAGACGTCGATATTACCGAGCCCGACGACCGGGGCGAGCTTTTCCAGATTGAAGAAGATCACGCCGTACTGGATCATCCCGATCCAATCGAGTTCGCGGATGAGGCGCTTTTCCTCTTCGGTCAGATCGTATTCCTCGGCCAATCCTTCGAAGTCCGACTTGAAGCGTGCGCGGAATTCCGGCTCCACGATGGTGTGGAGGAAATTGTTGATCCGCCAAACGCGCGAACTGACCCCGACCGTGAAGGGATAGGTCCCCTCCAGGCCCAGCGCAGGGGCGACATCCGCCATCATCGCCTCGGCATATTCTTCCTTCGAGACCGGCAGGGGATCCTCTTCGGCATCCTCGAAAACCATCGATGCGATGGAGGTCATCGAAGGCAGGAAGAAGCTCTGATGCAGCTTGTTGACCTTGGGCGCCAGCGCGCCGCGCATCAGCATCCACATCACGATCTCGGCGCCTTCCATGCCGCCCAGCTTGACCAGCTCGCCCACCGGGATGTTGATCAAGCTTTCCGGATCCTTGTGCAGCCGGTCCATGAATTCATGATCCCACTCGACATTGTTGAACCCGCAGCGCTCCCCATGGACCTGGTGGCTCAGCCCGCCCGTGCCGGCGATCGCGACCTTGATGTCTTCGGGGTAGGACTGGACCGCGCGGCGCAGCGAGCGGCCGAAATCCCAGAACCGTTTGGCCTTGGGGATCGGTAGTTCCAGCACCCCGCACTGCAGCGGCACGATGCGGCACGGCCAGCCGGCTTCCTTGTCGTAAGGCAGCAGCACGGAAAGCGGAGAGAAGGCGCCGTGATCCAGCCCCATGCCCTGCCAATAGGACAGGTCGAACTCGTCATTCACCAAGCCGAAGGCGATATGCTGCGCCAGATCGGGATCGCCCTTGATCGGCGGAATGTCGCGTGCACCGCCGCCTTCGTCGGCAGCGCGATATTCCTGCCCGATGCCGAGGGCGAAATGCGAATAATGCCGCATCCAGAAAGACGTCATGTGATCGTTGTAGATATACAGGATCACATCGGGCTTCTTTTCGGCCAGCCATTGCTTGACCGGTTCGAACCCCTTGAAGATCGGCGCCCAGACAGGGTCGTCATATTTGCCTTCGTCATGCGCAAAGGCGATCGTGGGTGTATGCGAAACGGCGAAACCGCCGACAATCTCGGCCATGACTTCTCTCCCTTTGAAGCCCCGCGCAAAGAGGCGCGCAACTCCGGACTCAGTCAACCCCGATTATTGTAAGCTGCGCATACAATCTTTGCGCTGGGTCAAACGCCGGGCAGGCCGGCCGCGAAGCGCAATTTGCGCATGCACGGCCTCACTCCAATTGGCGTTAGAAATCCGCGCCCGGCCCTGATAGGGGCGCGGCCATGCTTTCGATCAAGGACCTCACCGTGCGGCTGGGCGGCCGCCCCATTCTCGATCGCGCGAGCGCGGCGGTACCGCCGGGCGCGCGGGTCGGGCTGATCGGCCGCAACGGCGCGGGCAAGTCCACGTTGATGAAGACGATCATCGGCGAGCTCGAGCCCGACGAAGGAACGATCGAAATGCCGCGCCGCTCGCGGCTGGGCTATATCGCGCAGGAAGCCCCGGACGGCAGCGCCACCCCGCTTGAAACCGTACTCGCTGCCGATACCGAGCGGACCGCGCTTCTGGCCGAGGCGGAGGGCTGCGAAGACCCGGACCGGCTGGGCGACCTCTATGAGCGGCTGATCGCGATCGATGCCTACACCGCCCCGTCGCGCGCCGCACGGATCCTGATCGGGCTCGGCTTCGACGAGGCGATGCAGGAGCGGCCGCTGAGTAGTTTTTCCGGCGGCTGGAAGATGCGCGTGGCGCTGGGCGCGCTGCTGTTCTCCCAGCCCGACGTGCTGCTGCTGGACGAGCCGAGCAACCACCTCGACCTCGAGGCCACGCTGTGGCTGGAAAATTTCCTCAAGACCTATCCCGCCACGTTGATTGTGATCAGCCACGAGCGCGACATGCTGAACAATGTGGTGGACCACATCCTGCACCTGCAGGGCGGGAAGGTCGCCATGTATCCCGGCACCTATGACAGCTTCGAGCGCCAGCGGGCGGAACGAGCCGCGCAATTGGCTGCGGCCAAGGCCGCGCAGGATGCCCAGCGCGCCAAGCTGGAGGATTACGTCCGCCGCAACAGCGCCCGAGCCTCCACCGCCAAACAGGCGCAATCGCGCGCCAAGATGCTGGAGAAGATGCAGCCGATCGCCGCGCTGATCGAAGATCCGAGTTTGAGCTTCGACTTCCCCGATCCCAGCGAGCTGAAGCCGCCGCTGATCACTCTTGATCTTGCCGCCGTGGGCTATGGCGAAACGCCGATCCTGCGCCGGTTGAACCTGCGGATCGACCCGGACGATCGGATCGCGCTGCTGGGCCGCAACGGCAACGGCAAGACCACCCTCGCCCGCCTGCTGTCCGCGCAATTGCCGGTGATGGAAGGCGAAATGTTCGCGACCGGCAAGATGAAGGTTGGCTATTTCACGCAGTACCAGGTGGAAGAACTTTCGGGCGACGAGACACCGCTGCAGCACATGACCCGGCTGATGGAGGGCAAACCGCCTGCCGTCGTGCGCGCGCAGCTGGGCCGCTTCGGCTTTGCAGGGGACAAGGCGACCACCGTGGTATCGAAGCTCTCGGGCGGCGAACGGGCGCGGCTGGCGCTGGCGCTGATCACCTATGATGCACCGCACATCCTGATCCTGGACGAGCCGACCAACCATCTGGACGTCGATGCGCGCGAGGCGCTGGTGCAAGCGCTCAACGACTATTCGGGCGCAGTCATCCTGATCAGTCACGACCGGCACATTGTCGAACTGGCCGCCGACAGGCTGGTGCTGGTCGATGACGGAACCGCGCGCAATTACGACGGCAGTATGGATGACTATATCGACTTCGTGCTCGGCCGGAATCAGACGAAGGAAGAGGGCAAGCCCAAGCCGCCGAAGAAAGACGGCAAGGGCACGGCCAGAGAGCGCGAGGAAGCCCGCCTGATCCGCAGCCGGATCACCAAAGCGGAAAAGGCCATGGCGAAGCTGCAGAGCGACTGTGCGGCGCTCGACGACGCGCTGATCGATCCTTCGACGGCCAAGGGCGCGCTCGCCGGCCTCTCGATCGAAGACCTGTCAAAGCGCCGGGCGCAGCTCGCGAGCGAGCTCGAAGCGACCGAAGCGCAGTGGCTCGAAGCCAGCGAGGAACTCGATACGCAGGGCTGACGCCGGCCTCGCCGGCGCCAGCTTCGCCCTTAATCTTCCTTGCCGGCCACGCCGTAATTGATCTGGGCGTTGCGGGTCTTCTGGAATTCCGGGACGCTCAGCCCCTTCATCGCGGCATAGATGTCGATATTGCCGATGCCGGTCACCGCGCCGAGCTTCTCCAGCATGAAGAAGATCACGCCGTAATGGATCATCCCGATCCAGTCCCGCTCGCGCACCAGCTTTTTCTCTTCCTCGCTCAAGCCAC